>NZ_QRWU01000004.1:126475-149642 GCF_003459795.1 Collinsella sp. AF18-8LB
CACGGGAGGGAAAGCGAACTTACTCGCCGAGCTTGGGGTGCAGCAGCGACGGCGCAGCGCCGAGCAGCATCTTGGTGTAGGGGTCCTGGGGGTGCTGGAAGACCTGCTTGGCCTCGCCCTGCTCGACGATCTTGCCACCATTCATGACGATGATGTCGTCGGAAATATAGCGGACCGTCTGGATGTCATGGCTAATGAACACCATGGCCAGGCCGAGCTCCTTCTTAAGGTCGGTCAGCAGGTTGAGAATCTGCGCGCGGACCGAAACATCCAGAGCCGAGGTGGGCTCATCGGCGATGATAGCGTCGGGGTTCAGCGACAGGGCACGGGCAATTGCCACGCGCTGGCGCTGACCACCCGAAAGCTGGCCGGGAAGAACCTCGGCGGCAGAGCTGGGCAGACCGGTGAGCTCCAGGAGCTCCTTGACGCGCTTCTCCTGCTCTGCCTCGGTGCCCAGGTTGTGGACGCGCATGGGGTCGAGCAACTGCTCGCGAACGACCATGCGGGGGTTGAGCGCCGTGGCCGGGTTTTGGAACACGACCGAGATGACGCGACCCATGTGGCGACGGTCCTCGGCGGTACGCTTGGTAACGTCCTTGCCCTTAAAGTAGACCTTGCCGCTCGTGGGGGCCTGCAGGCCGCACATGACGTTGGCGGTGGTGGACTTGCCGCAACCGGACTCGCCGACGATGCCGATGGTCTGTCCGGGCATGAGCTTAATCGTTACACCCTGGACGGCGTGAACCAGGTTGGGGTGCAGAATCGAGCCGGTACGGGTCCTAAAGGTGACGTGAACATCATCAAGGAAGATGATCGGCTCGACGCCGTTGACTGCGGTCTCGCTCATCTACATCACCTCCGCGTGAGGGGTCAAACCATTTGCCTTGAGCACCTCGTCGGGGAGCTCGGAATAGAAGTGCTCGGTGCCAGGTACGCGCTTGAAGACCGGACGGGTGTCCAGGCCAATGCGCGGATGGCTCGAGCGGGGCGCGAAGCGATCGCCCTTGGGGAAATCGCGCGGGCTCGGAACGGCGCCGGGCACCTGGTGCAGGCGGCCCGAACCGCTCTCGATGGACAGAACGGAGCCCAGAAGACCGCGGGTGTACTCGTGGATCGGGTTGGTGAGCAGCTCCTTGGTGGGCGCCTGCTCGATAACCTGACCGGCGTACATAACCGTGATGTTATGGGCAACCTCGGCGACCAGAGCCAAGTCATGCGAGACGAAGATCATGGCAAAGCCGAGCTTGGCCTGAAGATCGTTGAGCAGCTTGATGACCTGCTTCTGGACGGTAACGTCCAGAGCGGTCGTGGGCTCGTCGCAGATAACCAGCTTGGGGTCGCGGGTAAGGGCCATAGCGATCAGGACGCGCTGACGCTGGCCGCCGGAAAGCTCGTGCGGATAGCTCTCGAGCGTACGCTTGGGATCGAGGCCAACGAGCTCCAGGAGCTCCTCGGCGCTGCGGGTGCCGCCGCGCTTGGTGAGCTGCTTCATCTGAGCGGAGATGAGCATCGAGGGGTTGAGCGAGGACAGAGCGTCCTGATAAACCATGGCGATATCGGTACCGCGCAGGCCGAACCACTCCTTCTTGCTCATCTTGAGCAGGTCACGGCCTTCCCAGAGGACCTCGCCGGAAAGATGCTCGTCCTCATCGGTCAGGCCCATGATGGCCAGCGTGGTGATGGACTTACCGCAACCGGACTCGCCCACCAGACCCATGGTCTGACCGGGGCGGACATCAAAGTTGACATGGTCGACGACGTTGATATCACCGTGGTGCTCAAACTGGATGCAGAAATCGCGGACCGAAAGGATCGGCTCGACAGACTCATCGGGCACGTGGCGGTCGTTACGCTTGAGCTCGACATCGCGCAGGGCGCCAAGGCGAGCGGAGAGGGACTGAGCCTGCTCCTTGTAGGCACGAACGGGGTCGGAGACCAGCAGGTCGGCCTCGCGGCGCTTGGAAGAATCGGTCGGATCCAGGGCAGCGGAGGGAGCGGCGGCCATAGCGTCGGTAATGCCCTCGGACAGGATGTTGAGCGCCAGACAGGTGATCATAATGGCCAGGCCCGGGAACAGCGCCTGCCACCAACGGCCGGCGAGCACGCCACCGCGGGCGTCGGCAAGAATGTTGCCCCACGTAGCGGTGGGCTCCTGGATGCCAGCGCCGATGAAGGTCAGCGAAGCCTCGAAGATGATGGCGTCTGCGACCAGGGTGACGGTAAAGACCATGATCGGGGCGATGCAGTTGCGCAGAACATGCTTGATCAGAATCCACGGAGCCTTGGCGCCGGACACGATGACCGCGCGGACATAGTCCTCGCCGTACTCGGACACGATGTTGGCGCGCACGATACGGGCGATCTGCGGGGTGTACATAAAGCCGATCGCAAAGATGATCGACGGCACGGAATTGCCCAGGATGGAAACGAAGACGGCTGCGAGGGCGATACCCGGGATGGACATGATGATGTCCAGGATACGCATGATCGCCTCAGAGACAGACTTGCGCGAAACCGCCGCAAGAGCGCCGACAACAGAGCCGCAGACCAAAGCCATGGCGGTAGCACCAAAGCCGATGATTAGCGAGTAACGGCCGCCGTAGAGCATACGCGAAAGGATGTCGCGGCCCTTGTCGTCGGTACCGAAGATAAAGCCGCCACCAGGCGCCTGGCGCGCGGTGAAAATATCGACCGGGCTATAGGGGGCAAGCAGGGGTGCCAGGATCGCAGTCAGGGCGACCAGCACCAGCACGACGGCGGCAATCTTAGAAGATAGCGCCATCTTCTTCCAGCCACCGAGCTTGAGCCCCTTGGAAGCAGCCTTCTCGAGCTGTTCGGTTTGCTTCTCTCGAATCTTTACCATAATCTACACCGTCCTGATGCGCGGGTTGATGAGCAGGTAGAGCATGTCAACCACGATGTTGATGATGATGAAGGCAAGAGCAACGACGATGACGACGCCCTGAACCAAGTTCGCCTCGTTGCCCTGAACGCCCTGCAGAATCGCGGTACCCATGCCCGGGAGGTTGAAGATAACCTCAATGACGACGGCACCGCCCATGAGGTAGCCGATCTTAAGGCCGAGGGTGGTGACCGGGGTAATCAGCGCATTGCGAAGAACGTTGATACCGACGACGACCTTTTCGGGAACGCCGGCACCGCGAGCCATACGGACATAGTCCTTATCGAGCTCCTCAACCATGGCGGTACGCACGATACGAGTCATCTGGCCCGTCAGCGGAAATGCCAAGGCGATGGCGGGCATGATCATGCGTCCCAGATAACCAGCCGGATTCGTGGTGAAGTGAGGCAGGGCGCCCGATGCTGGGAGCACCTTAAGGTAGGAAGAGAACAGCAAAATCAACAGAACGGCAAGCCAGAACGACGGGGTTGCCAAGCCGGCAATGGAAAAGACGCGGATCACTTGGTCCGGCCATTTATCGCGATACAGCGCCGCGATGACGCCGAGCAAAAACGAAACGACCGCGCCGATGGCAAGACCGATAAAGGTCAGCTGCATCGTGACGGGCAGGGCCGTGGAGATGCGCTTGGCAACAGAGTTGCGAGCAGCGCCGTAGGTGCCCATGTCGCCGTGGATCAAGTCGCCCATATAGCGCACATAACGCACGGGCCAGGGGTCGTCCAGACCATACTTCTCATGGTACTCGGCAACCGCCTCGGGCGAGGCACCGTCACCCAACGCCGTGTAGGCGGGGTCGGTCTTGGAGAACGACATAAGGAAGAACACCAGGACGGTGACGCCCAATGCCATGATCGGCAGCGCGACAAGACGCCTTCCAATCAAACGTAGAAAGTTGTTCACGTTCTCTCCCCTTTCTTTTGTCGGTAGGACCAACTGGTATATGAGTACGGATACTCATTACAAGACCCGAGCGACATCGTTGCCGCCCGGGTCTTTGTTTCAACTATGAGGATACGGTCTCAACGACCGGTATCCTGCATATAGACTCAAGCGAGTCTTACGCCTTGACGGTCGCGACGCCCTTAAAGGACATGCTCGTCGTGCCGATGCCCTTGAAACCATCGAGGGCCTCGCCGTTGGGCGCGGTGGACGGATCGTCCCAAGAAGCGGAGACGGTCTTGACGTGGACAACGGGGTACAGAACGGCGTTGTCGGCGATGATGTCGAAGCACTCGTTCCACTTCTTCTGCTGCTCGTCGCCCTCGGCGGCAAGAGCCTCGTCCATGAGTCCGTGGAGCTTCTCCCACTCAGCGGACTCCTTCCACGGGCAACGGGTCTGCATCCAGACGTTGTCGCCAAACCACCAGTTGAGCAGCAGGTCGGGGTCAGCGCCGAAGCAGGAAGGATCGCCAGGGGCAAGGAGGATATCGTAAGCCTCGCCGCCGTCGATGGCAGCGTAGGTGGCCGGCGAGGTATCGGTCTGGATGGTCACATCGAAGCCGAGAGCGTCAAGGTCGTTCTTGACCTGGGCAGCCATGCCCTTGATCTGCTCGTTATCGGTGGTGCGCAGGGTGATGGCGCCCGGGGTGATGCCGGACTCCTCGATGAGCTTCTTAGCCTTCTTGGCGTCGGTCTTGTACACCGTGGAGGCCTCATGATAGTTGGTAAAGCTCTTGGGCAGGTAGCAGCTGGCGGCGGTAGCAAGGCCGGCGAAGGTGTTGCTGATCATCTTCTCGGTGTCGAGCGCATACATAACGGCCTGACGGACCTTGACGTCGTTCCAAGGCGCCTTGGCGACGTTGAACATGATGAAGCGGGTACCGAAGCCCTGAACGTTGTCAATCTTGCAGCCAGCGCTCTCGAGCTGATCGACGGCGTCAGCGGTAACGAGCTCCATGACGAGCGTGGAGCCTTCCTGCTGAGCAGTGACGCGAGCGGTGGGGTCGGTCAGGATGCTGTACTGGATCTTCTCGTCCTCGGCAGCATACTCACCGTTGTACTCGGGGTTGGGAACCAGGGTGATCTCGGTGTCGGAGATGGCATCGTACATCCAGGGGCCGGAGCCGATCGGCTGCTTGGCG
The DNA here is from genome assembly GCF_003459795.1 of Collinsella sp. AF18-8LB. NCBI lineage: Bacteria > Bacillati > Actinomycetota > Coriobacteriia > Coriobacteriales > Coriobacteriaceae > Collinsella > Collinsella sp. AF18-8LB. Next base: position 131,480 of record NZ_QRWU01000004.1, read on the forward strand.
CGATCCTCCTCGGCCTGGGTGGCCGGGGTAACGCGGATGATGGCCAGACGATCCTTGAGCAGGGAGAAGTTGGGGACCTTGGTCTTGACCGTCACGGTGCTGGCGTCCTTGGCCTCGATGGACTCGAAAGGCTGGAAGAACGGAGCATAGGTAGCGGAAGCGGCGCAAGCGTTGTAGGAAGCCACAACGTCGTCAGCGGTGACCTCAGTACCATCGGAGAACTTGGCGCCCTTACGGATGGTGACCTCGAAGGTGGTGTCATCCACAGACTTGGGATCGTCAGTAGCGAGCTCGTTGAAAGTGCTGTAGTCGTGGTAATCGATGCCGTAGAGGCCCTCGATGACATGCCAGTTGGCACCCAGGCCAACAGCGGAACCGGTGGTGGCGGGATCGAAGCTGGACGGAGCGTAAGCGGAACCAGCGGTGATCACGCCGCCGCCACGGTTGGCGGAATCGGTGGAGCCGGAAGCGGAACCCTCGTCGCTAGAGCTGCCACCGCAGCCAGTGAGACCAAGGCCGGCGACAGCAGCGACGCTGCCGGTGAGGCCGAGGAACGAACGCCTGGACATACCCTTGTTGATGATGGCCATCTCTTCTCCTATCAATAGAGAATCTTACTCGGGAGCACCTAGACTTGCCCCCGCGCAACTTGCGGACGATATATACCTTACCTACCGACGAACCCAACTGAGGTGCCGCGCTCGGCGACCGATACATACATCCGCTTGAACGGTATTTACTACCGTTCACCGAATTCATTGACAAATGATTCGCCAGACAGTATGTATCGACGAGGTGAGATATCAGTCTTCGTCAACCCGCAGGATATCAGGGTTTTCACTTGGGTTAGTCAAACGTTTTACCGTTAATAAAACCCGAAACCAGCAGGCAATCATGGCGAAATAAATGGTTGAAAATCGCGCAATCATGTATATCAGCTGTTTAGGCTCGTGTTTAGTTTTCGGATTGCTTTGCCGCCGCCCCGGAACGCTCGGCATCCCACGCAACGAGCGTCTCGTGAACCGCTTTGGCGACATCGGCAGGAATGCCTCGAACTTCCGCGATCTCTTGCTCGCTCGCCGCGCGCAAACGCTTCATCGAGCCAAAATGACGCATAATGGCACGTTTTCTGGTGGGTCCCACCCCTGGAACGTCATCGAGTATCGAAACCGTCATGGCCTTATCGCGCAGCTCGCGATGGAATGTAATTGCAAAACGGTGCGATTCATCGCGAACCTGTTTGATTAGATAGAGCGAAGCAGACCCGGTCGGCAGCACGACGGGCGTCTCGTCCCAAGGCACGAAAACCTCCTCATCGGCCTTTGCCAAGCCGCAAACTGGTATATCGAGCCCCAGGGCCTCAAGTTGTTTGATCGCAGCCGTCAATTGCGGTTTGCCGCCGTCGACAACAAGCAGATCGGGCCGCGAGCCAAAGCGCTCATCGGCCATGCGTTCGGGAGCGTAGCGTCGTCCCAAAACCTCGGACATCGACACGAAGTCGTTTGCCTCGTCCAATTCGGCCTGAATTTTAAAACGACGGTACTGGCTCTTGTCAGCGCGCCCGTTGGTAAACACTACCATCGAGGCGACGGTAAAGGTTCCGTGCAGCGTCGAGATATCGAAGCACTCGATACGCATCGGCGGCGCCGGCAGCGCCAGCGCGCTTTCGAGCTCCAGGAGCGCTTGATTGGTGCGGTCGTCAGCGTACCCCGTTCGCATCATGTAGCGCATGAGGGCATGGCGCGCATTTTTGGATGCCATAGCGAGCAAACGGTGCTTTTCGCCACGCTGCGGCCTATGGAGATGGCAGGAACGCTCGCGCTTGCCTGCAAGCCACTCCCCCAGCGCCTCCGCATCCTCAAGCTCGACGGAGAGGTTGACCTCAGCTGGAATATCAGCCGTCTCATCGTAATAGCGTTTAAGAAAGCCCGACTGGAGCTCTTCCTCGTCAACATCAAGACCCTTGTCGAGAATGAACTCGCAGGTGCGAACTGTTCGGCCCTCGCGAACGACGAAGACGCAAGCGGCGGAGATGGTCTCTTCGCGATAGAAACCGATGACATCGATATCGACACTGGAGGGAAAAACGACTTGCTGACGATCGTCCAGACCCCTGATGACCTCCAAACGACGTTTGACGCGTGCCGCGCGCTCAAAGTCGAGCGCCTCGGCGGCATCCGTCATCTCGGAGGTCAGCTCATCGACGACATCCTTGCGATGGCCCGACAAAAAGCGCTCGACACGCTTGACGTTCTTGGCATAGTCTGCCGGGGAAATCGCACCGACACACGCACCCGGTCCGCGCCCGACATGGTAGTCAAAGCAGGGGCGCCCGTTTTGCGCGCAAATCATATTGACGATGTCTTCCTCGCCCTTGTGGGACTCGACGATACGGCGGCAACGACGCCACTCCGCACAGGATGCGGAGCAAATGGGAATAACCTTGCGCAGCGTATCTATCGTCTCACGTGCCGCACGGCTATCGGTATAGGGTCCAAAATAGCGCGTTCCCGGCTTATGACGCTCACGCGTGTATTTGATAGCGGGATACAGGTCGCCCTTTGTAATGGCGATAAAGGGGTAGCTCTTGTCATCCTTGAGGTCGACGTTAAAGTACGGATGGTACTGACCAATCAAATTGCGCTCGAGCACCAACGCCTCATGCTCGGTCTCCACCACGATATAGTCAAAGCTCGCCACCAGCTGCATCATCAGCGGGATCTTTTGACGCTCATCCTGCAGTGTCACGTATTGACGCATGCGGGCGCGTAGGTTTTTCGCCTTGCCCACGTAGATGACATCGCCCTTGGCGTCTTTCCAAAGGTAGCAGCCGGGCTGCGTGGGAACGCGCGAAACCTGCTCGGCAAGCGTTGGAATGTTGTCGCGACCGACCATGCGCACCTACTTGCGACGAAGCAGCGCCGAGACCTCGGGCATCTTAAGAACGACGGCAAGGCCAAAGGTAACAGCAAGCGAGACGACACCCGCAACGCAAACGTAGCCAAGAGTAATCAGAATCGAGCCGCCAAGTGCCCCGACAAAGTGCTCAAGCGCCCACATGACGCCGGCGCCTGCGGCAGCACCCAGGCCACCGAGCAAAAGGCCAAAGAAACCGCCATGCAGGATAGATTTGACCTGAAGGCCACGCAGACGACGACGCAGCCACCACAGCGAACAACCGACCAAGATCACGTAGTCAACGACATACGAAAGCGCGATTGCCGGCATACCGAAGCCCAGCACAACGCCAAACAGCAGAACCGAGCCGGCCTGGCCGATGGCGGAATACAGGCAATAGCGGCTATAGGGCTTCATGTCGAGCAAGGCAGAGAAGCTCTTCTGCATCAATACGACCACGCCGTAGAGCGGCAGCGAGAACGCCAGGTAGACAAGGAACTCGGACACCAGCGCCACGCCGGACTCATCAAACTTGCCGGCACAGTAAATCATGTTGAGCGGACGCGCGAAGACAATCAGGTACAGCGTGAACGGAATCAGGAAGAACAGCATCTGGGCGACGCCACGCGAAATGCCCGTGCGAACGCTGTCGTAATCCTTCTCCTGTGCGTCGTGAGAAAGCTCGGTATAGAGCGCCGTCGAAAGCGAGGCGGCAATCAGCGCGTAGGGCAGCGTGTACCACAGACGCGCATAGGCGATGACGGAAGGACCAGTCTCGGGCTGGACCACCAGCGCGGCAGCGTTGGTGATAGAAGTCGAGACAAACATGCACACTGTGGCGAGCAGCGTCGGGATACCGAGCGCAATCGTCTGGCGCAGTGCGGGGTCCTTAAAGTCGATATGGATATGGGGATGCACGCCGTGCTTACCAAGCGCGGGGATCTGACATGCCATCTGAACAAAGACACCGAGGGTCGTACCGGCCGCAATCAAGATGATGCCGGCACGTTCGCCAAGCTGTGCGGACACGGGCGCAAAACCCATAAAGCTCGCAATGACGATCACATTGTTGAGGACCGGGGCAAACGTCGACCAGAAGTAGTCGCGGTGTGCGTTGAGAACGCCCGAGAACACCGAGCCCAAACCATAAAACAGAATCTGGATGGCAAAGAAACGGAACATGAACGCAGCGGTATCCATGCTGCCGCCGTCACCCGAAAGGAACGATTGCGTCCAGATAAAGCCCGGGGCGAACACAGTCCCCAGCAACGAAATGCCACCCAGCACCAAAAGCAGAATACCAAGCAGGTTGCCCACGTACTCGTTCGAGGCCTCGCGACCCTGCTCACGCCTCACGCCCATGTACACGGGCAAAAAAGCCGTCACGAGCATGCCGCCCATCACAAGTTCGTAGAGCATATTGGGCAGGTTGTTGGCGACCTGATAGGAGGACGAGAGTAGCGACATGCCGATAGCTGCCGCCATTGCCCACGTGCGGATAAAACCGGTGACGCGAGACACGATGGTCAGGATGGTCATAAGCCCGGCGGAACGACCAACCGTGGAGTAGTCCGACGAGCCCATGTCGTCAGTGTCATCTCGCGACGAAGAAGCCTCAGGCGCGGGCGTCTGAGAAGCCGAACGCTTTGCAAAGTGAGCCCCGCGCTTCGATTCTTCCTGCGGCATCGTTCAGTCCTCTCTCGTGATCGGGGCAACCGTCGCCCCGCAAAATGCAACTAAGTCGTCGGGGGCAAGCTCAAGCTGATAGCCACGCTTACCGCCTGAGATAAAAATGGTATCCCAAAGGACGCATGTCTCATCGATCAGCGTCCGAAAGCGTTTTTTCATGCCGACTGGACTGCAGCCGCCCCGGACATACCCCGTCGCGGCAAGCAAGTCCTTAACATGCATCATGGTCAGCGACTTTTCGCCAGCGGCGCGCGCGGCGGCCTTTAGGTCAAGCTCGTCGGCAACGGGAATACAGCACACAACGTGTTCATTGGACGGCGCCACGCAAACCAAGGTCTTAAAACCCTGGCCAGGCTCCTCGCCAAGTTGTTCCGAAATTGCAACGCCTAAACCCGCCGACTCATCGCCATCGTCTTCATACGTATGGAGAATATAGGAGATGCCGGCGTTTTCCAGCTCGCGCATCGCATTGGTTTTCGGCGTCTTTGCAGCCTTTGCCATGGCATGTCCCTTCCCTCGCATTCGAACGTAACGCCTAAGTATATGTCCAATGTAGCCGCATACGTCATCTCGACACACAGAAGCGCCACCGAATCGAAAGGAATCGGTGGCGCTTCTCGCATGACGGCGTCTCTTTACTGGGCGTCGAGTTGTGCTTGACGCTCGCGGTCGCGCTCGAGCAGCGGGGCCAAGAACTTGCCCGTGTAACTCTGTGAACATGCCGCGACCTGCTCTGGCGTACCCGAGACCACGACAGTTCCGCCGCCATTGCCGCCCTCGGGGCCCATATCGATCAGACGGTCGGCAACCTTGATGACATCGAGATTGTGCTCGATCACCAGAACCGTGTTGCCCGCATCGACCAGGCGCTGCAGCACGTCGAGCAGCTGGCGGACATCCTCAAAATGGAGACCGGTCGTCGGCTCATCCAGAATGTAGAACGTCTTACCCGTCTGACGGCGGTGGAGTTCCTTGGCGAGCTTTACGCGCTGTGCCTCGCCACCCGAAAGCGTCGTTGCCGGCTGGCCCAAGCTCACATAACCCAAGCCCACATCATACAGAGTCTGGAGCTTACGCTTAATCTGAGGAATATTGCCAAAGAAAGCCAGCGCCTCGGTGACGCTCATGTCGAGCACGTCAGAGATGGTCTTACCACGGTAGGTGACCTCAAGCGTCTCGCGATTATAGCGCTTGCCGCCGCAGACCTCGCAGGGGACATAGATATCGGGAAGGAAGTGCATCTCGATCTTGATTTGTCCGTCGCCCTTGCATGCTTCGCAGCGGCCGCCGCTCACGTTAAAGGAGAAACGTCCGGGCGAGTAGCCGCGCGCCTTCGACTCCGGTGTACTCGCAAACAGCGCGCGAAGATCATCCCACAGGCCGATATAGGTAGCAGGGTTGGAACGCGGCGTGCGGCCAATCGGCGACTGGTCGATATCGATAACCTTATCGATACACTCGATGCCCTCGATTTTCTTATATGGACCCACAGGGCGCGTCGAACGGTGAATGGCATTCGTAAGGGCAGGCGCAATGGTATCGGTAACCAGGGAGCTCTTGCCCGATCCCGACACGCCGGTAACAACCGTAAGCGTACCAAACTCGATCTTGGCAGTAACGTTTTTGAGGTTGTTGGCTCGAGCGCCCGTAATTTTAAGGCAGCCGCGACCGGGCTTGCGCCGTTCATCAGGCACCCGGATCATTCGCTTACCGGTCAGATAAGCGCCCGTCATCGACTCAGGACACGCCATGATATCGGCAGGCGTTCCCGCCGCGACTACGTGTCCGCCGTTGACACCGGCGCCGGGACCCATGTCGATCACGTAATCGGCGGCACGGATTGTATCCTCGTCGTGTTCGACGACGATAACGGTATTGCCGATATCGCGCAGGCGCTCAAGCGTCTTGATCAGGCGCTCGTTGTCACGCTGATGAAGACCGATCGAGGGCTCATCCAGAATATAGAGCACGCCCATGAGACCCGCGCCGATCTGCGTTGCCAGTCGAATACGCTGTGCCTCGCCACCGGAAAGCGTCGCCGAGGCGCGATCGAGTGTCAGATAGTCGAGTCCAACATCGACCAGAAAACGCAGACGCTCCAGAATTTCCTTGACGATGCGCCCGCCGATAAACTGTTGGCGCTCGGTGAGCTCCAGGCCCTCAAAAAACTCGAGCGACTCACGGCACGACAGGCAACAAACCTCGTAAATGGACTTGCCACCCACGGTGACGGCGAGCATCTCAGGGCGCAAACGAGCGCCGTGGCAGCTCGAGCACGGTTCCTCGCGAATGTACTTCTCCAAGCGCGCCTTGGTGTTCTCGTTCGTCGTCTCGGTATAGCGTTCGTACAGGATGTTGCGAACGCCCGAAAACTTGGTATCCCACTGGCTGCGACGTCCGTCGAGCTTTTGGTAGTCGACCGAGATCTTCGTATCGCCCAGGCCATCCAAGAATGCACGACGCACGCGAGGGGGCAAGTCCTCCCACGGCGTATCGGTGCTCACCTTAAAGTGTTTGCAGACCGCAGCAAAAATCTGCGGATAGTAGTTCGAATTGCCAAACAGGCTACCAAAGACTCCGTCGGCAATGGACTTCGAGGGGTCCTCGATCAGCGCCTCGGCATCAACGGTTTTCTTAAAGCCCAGGCCGTCGCACTCAGGACATGCGCCATAGGGAGCGTTGAACGAAAAATCACGCGGCTGAAGATCGTCAATGGAGTGACCATGCTCCGGGCACGCCAAGGCCAACGAATACTCCAGCAGCTCGCCCTCGGTCCCCTCGGGAGCATCACGATCGGGCAGCATGTACACGTTTACATTGCCGTGAGCCAGCGCGGTCGCCTGCTCAACAGACTCGGCGATACGGCCCAGAGAGTTCTCACGGATCACGATGCGATCGACCACGACCTCGATATCGTGCTTGAACTTCTTGTCCAGATCGATCGGATCGTCGAGCGAGCGCACTTCACCGTCGACACGCACGCGGCTAAAGCCCTCGGCGCGAAGGTCCTCAAACAGTTTGGTGTACTCGCCTTTTCGCCCGCGTACCACCGGTGCCAGCACAAACGCGCGGCGGCCCTCCCCCGCCGCCAAGACCTTGTCGGCAACCTGATCGGTCGTCTGACGCTCAATGACACGGCCACATTCGGGACAGTGCGGGGTGCCCACACGGGCGAACAGCAGGCGCAGATAGTCATAAATCTCGGTTACGGTGCCAACCGTCGAGCGCGGGTTCTTGGATGTCGTCTTTTGATCAATTGAGACAGCCGGCGAAAGGCCGTCGATTGAATCCAAGTCGGGTTTGTCCATCTGGCCCAAGAACTGGCGCGCATAACTCGAAAGGCTCTCGACGTATCGACGCTGGCCCTCGGCATAGATAGTGTCGAATGCCAGCGAACTCTTGCCCGAGCCAGAAAGACCGGTAATGACCACGAGTTGGTCACGCGGAATGGAAACATCGATATCCCGGAGGTTATGCTCACGAGCGCCGCGAATAACGATAGAAGAATCAGACATGGAAGCTCCTTGCCTCCTATTGCATCGAATCATACTGCCGATGAGTTTAGCGCACTCGACGCGCACAGATGTTCGTAATACAAGATTCGCAGACCTTTAGCTTTGCGTATCGGGCGCTTTGTTTCTCGAAATGCCGTGGAAAGGTTACAGTAATCTAATACTGAACTTAATTTGCTGTACCAGAGGAACGTCCATGACCGAAGATATCCCCCTTGAAATCACTTCGAGCGACATGGCCAATCTGCCCATATTCATCGCCGTCCTTATCGTGGCCACCGTCGTCGTGCGCGTGTATTTTTCAATCAAACGCAACGAAAAGCCACCCATTGCCTGCGTCTTTTGGTGCGCGACGCTCCTCATCCCGCTCGGCGTGGTAGCTGCATGGGTTACGAATCAATTGCTCGTAAATGAGGGCAGCTCCCTATGGGTCCTTTCTTATTCGGCGCTCGGTGCTGCCGCCGTCATGCTTCTTGTCGAGCCCTTGGTTTCGGGACTTATCGACCAAACCGACCTTGCGACGGGAACGGTTGCCTGTATTTGCCGTGACATCCTTGTCATCGCCGCTGTTTCAGCGCTCTCGTTCGTTTCACTCGAAATTGCCTGCAACGAAACGTTCTATCGCATTCCCGCCAACTCATTCGGGTTTTCCGTCGGGCTGCTCGCGACGGTTCTGCTCTCCCTTTATTTGCTGGGACAGCGTCATGGAGGCGTCATGGCTCTCGTGCCCGTCGTCTGCTGCATCCTTGGCATTGCCGAGCACTTCGTCATAACGTTTAAAGGCGAAGCCATCCTGCCAAGCGATATCTTGGCCCTTGGCACCGCAATGGAAGTGAGCGAGGGATACGAGTTTACCTTTACCGCCGGAATCGTAACCTCTCTCGCCCTGCTGGAGATTTCCCTGGGGCTTCTTTCGCTCATCCGACCGCGAAAGCTCCGTACGCCCACCCATGTCTTCCCCGCTATCGCCGCTAACCTCTGTGCTTTTCTGCTAGTGACCGTTGTGGGGCTCTCAGGCTTTTCCAACATCGACTTGGAGCAGGCGCTGGATTTTGGATTTGACCGTTGGCAGCCCATCACCACGTATGCGTCTCAGGGTTTTATCACTTCGTTCACCGAAATGGTCAACGAGTTGCCCATTGAGAAGCCCGAAGACTATACGCCCGATGAGGCGCAGAGCATCGAGCAGGAGCTCGCCGCCGCCTACGACAGCACATATGGCTCGAGCGAGCAGCGCGCGGCGGCCGTTGCCCAGTTCAATGAAATCAAGCCGACGATTGTTGCCGTCATGAATGAGAGTTTTAGCGACCTTTCGTGCTTTGAGCAGCTCCAGGCGGCCGGGTACACCGGCCCCGCATTCTACAACTCGCTTCCCGACACACTTGTTCGCGGCACCATGCTCGCTTCGGTCGCCGGTGGCGGAACGGCGAACTCCGAATTCGAATTTTTGACCGGAGCGACAACGGCCTTTGTCGGATTAGGCAAGATCCCCTATCAGCTGTATCAGATGAATGGCGTAAACAGCCTGGCAAAGGACCTTAAAGAGCTTGGGTATACCACTACCGCTATGCACCCGCAAAACCCCGTCAACTACCATCGAGATAAAATCTATCAGCAGCTGGGCTTTGGAGACTTTCTTTCAATCGGCGATTTCGAAGGTGCGCCCTATTACCATGCCGGCGTATGCGACTACGTCACCTACGACAAGATACTCGACCTGCTTAGAACCGACGAAGCGCCGCAGTTCATCTTTGACGTCACGATGCAAAATCACGGCGGCTACGACTATGGCACCGTTCCCGCCGAAGAGCTGACAAACTATTGGGTCGAGGGAGCCAGCGAAGGCGCCAACAGCGCGCTCAACACCTATCTCACCTGCATCAACGCATCCGACCGGGACCTCGAGTACTTTATCAACGAGCTCCGCAACATCGGCAGACCGGTTGTTCTTGTCTTTTTTGGCGACCATCAGCCGAGCGCCGCAACGACTCTCAACGACGAGCTGTACCCTCAGGAAGATACGGCAAGTCACGCTTTCCGTATCTATCAGTCGACATATCTCGTCTGGGCTAACTATGAGATCGCCGGCAATACCGAGCTCAACGTCTACGACACCGTCGGGGCAAACGAGATTGCAGCCATTACCCTTAATAAGATCGGCGCCCCGCTCACCAATTACCAAAAGGCCCTGCTTGCGACAAGGTCAGATGTGCCCACCATCAATGTCGCCGGCTATCTCGGTGCCGACGGGCTGCGCTACGACTTGGAATCGAAAGACAGCCCCTACGCCTCGATGATCGACAAGCTGCAGCGCATGCAATACCTCGAGTTCGCCAGCAAAGTTCAGTAAGCCCGCCCATTCGCTTGGGCCCATCGTATTGCAAGCACGCTCGGCCCAAACGCATCGCAAATGACTCCCGCTCGCAAACGAGGGTACAATGACGCTCGTGTCACATCGCGGGGCCCCGGCCCCAGCATATACAAAGGAGTCATACATGGGTTGCGAACACGCACAGGCCGCCGGCGGACAAACGTCGCCGTCGCAATTTGAGGAGAACACGCTGTCCGAGGTCAAGCGCGTCATCGCCGTGCTTTCCGGCAAGGGCGGTGTCGGCAAGTCATTTGTCACCGGTGCCATCGCCACCGAGCTTGCCCGTCACGGCCACAAGGTCGGCGTCCTCGATGCCGACATCACCGGTCCCTCTATCCCCAAGATGTTCGGTATGAGTGGACGCCACGTCCATGCCCTTGGCAACCTTATGCTGCCCGAAATCTCCGAGCACGGCGTCAAGGTCATGAGCTCCAACCTGCTGCTCCAAAACGAGACCGACCCCGTCCTTTGGCGCGGTCCGGTCATCGCAGGCGCCATTAGGCAGTTCTGGAGCGAGACCTCGTGGGGCCCCATCGACTACCTACTGGTCGACATGCCTCCGGGAACAGGCGACGTTGCGCTCACCGTCTTCCAGTCGCTGCCGGTCGACGGCATCGTCATCGTCACGAGCCCGCAGGATCTGGTCTCGATGATCGTCGCCAAGGCGGTCAACATGGCCGAGAAGATGAACGTCCCCATTCTGGGCGTTGTCGAGAACATGAGCTATATTGAGTGCCCCGACTGCGGCAAGAAGATCGAGGTCTTTGGCAAGAGCAAGCTCCCCGAGGTCGCAGAGCGCTATAACCTCGACATCTTGGGCCAGCTTCCCATTAATCCGGCACTCGCCGAGGCCTGCGATAAGGGCGAGGTCGAGACTGCGCTGCCCGATGGCATGTTGCCCAAGGCAGTCTCTGCCGTCGAGGCTATTACCCCGCACGAGACCGACGAGGCCTAAGTGAACGCGAGCGCCCTCTATGACGTCTTGGTAATCGGCGGCGGGGCTTCAGGCCTCGCCGCCGCCATTACGGCCGCACGCGCTGGCAAAAGCGTCTGCATCGTTGAGCGCGATGTCGCCTGCGGCCTCAAGCTCCTTGCGACCGGTAACGGCCGTTGCAACCTCTCCAACGAATCGATTGATCCTCAGCGGTATAACCACCCCGCATTCGTCGAATCCGTCATGGGCCCCCAGCCCGAACAAGAGCTTATGGGTTTCTTCTCCTCGCTGGGCATCATGACAACCTCCGAGGAAGGCCGGCTGTACCCGCGCTCCCTTCGCGCCGAATCGGTGCGCGACGCGCTTCTCAGCGTTTGCGACCGCCTAGGTATCACCTTAATCTGCGGAGCCAACGTTGCCTCGGCGCACAAAGCTTCCGAAGGCTGGGCACTCCAAATAGACCGTCCGGCGCGGGCACTCAAGGCAAAAAAGCACGACGACCGAAAATCGGAGCTCCGCTCGCTTCGGAAAGCGCTCGCCGATGTCCCTCGCAAGAACGAGGCCCTGCAGGCACATGCCGTAATTATCGCCACGGGCGGCAACCCCACCGGTATCGCCGATACGTTTCGCCTCCCCCTCACTTCGCTGCGCCCCATCCTCTGCCCCGTATCGGCAACGGTCTTTGGCGATCGGGCGGCGCTCAAGACGTTGGATGGCCTGCGCGTCCGCGCCCGCTTGACGCTCGCCCGCAATCATAATGAGCTCTGGCACGAAGACGGTGAAGTGCTGTTTCGAACCTTCGGTATCTCGGGCGTCGCTGTCTTCAACCTCTCTCGTCGTATCCAGCACGGCGATACGATCCTGCTCGACGTTTTCCCCGACCTCTCCAAAGACGAGTTGCTCAATATGCTCAACCGGCGCGTTGAGCTGCTCGGCGGCTTTTCGCCCCGCAATCCCCGTTGGCTCGACGGCATGCTCGCCCCGCAACTCTCCCGCGTCGTCTGCACAGCGTTCGAGCAGTGCCATCCAGGCTCCAATGATGTCATCCACCTGGTCTCGATCCTCAAACACTTTAAGTTGCTCGTCGAGGGAACAGCCGAGGAGCGCTCTGCGCAGGTCACGCGTGGTGGCGTATCTGTCGAGAGCATCTCAACACCCAGTCTACGCGCGCGCAGCGTTGTCGACGCCCCGCTTTACGTCTGCGGAGAAGCGCTCGACATCGACGCCGATTGTGGAGGCTTTAACCTTGCGTGGGCCTGGCTCTCGGGCATTCGCGCTGCAAGCAGCCTGTAGCCGCGCAGTCTATAATCAAAAACGCATTCGGGCCGTCTGGGATACCGGACGGCCTCTTTCTTGCCTCTAAGGAGACCTCGATGATCGAAATCACCCAAGTCAACGCGTCGCTCGATGAAGCCGGCGATGAAAATGCCTGCCTCATTGTTGGCAAGCGAGTCGCCAAGCGCGTCCTACGTTGCAAGGACTCCGAGATCAAGTCCATCGAGCTCCACCGCAAGTCAATCGACGCTCGCAAAAAACGAGACGTCCATTTTATCCTGAGCTTTCGTGTTGAGCTGACTAGTCCCCACCTCGAGCGAGAAGCGCTCGGCAACGTTGCCGAGCGTGACCGCTCGCGCGTACGCGCGATAGAAGACGATGGGCCTTCATTCCCCTCCCCCGTTTCCGGCGCACCCAAAGAGCGCCCCGTCGTTGTCGGCGCCGGATGTGCCGGCCTTTTCGCTGCGCTTACGCTCGCCGAAGCAGGTCTTAAGCCCTTGCTCATCGAGCGCGGCGACCCGGCATTTCGCCGCTCGCAGGCGATCGACCTCTTTCTAAAGGAGCGCATCCTCGACCCCGAGAGCAATATCCAGTTTGGCCTGGGCGGCGCGGGAACCTTCTCGGACGGCAAGCTCAATACGGGAACCAAAAATCCCGCCCATCGCCTTATCCTCGAAACCTTCGTCGAGGCAGGTGCACCCCGCGATATTCTGTGGGATGCCAAGCCGCACATTGGCTCCGACATCCTTCCCAAGGTTGTCACCGCTATATCCCAGCGCATCGAGCAGCTCGGAGGTGTCGTCCGTTATCGAACGAGGCTCGTCGACATTCGCATCGACGCGTCTGGCGCCATCACCGGTATTGATGTCCAATCGTCCCAAGACGCCGCTTGCGAGCCAATCGAGACAAAGCGCCTCATCCTCGCCTGCGGGCATTCTGCTCGCGATATTTTTGAGCTCCTTAAGGACCACAACGTGGCCCTCGCACAAAAGACCTTTGCCATGGGCGTTCGCATCGAGCATCCGCAGCGCGACATCGACCGAGCCCAATATGGAGCCTCGGTGGGACATCCAGCGCTCGGGGCGGCCCCTTACAAACTTGTTGCCCATCTTCCCAACGGCCGCAGCGTGTTCTCGTTTTGCATGTGCCCCGGCGGACAGGTTGTTGCCGCCTCTTCAGAACCGTGCCATCTGTGCGTCAACGGGGCCAGTCTCAATGCCCGCGACGGACGCAACGCAAATGCCGCTCTGCTCGTTAACGTCACGCCTGAGGACCTTCCCAACGATGACCCGCTCGCCGGCATCGAGCTCCAGCGTGCCTGCGAGGCGGCTGCCTATCGCCTGGGCGGTTCCAACTGGAACGCACCGGCACAGCTTGTCGGAGATTTCCTCGCAGGACGCGCCAGCACAGCACCCGGAAAGGTAAAACCAACCTATCCACTTGGTGTGACCTGGACGGCAATTGACGAAGCCCTGCCGCAGCATATCGTCGAGTCGCTCCGCCTGGGACTTCCCCTACTCGGAAAAAAGCTACGAGGCTACGACCGCCCCGATGCCGTTCTTACCGGTGTGGAGACTCGTTCGAGCTCACCGGTCACTGTCACCCGAGACCGAGCGTGCCATGCCGTGTCGACCCCGGGCCTCTACCCTTGTGGTGAGGGAGCTGGATATGCCGGCGGCATCATGAGCGCGGCCACCGACGGCATCCGTTGTGCCGAAGCCCTGATCGCAGACCTCTAGCGCACGAATTCCAGCGCGCAAAAGACATAGGCCCCGAGCTCCACAGGGAACTCGGGCCTGTTTGCTATTTCTTAAACCGTGCACCCTGGCGTTTTCTGCCCGATGCGAACGTGGAACCCTTGCGGGCCTGCGAACGTAAGCGCTCGATCGTCTCGTCCTCAGACGCACCCTCGAGCATCGCCCGAATCTGAACGACGGCATCGCGCAGGCGCGCCGCCTCCTCAAAGTCCATGGCGGCAGAAGCGTTACGCATATCCTCTTCCATGGTTTCGACGATCCGCACAAGCTCGTCATGCGGCAGTTCTTCCAACTGTTCCGCAAGTGTCTGCTCGGGCGCCACCGTTTCCGGCACACCGCCCTCGCCCGACTCATCGGGCGTATAGAATGCGCCATGACCGAGAGAGTCGCCCTTCGAGCGCCCCTTGGAACCCACAGTCTTTTCGGCCTCGGCAATAAAGCTCGAAATGTCGTTAATGGCCTTGCGGACCGTCTTGGGCACAATGCCATGCTCTTCGTTATATGCCATCTGAATCTCGCGACGGCGCTGCGTCTCCTCGATGGCTTCTTTCATCGAATCGGTCACAACGTCGGCATACATGATGACCTTGCCGTCGGCGTTACGGGCCGCGCGGCCAATCGTCTGAATCAACGAACGGCGGTTGCGCAAGAAGCCTTCCTTGTCAGCGTCGAGAATTGCCACCAGCGAGACCTCGGGAAGGTCTAGACCCTCGCGGAGCAGGTTGATGCCAACGAGAACATCAATCTTTCCCTCGCGCAGCGTTCGCAGGATCTCGACACGGTCCATCGTTGCTGTATCGGAGTGCATGTAATTGACCTTAATGCCCGCATCAAGCAGGTGGTCGGTCAGGTCCTCGGCCATGCGCTTGGTCAACGTGGTCACCAGCACACGCTCCTTGCGGGCAACGCGCTCGCGAATCTCGTCCTCAAGATCGTCAATCTGGCCTCGGACCGGACGAACGTCGATCTTGGGGTCGAGCAGACCGGTCGGACGAATAATCTGCTCAACGTCGTTCTGGCTCACCCGCAGCTCATAGTCACCCGGCGTGGCCGAAACATAGATAAACTGGGGGATCCTTGCCTCAAACTCATCGAAACGAAGCGGGCGGTTATCGAGCGCCGAGGGCAGGCGAAAACCATGCTCCACCAGCGTCACCTTACGCGAGCGGTCACCTTCGTGCATGCCGCGAATCTGCGGCACCGTCACATGGCTCTCATCGATGATGCAGAGCATGTCCTTAGGAAAGTAATCGATCAGGGTAAACGGCGGCTCACCCGGCTTGCGACCGTCCAGATGACGTGAGTAGTTCTCGATGCCGTTGCAAAAGCCCATCGTCTCGAGCATCTCAAGATCATAATCGGTGCGCTGCTGCAGACGCTGCGCCTCGAGCAACTTGTCGGTCGCCTTAAGCTCCGCCACGCGCTTCTCGCACTCTTCGCTGATCGATTTCAGAGCCGCCTTGACCTTCGGCTTCTCGGTCACATAGTGCGAGGCCGGCCACACAGGAATTGCTTCGTACTCACGCAGCATTTCGCCGGTGACCTCATCGATCTCGGCAATCAGTTCGACCTCGTCACCAAAGAACTCAAACCGCAACGGATGCTCGGCATAAGGCGGATACACGTCGACAACATCGCCGCGCACGCGGAACGTGCCGCGTGCAAGGTCATAGTCATTGCGATCATATTGAATGTCGATAAGTGCATGGATAAAGTCATCGCGCTCGAGCGGCACCTTCTTGTCGACGTTCGGGGCTAGGCCCGCATAGTCCTCAGGAGAGCCAATGCCATAGATACACGAGACCGATGCGACGACGATCACATCTCGTCGAGAGAGCAGCGATGCGGTCGCCTGATGTCGCAGCATCTCGACCTCTTCGTTAATCGAGGAGTCTTTCTCGATATATGTATCGCTTTGCGGCACATACGCCTCGGGCTGATAGTAGTCATAGTACGAGACGAAGTAGACCACAGCGTTGTTGGGAAAGAACTCTTTGAGCTCGCTCGCAAGCTGAGCGGCGAGCGTTTTATTCGGAGCCATGACCAGCGTCGGCTTTCCCAGGGCCTCAATAGTCTTTGCCATCGTGAAGGTCTTGCCCGAACCAGTCACGCCCAGCAAAACCTGATAGCGGTCTCCGTCCCTCACACCCTGCACAAGCGACTCAATGGCTTTAGGCTGAGAGCCTGCAGGGTCATAGGGAGACACGACCTTAAACGGCACGTCAGAGCCTTCAACGCCAAAGCGCTTAAGTTCACCACCAACGCGTTCTACTTCAAATTCCGCCATGGATACTCCTAACTCATATATCTGCAGTATACGCAGGCGGTAGGCTTAGTCCTATACGAACCGATCGGGATAGAGGGTCTTATAGCGAACCCAGGCATTATTGACACGAATCAGATACGCCTGCGTCTCGGGAAAGGTGATTGCATTATGAAGCGACGTACTTTGCTGCGCCCATCCGTCGACATTGCCCATGCCAGCGTTATAGGCGGCAATGGCACTGTCGGTCGACCCGTTAAAATACGCTAGAAGATACGAAAGATACGCACAGCCAAACTCGATATTTGTAGCCGGATCGTTAAGGTTGTCGGCCGAATACTCGCCACCGTCGACAAGGCCCTTGGCGATCATATCCTGAGCAGTCTCGGGCATCAGCTGCATCAATCCCTGAGCACCTTGATTCGACTCGGCCTCGGGATCCCAATTCGATTCAGACTTAATGACAGCACACACCAAATACGGATCCAAATTATGCGAAATGCTGGATTGCTTTACATACGCCTCGTAGTCAATCGGATACAGCGGTTTAAAAAAAGCAGCAGGAGCATACGAGTAAACGAATGAGATAAGGCCAAAGACAAAAACGGCAGCCAGCGGTATAAGGCGATACCAAGTAAGGAAACGTGTCTTAGGCAACGGCCTCCTCCTTATCCACAACATCCCCGAACCCATGGCGCGCAAGCCATGCATCCAGTTGATCAAAGAGCGAGTTATCGACTGCCGCATTATCAATAACCGTTGTGGCAAGATCGCACAGCGCAGACTCATCGGGCTGGCAAGCAGAACGGGCATCGAAATCAGATGGCACCATGCCACGTTGAATAGCACGCTCGCGACGAACTGACAAAGGAGCGCTGATGACCAGAATTTCATCAGCCAAGCCAAATGCATCCTCAAAACCAGTCGGAGCAGAAACCTCGACTACCGCAAAGGGATAACGGGGAGACGAAACCGTACAACAAACCGGATCGAGAATCCTAAGCGAAAGCTGTTCAAGGAGAACGGGATGCACGATACCATTGAGCCGTGCGACCGAATCAGGAGAAGCGAAAGCTCGAGAAGCGAGGATGCTGCGGCGAATGGCGCCTTCCTCATCCAAAATGTCCCAACCGAATTCATCCGCGAGAGCATTGACGATATCAGAGCCCGGCACATACAGCGATTTTGCAAGCTCATCCAGATCGATAAGCATAGCGCCACGAGATTCGAAATAGCGGCAGGCAGTCGACTTACCCGAAGCAATATTGCCCAAGACAAATACGGTAAACATCAAGCCCTCCCTAACGCCAATGCGAGTAATTATCGCTCAAATACACTAGAAGGGCTCAAAATACAGCCAAACAGTAAGAGCGCATAAGAGGGAGCTAGGTCCCAAAGCACAACGTGTCTTTAACGCAAAAAAGGGGGAGGCCGCGAGGCCTCCCCCTTCTCCATTTCCTCTGA
>NZ_QRWU01000005.1:0-135176 GCF_003459795.1 Collinsella sp. AF18-8LB
AGGGGAAGCCTCGTGGCCGAGATCGCGTTCGATAACGGGGACGAGCCCCTGTTCACCAACGTGTACAAGAAGCCGTCCAGCCCCGATGCCCCTGACAACCCCGGCGGTAACGACGGCGGGCATGACAGCGACGGCGGGCATGACAGCGACGGCGGGCATGACGGCGACGGCGGGCATGACAGCGACGGCAAGCTGGTCAAGACGGGCGACCCGTTCAGCCCGATGATCCCCGGCGTGGTCGCCGCCACGGGCGCTCTCTGCGTCATCGCGGCGTTGGTGCTCCGAAAAAAGCGTCGTTAAGACGGGGTACGCGGGGCCGAACGCGGCGCCACATGAACGGTGTTGCGCATGCCATCGTGTCCGCAGATTGTGATAGATAACGGCCCGGGCCTCCCTCGTACCTGCAGGGAGGCCCGGGTTCTGCTATAGTTCTGAGCATTGTATATCTTAGGAGAACGAACCAAGCACATGCCCGATTCGAGTGACAGTTCCACGCCGCGACCTGGCATCGCGGCTGCCCCTGTTCCCATAGCGCGTGCCGACGCATCTTCGCGGGCGCAGCGCATCGCTCGGGCTGCCGGCTCAACGGCGCGCGACGCCGCGAGCGCGGTCAAGTACCATGCCCTCCCGCACTACACTCTCGGCGAGGAGATCGCCAACTCCGTCACGCACGGCATCGGCGCGGCGCTCTCAATCGCGGCGCTCGTCATCATGATCGTCAAGGCGGTCGTGGCCGGACAGCACCCCGCGTCCCTTGCATGTGCTCTGGTTTTCGGCATCACACTCATCCTCGAGTACCTCGCTTCCACGCTCTACCACGCCATCGCCCCGCAGGCCGCCAAGCGCGTCTTCCGCGTGATCGACCATTGCGGCATCTACGTGCTCATCGCGGGCAGCTACACCCCGTTTTGCCTCATCACGCTCGCAAACGACGGCGGCCCCGCGCTGTTCTTTGCCGTGTGGGCCATCGCCATCATCGGCATCGCCCTCGAGTGCTTTATGCGCGAACGTCAACCGCACTGGGTATGCGGCCTGGTCTACCTGCTGATGGGCTGGCTCGTCGTCTTTAAGTTGCCCGAGCTTGTGGCGCTGCTGAATCCCGTGGCGCTTGCCCTGCTCGCTGTCGGCGGCGTGTGCTACACCGTGGGCGTGCCGTTCTACATCGCCAAAAACGTGCGCTATCTGCACAGCGTGTTTCACCTGTGGGTGCTCGCCGGCAGCATCTTCCAGTTCATGGCGGTGATTCTCTTCGTAATCTAGCGATCGCGTCTGTGCCCGCGGACCCATCCAGGCGGCCACCGGGCGCAACTGCCCTATCCGTCACCAACGTTTTAACCTGACGTCCCGAATCTTGGAGGTTCGAGAAACTCCCGATGGACATAACCATCTCCCTTATCACCACCCTCGTTTTGACCCTCATCAACGGCTACTTCTCCATGTCGGAGATGGCGCTCACCACGGCCAAGCGCGCCGTGCTGGAGCACGAGGCCGAGGAAGGCGACAGGCGCGCCGAGCGTGCCATTAAGCTGGCTGCCGACTCCGACCAGCTGCTCGCCACCATCCAGGTCGCCATCACGCTCGTGGGATTCGCCTCGTCCGCCGTCGCCTCGACGAGTCTGTCCGACCCGCTCGCCACGTGGCTCATGAGTTTTGGCATCGCGCCGCTCTCCGCCATCGCGCGCGGCCTGGCGCCGGTCATCATCACCGTCGCGGTCGCCTTCGTGTCCATCGTGATTGGCGAGCTTGTGCCCAAGCGCATCGGCCTGGCCAATGCCGAGGGCGTGTCCAAGCAGGTCGTGGGGCCGTTGTCGTTTTTCCAAAAGATCGCCCGTCCGCTCGTGTGGCTGACTGGCGCTTGCTCCGATGGCCTAGCCCGCATCCTGCGCATCAAGAGTGCCGACGACCGTCAGAACGTCTCGGAAGAAGAGATCAAGTACATGGTCTCGGAGCAGGACGACCTGCTCGACGAGGAAAAGCGTATGATCCACGAGATCTTTGACTTGGGCGACACCGTTGCCCGCGAGGTTATGGTGCCGCGCGTGGACACCACCATGTGCGAGGATGACGAGACGGTCGCCAGCGTGCTATCCACCATGCGCCAGACCGGCTTTAGCCGCATCCCCGTCTATCACGAGGACCCCGACAGCGTGGCGGGCATCGCGCATATCAAGGACCTGATTCAGCCCGCGCTCGACGGCAAGGGAGACCAGCCCATCGCCGGCTTTTTGCGCGACGCCACCTTTGTGCCCGACACCAAGGACATCCTGCCGCTGCTGTCCGAGATGCAGACCTCGCACGACCAGATCGTAGTGGTCGTGGACGAGTACGGCGGCACGGCCGGCATCATCACCATCGAGGACATCGTCGAGGAGATCGTGGGCGAGATCGAAGACGAGTTCGACCCCGACAACAAGTACCTCACGCGCCTTTCGCGCCGCGAGTGGCTTGTCGATGGGCGTTTTTCGTGCGATGACGCGATTGAGCTTGGTTGGCCGCTCGAGGAAAGCGATGATTATGAGACCATCGCCGGCTGGATTTTGGAGCTTTGCGACTCGGTGCCCGACATCGGAGAGGTGTTCGAGGTCGCGGGGTACAAGTTTAAGGTGCAGTCGATGCGTGGCCAGCGCATCTCGCTCATTCGCGTGATCGCTCCGGCCGAAACCGATAAGAAGGATTCCGAGTCTTCGGCAGATAAGCCGGCAGCGTCGGGTGCGGGTTCTGCGAATCCGCACGACGGCGACGAGTAGGGCAAGGAAGAGTAGGGGAGAGTTATGGCAGGCCTGTTCAACATCCTTAAGGTCACCGTCAGCGAGGACAAGATCTGCGCGCATGTGCTGGTGAACCCCGGCATGCCGCTGATGACCTCGGAGGATATCGAGGCCACGGCGCGCGTGTACTACCTGGTGCCGGCGATTGCCAAGCACCTGTGCTTGGGCGATTCCGGCCGCGAGTTCCAGGATTGCATGGGTCAGACCGAGCTTTGCCACCTGCTGGAGCACGTGACGGTCGAGCTCATGAACGAGACCGGTCTTGCCGGCAGCATCTCGTGCGGTCGCACGCGCGTAAGCGAGCACGACGAGCGCGTCTTTGAGGTTGAGCTTTCGTGTCCCGACGACGCGCTGGCCATTGGCGCGCTGTCTTCGGCCACCTTTATGATGGATTGGGCCTATCTGCACGCCGACCAGCCGGCTCCCGATGTGGACGGTACGGTCGCGGGCCTGCGCAACCTGGTGCTGGGGATGCGCGCCGAGGCCGAGGGCAAGGATCCTCACGAGGCCGTCGCCGCCGCGAACGGCGAAGATGCTGCCGTGGACGAGGGCGATGACGAGGGCGATGTGCCGGTTGACGCCGAGCCCGTTGCAGATGCGACCGCCGAGCCCGTTCCCACCGAGCCCCAGGGCGTCCCCAACTTTGACGACGAGCCCCAGGTGGCGATTGATACCGAGGGCGCGGTTGCCGAAAACCACGAGGCTTCCGCTGCCGTCTTTGGCGGTGCGGCGACGGTTCCGGCGGGACCTGCGCATGAGGGCGGCCTGCCGCTCGTGGACGGCGCCGGCGAGGACCCGGGTGCCACGGTGGCCATGCCGGCTATGCCTCAGGAGTAGGCCTACGCGTTTATTACCATCACGGACCTGCGCCTTTGCCGTACGCAGATGAGCAGAGCGGCAAGTGATGCGCTGCGGGTATAATGGACAGCATTCAAACGGTGGGCACCGACGTGCCCGCAGGAGAGGAATGATCATGGGTAAGACTTTCAGCTTTGTCTCCGGCGCACTTTTTGGTGCCGCTGCCGGCGCTATTATCGGCGTTGCTCTGGCCCCGCGCTCGGGCGCCGAGACCCGCGCCATGGCTGCCGATATCGCCAACGACGCCTGGGACAATATGCGCGACACCTACGAGCACGGCGCCGAGGAGGCCCGTGCTGCGGTCAACGATTTTGGCCCGATGGTCGACGCCAAGACCGACGACCTGCGCGCCAAGGTCGACCTGGCCCGCGAGCGCATGGACCAGCTGCGCGAGCAGCTCAACGACGCCATTTCGGGCGGCAACGTGACGCCTGCCGCCGACGTCGTGGTCGAGAACGCCGTCGAGGCTGATACCGAGGCTGCGGAGCCCTCGACCGAGGCATAATGCGCGCCGGGGATTTTGTCGGCGCCAAGATCTATCGCAAGCCTACCGAGGACAAGCGCATCAAAAAGGACGGCACGCCGCGCAGCCCTAAAAAGCTCGGAAAGATTCACTTTCCGGTTTTTACCCCGGGCGGTACGCGCGTGGTCGGCTTTATGGTCCGCCAGTCCGATATCGCGGGCATGATCGAGCGTCCCGACCGATTCGTAGCGCTCGACGCCATTGGTGTCTACGAGGGCGCCATTGCGGTCGATGACGTCAAGGACACGTACGATGCCGCCGCCGCCAAGCGCCTCGACATCAACCTGGACGATTGCATCATCTGGGTCGGTATGGACGTGCGCACGGAATCGGGCGACGTCGTGGGCTATTGCTCGGACGTTGAGTTCAAGCCACGCTCGGGCATCGTTCAGATGTTCTATGTGACCGCCGGTGCCGCTTCGAGCGTGCTGGTCGGTGACACGCAGGTGCCGCCGACGATGCTGCGCGGATACGAGAACGGCGCGATGATCGTTTCGGACGAGGTCAAGGCACTCGGGTATTCGGGCGGCGCCGCTGCAAAAGCTGCCGAGGCCAGCGTCGTGGTGGGCGATAAGGTCAAAAAGGGCGCCAAGGTGCTCGATGACAAGGGATCGGTCGCCGTGGACAAGGGCAGCCGCGCACTGGGCAAGCAGCTCGGCAAGACGCGCGGTATGTTCAAGGCGTTTAAGGACGAATACCAAAAGGCGAGCGGGGGCTCGTCAAAAACTAGCAAATAGCGACGTACCAAATGATGGGAGGCGAGCCGGAGACCTGTTGCTCCGGCTCGCTGTGTTTATGGGGGAGGGCACATGCGCCAAAACGGATCTAACTTAAACGGGCGCTCGGGTGCGCGTCCGACGGCGCGCCGCGATCTGGGGCAGCTGCCCAGCGGTCAGCGTCGACGTCGCCGTAAGCCCGGCGCGATGTACCTCAACCATAGCCGTGGGTTTAGCGATCGCAGCGCGCGCATCGGCAACGGGCGCTCACCGCGCCGACCGTCCCGCCTGCCCTATGCGCTCATCGCCGTGGGTTGCGCGCTCGTACTGTTTATCGCTGCCGTCGTGGGCTACGTAAACCGCAGCGTGGACGTGGAACTCAACGGGCAAAAGACCGCGGTGCGCGTGGGCTCTACGTTGCAGAATCTTATCGACGACCAGGAGTTGGCTGACACCTACGACGCAGGCGACCTGTTGGCCGTCGATGACAGCGTGCTCAAGCGCCATGGGGGCGAAAAGCTGTCGGTGAAGGTCGACGGCAAGCGCGTGAAGCAGGGCAAATGGGATAGCCGCGAACTTGAGGGCGGCGAGAAGGTGACGGTCAAGGATGGCCGTAACACCTACGAGAAGCACGAGGTTCAGGCTACGGTTATCGAGCCCAAGCTCAAGGTCGAGGGCACGGGTGCCATCGAGTATGTGCAGACGTGGGGTGTCCAGGGCCGCTCCGAGGTGTGGGTTGGTGAGCAGTCGGGCAAGACGCAGGACCGCGGCGAGGTCGTGCCCGCTACCGATTGCGTAGTCGAGTGCGCCAGCGTGGCGCCCAAAGGCAACGAAAAGTACGTGGCGCTGACGTTTGACGAGGGCCCGAGCGGCGCCACCAAACAGATCTTGCAGGTGCTCAAGGAAAAGGGCGTCACCGCGACGTTCTTCCTTTCGGGCGATGCCACGGAAGCCTCGCCCGCTACTGCCAAAGCGATTGCCGATGCCGGGTGCGAGATTGGCTCCAACAGCTACAGCGATGATTCGCTCAAGGGCGAGGATCGCGAGACGGTGCGCAAGCAGATCACGAAGGGCACCGAGGCGATTAAGTCGGCGACCGGCGTCGAGACGATGTTGCTGCGTGCCCCCTACGCCGCGTTTGACGAGCAAAACTGGATCGACTCGATGGACCTGGTCTCCGCCGTGGTCTCGTGGAATATCGATTCGGGTGACTGGCTGCTCAACGGTGCCGACGAGCAGGTCTCGACGGTGCTCGATTCGGTGACGCCAGGCAATATCGTGCTGCTCACCGATAGAGACGAATGCGCCGAGCAGACGCTCGAGGCGCTGCCGCAGATTATCGACGGGCTTATTGCCGACGGCTACAAGATCGTGACGCTCAGCGATCTGGTCAAGACGGACACGTCGCTCAGCAAAAAGCTCACGTCACTGACGAAGGTCACCATGCCCAAGAACGCCGTATTTCCCCAACTTGCCGAGGACGACGACGCCACGGAGTAGCTCAAACGAGTGGCACGGTGGGACAAAATTATCAGTAGTGTTTGTCCCAGGTGCGAAAGGCGCATCGGGCTTGTCGTCGCAAGCGACCCTGGGACAAACACTACTGATAATTTTGTCCCACCACTTCGCTGCGGACGACTATGTCACGGATACGTCAGCGTTTGGTATGCCTGCAATGTGCAGCGCATAAATTCGGTGCCGCAGCGCGATGCTGATGCTATAGTTACTGCGGTTAATAAGGGTCAAGAGAAAGGTTACAGGTGAAATCCAAACCTCGACCATACAGTCGATGACCCCATGCAGGTGCTTTCTGCGCATGCACGGGGTGTAAGCGTCGAGCGGCGTGCCGCCCGCGCATGCGTATACATATCAAACAGTCCACGGATAGCGTGCCCGTCCGGCCGCGGTCCGCAGGGATAATGATGGGGAGCACCATTGAATTATCTGAGTGAGATGCTCAAATTGCCGGTCTTGGACGTCGACGGCGAAAAGCTCGGCGTTGTGAACGATTTTGGCATTGCAACCGGCGAAGTTTTTCCGCACGTGACGTCGCTTGCGTTCCGTGGTCCCGGCAAGACGCCGTTTATGATCAGCTGGCGCAAATGGGTCGACCGTATCGACGAGACGGGCGTGTATCTCAATACGTCTGCCACCAACATTCGCTTTTCGTACCTGCAGCCGACCGAGCTCCTGCTGTCGCGCGATGTTCTCAATAAGCAGATCGTCGATACGCAAGGCATGAAGGTCGTGCGTGTCAACGACATCAAGTTCTCCATGTCGGGCGAAAATCAGCTGCGTCTGCTGGGTGCCGAGGTCGGCGCCCGCGGTCTGCTGCGTGCAATCGGTCCCGCGCTCGAGCATATCGTCGAGGGCTTTATGAAGCACTTGGGCAAGCCGCTCAGCGAGGACATTATCGCCTGGTCTTACATGGACCTGCTCGACCGCTCGACTAAGAACATCCAGCTCTCGGTGTCACACAAGACGCTTGGCGAGCTGCATCCTGCCGACATCGCTGACATCATCGAGCAGCTCGACCCGCGCCTGCGCGCGCAGGTGTTCGCGCAGCTCGATACGGCGCAGGCCGCCGAGGCCATCTCGGAGTTCGATGATGACGAGCTCATGACCGAGATGCTCGAGGGCCTGTCCGATACCGACGCATCGTCGATGCTGGCCATGATGGACCCGGACGACGCTGCCGACCTGATCGACGAGCTCGATTATGAGAAGGCCGAGAAGCTCCTGCGCCTGATGGGCGTCAAGGAGGAGAAGGCGATTCGTAATCTGTTGGGCTACGAGGACAACACCGCCGGCCGCATCATGACCTCGGAGTTTGTCTCCCTGCCCGCCACGGCGACGGTCGGCGATGCCATCGAGGCAATTCGCAAACTCGACGAGGACTTCGAGAGCGTCTACTACGTCTATACCGAGGATCCGAGTGGCATGCTGACGGGCGTGCTTTCGCTGCGCACGCTGATCGTGGCCGACCGCGACGCCACGCTAGGCCAGCTTGCTTATCGCGATCTGGTCTATGTGTCGCCCGACGAGGACCAGGAAGACGTGACAGATGAGATGACCAAGTATGACCTGGTAGCTATCCCCGTCTGTGACGAGAACCGCCACATCCTGGGTATCGTGACCTTCGACGACGCCATGGACGTTATTGCCGAGGAGCACCAGGAGGACCTGCAGATCGCCGGTGTCGGTTCGGGCGATAGCGCATCGGACGACTCGACGAACGTGCTCAGCTGGTTTGTGCATCGCCAGTACTGGGTCGTCGTGTGGGGCATTGCCTCGTGCATCATGGCGACGGTGCTGGGGACGGCGCTGGGCTCCGCGTATCTGGTGGTGTTCCCCATGTGCGCCATGCCGCTCGTGCTGCTGGCTGCCTCGCGCATGGTGTCGTTCGTCAAGAACTACTTCCTGGAGTACGACGGCCATGACGATGAGCCCAAGCCGTATCTGGGGTTCTTCTTCCAGAGCACGGGTATGGGCCTGATCCTTTCGCTTGTTACTTACCTGTGTGCGCAGCTGGTGCGCACCGCCGCGTTCCCCGATGCCCCTATGTTTGAGGAGCAGCTCTTTACCGGCTGCTTTAACATTGCTGCCATCATCTGCCTGGTGGGCAACATGAGCGCCGTGATTTATCTGATGGTGCTGTTCTGGCGCGATGAGCACGACCTCAACACGTCGGGTACCGCTATGAACGTCATCGCCGTCATGATCTCGTGTGTGGCGTACTGCATCGCCGCGGTGCTGCTCACCATGTCAGTCATGGGTTAGGTGGTCTCGTGGAAAACACGAAACAAAAGGCGAGCGCCAAGCAAAAGCTGACCATCGCCGCCATCTTTGGCGCTATGGGTCCCGGCCTGCTGGCGGCGCTTTCGGGCAATGACGCCGGCGGCATTGCAACGTATTCCAGTGCGGGCGCCAGCTATGGCTATAAGATGCTCTGGATGCTTCCCGTCATGACCGTGCTGCTTATCGTGACGCAGGAGACCGCGGCGCGCTGCGGCTGCGTCACGGGCAAGGGCCTGGCGTCGCTCATTCGCGAGCGCTTTGGCGTGCGCAAGAGTGTACTTGCTATGGCGGCGCTGTTGATCGCCAACACAGCTGTGACCATTTCGGAGTTTGCGGGTATCGCCAGCGGCCTTGCCCTCTTTGGCGTGCCGGCGAGCATCTCGGTGCCGTTGGTGGCGCTGCTGGTGTGGATGCTTACCATGTCGGGTAGCTTCCAGCGCATCGAGAAGATTCTGCTGCTGGTAAGCTGCGTCTTCGTGACCTATATTGTCGCCGCGTTTATGGCCGGTCCCAACTGGGGTGAGGTCGCGGTCGACTTGGTCGTCCCCAATATTCAGAACGATCCCAGCTACGTGTCGCTCGTGGTCGCAACGATCGGTACCACCATCGCGCCGTGGATGATTTTCTTGGCGCAGAATAACGTGGTCGATAAGAATGCGGGCGAGGACGATATCGTGCTGCAGCGTATTGATACCGTGAGCGGCTCGATCGCTGCTGATATCATTGCGGGCTTCATTATCATCACGACCGGTACGGTGCTGTTCCCGGCGGGTATTCAGATTAGCGATGCCGCCGATGCCGCCCGCGCGCTGGAGCCCATCGCGGGTCAGTGGTCCACGGTGCTGTTTGCCTCGGGCCTGGTCGCAGCGAGCTTTTTGGCTGCCTGCGTGCTGCCGGGCGTTACGTCGAGTGCCATCTGCGAGGCTTTTGGTTGGGAGCGCGGCGCCGATCGCAGCTGGGACGAGGCCCCGGTATATCGCGGCATCATTACGGCCATCATCGGTATTTCTGCCGTGTTGGTGCTCATGCCTGGCGTCGATTTGTTCCAGATTATGATGACCTCGCAGGTCATCAACGGCGTGCTGTTGCCCGTGGTTTTGGTGTTTCAGGTGGTTATTGCCGCCGATCGTCACATTATGGGCGCCAACCGCAACGGCCGCGTGTGGAATGTGCTTACGTGGGCGACTATCGGCGTGATCACGGTGCTGACGGTTGTCATGTTTGTCCTGCAGGCGATGGGTTACAGCGCTTAGCGCCTCTTTTGGACTCCAAACAGGCCGCCGCCATGGGTTGCGGCCTGTATTTTGCCTGTTATAGGGGGTTAGTAATATTCGTGTGGACAAAAAATGCCAAATATGAGTACTGTTGCCTGGCCGATAGCATTTACAACTAAGAAAATAATAAACATATCTAAAAATCTGTTCATTAAAAGCGGAGCTCCAAGTCCTAAGCCGGCCATTCTGGTCAACTGGAAGGGTCGCGCGCTACCGCATGGGCGCCATTTTGGGTGGTTTTGCCTGCTACTAAAATTGTAACAGTACTCATATTTGCCCCTTTTTGTCCACGACCTCTTGGAGCCGGCTCGAAAAGAGTGATTTTGGGTTGTTTGCTGCGGGTGTGGGCTTGGAAACAACGCTCGGGGTGGCGAGGCGTCCAGAATTCGGTCGCAAGGAGGGCGTTCCTCGGCTGTGTCAGGAGTGTCCCTAGGTGCCGGCACATAAGGAACGTCCCTAACTGCCGGAGGGGGGAGTTTGCGCTGCAGGTTACTTGTCGGTGCCCAGCTTGTGCGGCTTGAGAGCGAGCGCATTGACGAGCGCGTCGGCGGCGGACTTGACGGCTGCCGGCTGCGGATCGTTGACGTGGTCCTCGGGGTGCACGGGCAGGTCTTTCTTGACCGCATCGTGGATCAGGTTGAGGTACTCGGTCACGCCGGTAGTCGACAGGTGCGTGCCGTCGCCATCGAACAGGTCGTTGCGGTTGGCACTGTGCCCGTACCAGTCGATAACGCGTACATTCTTGTAGCGCGTGGCGGCGTTGGCGATGGCCTGGTTCGTGGACCCGACCCACGGCTGCGGGCTACGCGTGTTTACAAACACGACAATACGCTGCTCGCCGGCGTCGGCCATGATCGCATCGACCTGGGCGTCCGTTACCAAACCGTTAGTGCCCAGGGCAAAGACCACGATCTTGCCGGCAAGGTTCTGCTGGATATAGCCCTCAAATGTCGCGCGGCCCGCATCAAACTGGCGGCCCTTTTCGGCATCGATATGGCTGTGAGGAAACACGCTGTCAAAGGAATCAACGGCGCGCAGCGACACGGAGTCGCCGATCATCAACAGGTCGTAGGAGCCATCGGGGAAGCCGTCGTTGTCCTTGTCGGTGTCGTCGGCCGCCTGCTGGTCGGTGGGCGCGGTGTTTTTGGCTTCCTTGTTGAGGACTTCGGCGCCCTCACCGCTCAGCGCGGAGGTCTCCGGCACAAAGATCAGGCCGCCCAGCGCGATGACAAGCACGATCCCGCAAGTGGCGCACACAGGAATATGCGCGCGCACCCAGTTGGCGGGTGTGGTGGTGCCGTCGCGGAACTCGGCGACGGTACGGCCGAAGGCGCCCTTCCTAAACGGCGTCTCGATAAAGCGATAAGAACATTCGGCCACGGCGATCACCAACAACACCTGCAAGATGTACTGCCACCAGGGCGTGTCGTTGATGTTGGCGACCGGGTTCATGAGCAACAGCAGCGGATAGTGCCACAGGTAGATGCTGTACGAGCGCTTGCCAACCCACACGAGCGGCTCGGTGGACAGCGCGCGGGCAACCATTCCCTGGGGCTGCACGCAGGCCGCGATGACCATGAGCGTGAGGATGGAACATAACAGCGTGCCGCCGCGATACTGGAACGCGGTGTAGCCGTTGGTGAGCGCGACCATGGCGGCAAGGCCAACCAGACCCACGACGCCCAACACATCGATGGATGCGGGCGAGGACCAAAAGCGCACGAGGGCGCTCGGCTGTGCCGGGGCGGTCTCGGCTGCTTCGTCGGCCTTCTCGCCAGACTTGCCCTCGGCGTTCTTGCCGTGCTTGGCGGCGCCAGCCAGGCGATTGAGCCCCAAACGATGAGCGAGACGCACCGGAGCTAGGTCGCGATCGGGGATAAAGGCCATCCAGGCGCCCAGCAGCAGCGAGAAGACGCGGGTGTCGGTGCCGTAGTACACGCGGCTGGGGTCGGCGGCAGGGTTATAGAGCACCATCATGGCGAGGGCAGATACCGCGGCAAGGCCCAGAACCACGCGGCGCGTGTTGGGCTTGCTCACATGCATGGATACCATGGCAAACAGCAGTGGCGGCCAAATCAGGTAGAACTGTTCCTCGATGGCAAGCGACCAAAAGTGCGTGAGCGGCGAGGGGTCGCCCAGAGCATTGAAGTACGAGACGTTTTGGGCAATCTGCCACCAGTTGTTGAAGAACAGCAGCGACGGCAGAATGTCGGGGCGCATCTTGGTGAGCATCACGTGGTTGAAGACGGTGCACAGCGCGCAGGTCACCACCACGACGGTTACCACGGCGGGGACCAGGCGACGGATACGGCGGATCCAGAAGCTCTTGAGGTCGATGCGGCCGGTCTTAGCGACTTCATTGAGCAGCAGGCGTGTGATCAGATAGCCCGAAAGCACAAAGAAGATCGTGACGCCGAGCAGACCGCCCTGCGCCCACGTGAGGTTGAGGTGATAGAGCACCACCGCGACGACGGCAAGCGTGCGCAGACCGTCGAGCGCAGGGATATAGCGGGACTTGGGACGAGCAGGCGTCTGCTCCGCGGCGGGAGTGTTGGCGCGGCCCTCGTTGTTGGCGGAAGCGCGATGGGGGCTCGCGGTGCGTCGCGGCTCGTTGGCACGGCGTTCGCCCTTCACGCGTTCGTGCGGCGCCGGCTCGTTGCCCGTGCGGCGTCGACCGCGCGAGCCCGATTGCGAGAATTGTTCCATAAAACATCATCCAATGACGAGAATAATCAGCACATATTCATTGTAGCTGCCTGCCCCTGTGAATGCTTGCTGCTGGCGCAAGCTCAAGCGCGCGTCCACATCAAAGTGGACTAAAGTTATAGGGGGTGCGAGAGTGCACAATCGTTGGTCGACGGTGGGCGCAAAGCCTGAAGGCGAGGAGGTTTCCATGGCGGATCACAGCATCGTTGCGGTGTTCGGCAGCATGAACATGGACCTTTCGGTGGCGTGCGAGCGCATGCCGCGCGCGGGCGAGACCGTTGGCGGTAGCGGTTTTATCACCAACGCCGGTGGCAAGGGCGCTAACCAGGCCGTTGCCGCTGCGCGCATGGGTGCGCGCACGTGCATGATCGGCGCTGTTGGGCGCGATACCTTTGGCGATGCGCTCGTGGCAGGGCTCCAGGATGCCGGCGTGGGCGTTGAGTTTGTGGCGCGTCGCGATGACGTGGAGACCGGTACCGCGACTATCATTCGCTGCGAGAGCGACAACCGCATCGTGCTGTCGCCGGGCGCCAACCATGCGCTTGCGGGCGAGGACGTTGCCCGCGCACTGAGGCGCTTGGTGGCCGACGAGCTCGACGGCGATGCCAGCGAGATTGCCCCGGCTGCCGGAAGCGTCTTTATTGTCCAGGGCGAATGTGACCTTGCGGCAACGGCCGCGGCACTCTCTTGCGCTCACGAGCTGGGGTTCTATACGATCTTTAACCCGGCGCCCGCCTGCGACCTGCCGGCAGGAGCGTGGCCAGCGGTCGACCTGGTCTGCCCCAACGAGACCGAGTGCCAGGTGCTGACGGGCGTTCTGCCTACGGATGATGCGAGTTGCGTCGCCGCGCTCAATGCGCTGCTCGACAAGGGCGCCGGGGCTGCGGTCATCACGTTGGGCGGCGCCGGCTCGGTTACGCTCGGCGATGGCGGTGAGCCGCTGCGCATGCCGGCGCTTTCGAGCGCGGTGGTCGATACGACGGCCGCGGGCGATACGTTTATCGGCGCGTTGGCGGCAGCTCGTCTGGAGGGCCTGCCGCTCTTTGAGTGCATGGCGGCGGGCGCTCGCGCCTCGGCGGTGACGGTGTCGCGCCTGGGCGCTCAGCAATCAATTCCCACGCGTGCGGAAGTCGAGCACAAGTTTGGTTTAGACGGTTTGGATGTAGACGGAGAAGCGGAGTAGAACAATGGCAACCAAGAAGCTGATCCTTGATCTGGATATGGGTGTGGATGATGCGATGGCGCTTGCCTATGCCATCGCGAGCCCCGAGGTGGAGCTCGTCGGCATCACCACGTGCTTTGGCAACGTGCGCGTCGAGCAGTCGGCGCACAACTGCTTGGCGGTGCTCGACCTGTTGGGCCGTCCCGAGGTGCCGGTGTACCTGGGCGCCGATCGTCCCATGAAGGCGACCGAACCCTACACGCCGCCGGCGTCCACCACGCTTATCCACGGCAAGAACGGCATCGGCGGCGCGAGCGTGCCCGCATCGCCGTACGAGCCGGTGGGGGCGACGTCGGCCGATGGCAATGCGGCGGTCGATTACCTGATTGATGCCGCGCGCACCTATGGTCCCGACCTGATCTACGTGGCGACCGGTCCGCTCTCCAACCTGGCGCTTGCCCTGGAGCGCGATGCGGCGGCGATGACGTTCATCGGCCGCGTGGTCGTGATGGGCGGTGCGCTCACCGTGCCCGGCAACGTGAGCGCGGGCGCCGAGGCCAACATAGCAAGCGACCCCGAGGCCGCCGACGCCGTGCTGCGCTCGGGCCGCAAGCTCACTATGGTGGGTCTGGATGTGACGCATCGCGTGGTGCTCACGCGTCGCGATATTGCCGGCTGGACGGGCTCGGGCACCATGGCGGGCTGCGCATTTGCGAGCATGGTCGAGCACTATATTGGCTCGTACGAAATGAACGCACCCTACCTGGGAGGCTGCGCACTGCACGATCCGCTGGCGGTTGCCGTGGCGATTGACCCCACGCTTGTGGGTGCGCTCGGCTGTAACCTGCGCGTCGACCTGCTGGGCGAGTATCGCGGCCGCACCATCTGCGACGAGCACCGCCTGTCCGATCCGGACAAGAGCGCGCTCGTGGCACTGACCGTCGACGCCCCGCGCTTCCTCGCGGAGTTTAAGGCGCGTATGGCCCGCGTCCTAGGTTAAATGTTTTTCACGCCCCGTCCCAAATTAGCTACCGAGTAAATGTGCCCGTTGGGGGAATAGTCGCACCACTTCGCTTGACAACAGGCTAAACTAGCTATTAAACATTTACTATTCTGTTTAGATTGAATTTGCGGTCGTTTAGTTGTCGAGTCACGGGGCGGTCAGGCCACGATGTTCGACCGCGACCGTTACTAGGGGGAACAATGGCTAAAGCAAGTGTTCGCGAGATCAGCCGCATCACCGGTTTTTCGCCTGCGACTGTGTCCAACGCGCTCAACCGCAAGCGCAGCGTGAGCGAGGAGACCGCCAAGGTCATCCTGGAGTGCGCGCAATCGCTCGGCTACCAGCAATCGACGCAGCTCGAGAGCATTCAGTTTGTGCTCGCGCGCAAGACGGGCGCCATCCTGGACGAGAGCACCTTTCACCCCGCGGTCATCGAGGGCGTGGAGCGCCAGGCGCGTCGCCACGGCATGAGCACGAGCTTTGTCTCGCTCGACTTTAGCGACTTGAACGCCGTACGCCCGCAGGTCGAGGGCCTTATCGCCGACCCGGCTGCCGCCATCGTGCTGATGGGCACCGAGTTGGGTGAGGAAGATTATGCCTTGTTCGCCAACGCTGCCGCCCACCTGATCGTGCTCGACGGCTGGAGCGACCGCCAGTACTTTGATGCTGTAGTCATTGCCAACACCGATTCGGTGCTGCGTGCCGTGGATTACCTTATCGAGAAGGGTCACAAGCAAATTGGCTACCTAGCAGGCGACCTTCGCATCCGCAACTTTAAGGATCGCGAGCGCGGCTATCGCCAAGCGCTTGAAGATGCAGACCTTGAGGCCAACCCGGCGTGGCGCGTCACGCTGGGAACCACACTCGAGGGCGCTTATCGCGACATGGGCGCGTGGCTCGACAGCATCTCGCGCGACGACCTGCCGACGGCTTTCTTTGCCGAGAACGACGTGCTTGCCGTGGGCGCCATGCGCGCGCTGAGCGAACATGGCGTACGCGTGCCCGAGGATGTCTCGATCATCGGCTTTGACGACCTGTCTCTGGGCGCCTTCTCAAACCCGCCGCTCACCACGGTGCACGTTCCCAAGCACGAGGTGGGCGAGATCGCGGTGCGCCGACTGGTGGGCAACATCCGCAATCCCAAGAGCTATACCTGCAAGACGGCCGTATCGACGTATTTTGTCGAGCGCCAGAGCGTGCGCGAAATCTAGGCGAAGGCAGCATCGCTCGCGGCGCGTCAAAGCGCGCGAGGGCAGTAAGTGCAACACCGTTCAAAAGGGGGTCCTTCGGGACCCTTTTTTGTTCTCCTTGTATGTTCAGTTTGTTTACATACCGTTTAGGCTGATTTCTCTACCTCCTGCGGGTATTTCGCGCTAAACTTCTAAACAGAATAGTAAAACATTTAGTAAACAGAACAAAACGAAACAATCGTCTGTTTACTGAACATATGACTAGGGGAGGACGTACATGGATAAGATCAAGCTCGGCTTTGTGCCCACGCGCCGAAGCATTTTTAGCGCGCCGGACGCGATCAAGTATCGCGGCTTGACGGCTGATCGCCTGCGCGAGATCGGCGTCGACATCGTGGACATCGACGACATTAATGACGAGGGCCTGCTGTTTGACGACAGCCATATCGAGCCTATCGTCAAGAAGTTCCGCGCCGAGGGCGTCGACGGCATCATGCTGTGCCACGCCAACTTTGGCACCGAGTACGTTTGCGCCCGCCTTGCCCGCGAGCTCGGTCTGCCTGTGCTGCTGTGGGGCCCGCGCGACGAGCGCCCCGAGCCCGACGGCACCCGCCTGCGCGATAGCCAGTGCGGCCTGTTCGCCACCGGCAAGGTTCTGCGCCGCTTCCAGGTTCCCTTTACCTATATGACCAACTGCCGCCTGACCGATCCCGAGTTCGAGCGCGGCGTCTGGGACTTTTTGGCCGTGTGCAACGTGGTCAAGACCTTCAAGCACACGCGCATCCTGCAGATGGCGACCCGTCCGTTCGACTTCTGGTCCACCATGTGCAACGAGGGCGAGCTGCTCGAGAAGTTCAATATTCAGCTTTCGCCCATCCCCATGACCGAACTTGTTCAGGCTGTGCACGACGCTCAGAGCGACGAGCAGGCCATGGCCGCCATGCTCGACCACATTCGCCGCAGCTTTGAGATCTGCATACCCGAGGACAAGGTCCCCGCGGTCGCAGGGCTCGCCATCGCTATGAAGCGCCTGGTCGAGAAGTACGGCTGCAACGCCGGCGCCATCCAGTGCTGGAACGCCCTGCAGGACGAGCTGGGCATTATGCCCTGCGCCGCCAACGCCATCCTCAACGAGATGGGCATTCCCATCGTATGCGAGACCGATATCCATGGCGCCATCACCGCGCTGATGGTCGAGGCCGCCGACCTGGGCCGTCACCGCGGCATGTTCGCCGACTGGACCGTGCGCCATCCCGATAACGAGAACGGCGAGCTGCTGCAGCACTGCGGCCCCTGGCCCTGCAGCTGCGCGGCCGTCAAGCCCAAGCTCACCTACCCGCTGGCTTTCGACCACCCCGGCGCGCTGACGGCCGAGGCCAAGCACGGCGATCTCACCCTTGCCCGCTTTGACGGCGACAACGGCGAGTATTCGCTGCTGCTGGGCAACGCCCGCGGCATCGACGGCCCGGCCGGCATGGGCACCTACCTGTGGGTCGAGGTCGAAAACCTCAAGCGCCTCGAGGCCAAGATCGTCGAGGGCCCCTACATTCATCACTGCGTCGCTATTCACGCCAA
Organism: Collinsella sp. AF18-8LB; assembly: GCF_003459795.1. Lineage (NCBI taxonomy): Bacteria > Bacillati > Actinomycetota > Coriobacteriia > Coriobacteriales > Coriobacteriaceae > Collinsella > Collinsella sp. AF18-8LB. The sequence continues at coordinate 17,574 of NZ_QRWU01000005.1, forward strand.
CGTGGTACCGGTGCTCTACGAGGCGTGCAAGTACCTTGGCATCCAGCCCGACCTGTACGACCCCATTGAAGAAGACGTCAAAGCCTACCTGCGAGGAGAGTAGAAATGGCAACTATCGAAGAGCTTGAGTCCCTGCGCTGGGACCTTCGCCGCGATTGCGTCGATATCATCATGGCTGGCGCCGGCGGCCATATTGGCGGCGACATGTCGGTGATCGACGCCCTCATGACCCTCTATGCCAACCACCTTAACATTTCGCCCGAGACCGTCGACGATCCCAACCGCGACCGTTTTGTGCTCTCCAAGGGCCATGCCATGGAGGCATACTACGCGGTGCTGTGCCACGAGGGCTATCTGGACCTCGACGACGTCAAGGCCCGTTTCTCCAAGTTCGGCAGCCCCTACATCGGCCACCCCAACAACAAGCTCAAGGGCATCGAGATGAACTCCGGTTCGCTGGGCCATGGCCTGCCCGTGGCCGTCGGCATGGCGCTTGCCGGCAAGATGGACGGCCGCGACTACCGCGTCTACACCATCATGGGCGACGGCGAGCTTGCCGAGGGCTCGGTCTGGGAGGGCGCCATGAGCGGTGGCAACTACCAGCTCGATAACCTGTGCGCGCTCGTGGACCGCAACCGCCTGCAGATCAGCGGCAGCACCGAGGACGTCATGAAGCAGGATTCGCAGGAGGAGCGCTGGGCTGCCTTCGGCTGGAACGTGCTCTCCATTCCGGGCAACGACGTTCGGGCCATCGACGCCGCGCTGACGCTTGCGGCCGAGACCTGCGGAAAGCCCACGGTCATCATCCTCAACACGGTGAAGGGCTATGGCTCGCCTGTCATGGAGGACAAGGCCTCCTGGCATCATCACCTGCCCAACGATGAGGAATATGCCCAGATCATCGCCGATTTCGCTGCCCATAAGGAGGCCATCAATGGCTAACAAGATCGCCAACCGCAAGGTTATCTGCGACACGCTGCTCGAGGCCGCCGAGACCGATAAGGACATCGTCGTCCTGTGCTCCGACTCCCGCGGCTCCGCATCGCTCACGCCGTTCTTCGATCAGTATCCCCAGCAGTCCGTCGAGGTCGGCATCGCCGAACAGGACCTGGTGAGTATCGCCGCCGGCATGGCTTCGTGCGGCAAGAAGGCCTGGGCCGCCTCGCCGGCGTCCTTTGTGACCACGCGCTCGTATGAGCAGTGCAAGGTCGACGTCTCGTACTCCAACACCAACGTCAAGCTCATCGGCATTTCGGGTGGCGTGTCCTACGGCGCTCTGGGCATGAGCCATCACTCCGCGCAGGATATCGCCGCCATGAGCGCGATTCCCAACATGCGCGTGTATCTGCCGAGCGATCGTTTTCAGACTGCTGAGCTCGTGCGCGCCCTGGTTGCCGACAACAAGCCGGCCTATATCCGCGTGGGTCGCAACCCGGTCGAGGACGTGTACACCGAGGATAACTGTCCGTTCCAGATGGACCGTGCCACCTGGGTGCGTCGTGGCACCGATGTGACGATTGTCGCCACCGGCGAGATGGTCCGCCATGCCGTGGACGCCGCCGATCTGCTCGCCGAGCAAGGCATCTCCGCCACCGTGCTCGACATGTACTGCGTCAAGCCGCTCGACGCCGAGGCCGTGATCGAGGCCGCCGGTGCCACGCGCGCCGTCGTGACCGTCGAGGAGCACAGCCCCTTTGGCGGCCTGGGCTCCATGGTCGCGCAGGTCGTGGGCGAGCATTGCCCGCGTCCGGTCAAGTGCCTGAGTCTGCCCGACGCGCCGGTCATCACCGGCACGAGCCCCGAGGTCTTTGCGCACTACGGCCTGACGGGTGCCGGAATCGCGCAGACCGTCGCCGAGTTCCTGCCCGCAGAGTAATTGGAATGTGACAAAGGGACAGTCCCTTTGTCACATTCATTTTGAAAGGGGTGGCCATGGGCCGCTACATCATCGGAATCGATCAGTCCACGCAGGGCTCCAAGGCGCTGCTGGTGGACGAGGGCGGCCATCTGATTCATCGTGCCGACCGCTCGCATCGCCAGATCGTCAACGAGGCCGGCTGGGTGAGCCATGATCCGGCCGAGATTGCGGCCAACGTGCTGGCCGTGGCGCGTGCTGTGGTGGAGGAGACCGGGGTCGACCCGGCCGATATCGCTGGCATCGGCATTTCCAACCAGCGCGAGACCACCGTTGCCTGGAACCGCACGACGGGCGAGCCGCTGTGCGACGCCGTGGTGTGGCAGTGCGCCCGTGCCCGCGAGCTGTGCGACGAACTGGCCGCGCGCGAAGGCGTGGCCGAGTTGGTGCGCGACACGACGGGCCTGGTGCTCTCGCCCTACTATCCGGCGGGCAAGATGGCCTGGATTCTCGCAAACGTGCCGGCGGCTGCTAAGGCCGCTGCGGCGGGCGAGCTGTGCCTGGGCACGATTGACGCCTGGGTGGTCTGGACGCTCACGGGCGGCGCCGAGTTTCGTTGCGACTGGTCCAACGCCAGCCGCACGCAGCTCTTCGACCTGCGCCGTGGCTGCTGGAGCGAGCCGGTGTGCGAGGCCTTTGGCATCGATCCGGCCTGCTTGCCGCAGGTGACCGATTCCGACGGCCTGTTCGGCACAACGGACCTGGGCGGCTTTTTGCCGGCCCCCGTGCCGGTGCACGGCGTGCTGGGCGACAGCCATGCGGCCCTGTTTGCGCAAGGCTGCCACAGCCGCGGCATGGCCAAGGCGACCTATGGCACCGGCAGCTCGGTCATGATGAACGTCGGCGACGAGTTTGTCGCCAGCTCGCACGGGCTTTCGAGCTCGCTTGCATGGCGTATGGATGGCGTGACCGAGTATGTGCTCGAGGGCAACGTGAGCTACGCCGGCGCCGTCAAGACCTGGCTGCGCGACGACCTGGAGCTCATCAACAACCCCGAGGAGGTCACCGACCTGTGCTACGCCGCCAATCCGGCGAGCCGCGTCTACTTTGTGCCGGCGTTTACCGGCCTGGGTGCGCCGCACTGGGCAAGTGATGCCGAGGGCTGCGTCTTTGGCATGACGCGCACCACGGGCCGCGCGGAGTTCGTAAAGGCCGCCGATGAGTCGATCGCCTATCAGATCTTCGACGTCATTGATGCGATGGTCGAGGATTCGGGCGCCGCACTGGCCGAGCTTCGTGTTGACGGCGGCCCCACGCGTGACGCGTACCTGATGCAGTTTGAGAGCGACTTGGTCGGCTCGCCCATCCGCATTGCGAGCAATGACGAGATGAGCGGTCTGGGCGCAGCTTGGGCCTGCGGCATTGCGCTGGGCATGTACGCGCGCGATGTCGTTGACGTCTATGGCGCCCGCGGCATCGTGGAGCCCACCATGTCCGTCGACGAGCGCGCCAAAAAGATCGCCGGCTGGCGCCGCGCCGTCGACGCTACAATCGCGTATACCGCCTAGACGGCTGCGCGGCGCCCAAGCACCGCATCTTGCCGTTCAAGCCGTCGCTTGCGTACCAAAGTACGCGGCGCTCCTCTTTCACGGCAACCTGTGGCGCTTGGGCGTCGCTCGCCTTCTGCCGGCTATTCCCCGAATCTCATCTGGCTTTCTGGGACGGGGATTATAAAATCACGGTAGGAGTGCGGCAACCGCCTCGATCAATACCTTTCCATGGCGAAAAGCTCGCGGCTCGCGGGAGGGACGCTGCTTCAATTGTGAGCGACTCTAGCGCCCCGGCATGTCGCCGTACGGGCGATTGGGCGCGCTCGGGAAGGCATCGCTTCCATATTGGAGCAGATACTGCTGAACGACGAGGTCAATTGCCGCGAGCGCCCCGTATTTGCCCGTGTCGTTGGCATTCGACTCGCCGCACTGCATGATGAAGGCGGCCTGATTCCAATATGGGTTCGAGGCGTTTTGCGTGATTGCCAGCACGGAGCACTTGCTATCCCTGATGCTGTTGCAGACATCGACATATCGAATGGGATAGCTGCCCCCAACGCTGCAGATGATCGCCAGGTCCTCGGGCTGGAGGGATTGGGCACATGCAAGCTGGGAGGCTTGATCCAGATACAGGTCCATGACCTTTCCCATAGAAAACAGCTTGTTCTGAAGGTAGCGTCCAGTATCCCAAAGAAAATGATGGGAAAAGAACGCGACTCGGCGGCAATTATGAATTGCATAGGCGATTTTTGGAAGTTCGGCCAGGTTTTTCTCGGAAATGGTCGCGGCGATGTTTTGCTGAGCTTCCCTCGCATATTCAAGAAACGTCGCGTGCGGGTTCGCGGTGAGATTGCAAAAGAAGCGCTGGGAGTAGTCGTAGCTGATGGGATAGTCGACCCCGAGCGCGTCATGCATCTCTTTGAAGCTCTCGTAGCCTAAGAATCGGCAAAAACGCGAGACGGAAGCCTTCGAGACGTAGCACATATCGGCGATCTGCGCGATGGACATGTCCTTGAGCGCGTCGTAGTTTTCCAACATCTTGACGGCTATCTGATAGTTGTTGTCGCGCTGCATGCTGGTGTCTATATAGCTGAGGAGCTTTTCCCCAACAGAGCCCATCGGGTTGGCACAATTCAAGAGTCCACTCCCATCAGACGTTTCAAAACCATTAAATACCAGCGGGTTTCATATCGTGAAACTCATGTCTCCATTCTGTAACATCGGTGTCCAGGATGGAACGCAAAACCCTGTGCATTCGTGTTGTACTCAATGGTAACAGGAGCCGGGCGATTAAGCCCGGATGCGGATACATGAAAGGGAGATTGCATGGCACATCAGTCGACTTCGGTATTTCCCGAGACGTTTCTCTGGGGCGTCGCGACCGCTGCGCACCAGGTTGAAGGCAACAACGTGAACAGCGACACGTGGCTGTTCGAGAATGTTGAGGACACGGCGTTCATGGAGCCTTCTGGCGACGCGATGGACCACTACCATCGTTTCCGCGAGGATATCGCCCTTATCGCATCTCTTGGCCTCACCTCCTATCGTCTGAGTGTCGAGTGGTCGCGCATCGAGCCGGCGCGCGGCTTGTTCTCCAAAGCAGAGCTCGCGCACTATCGCGAAGTGCTCCAGTGCTGCCGTGACAACGGTCTCAAGACGATCGTCACACTCCATCATTTCACGTCGCCGATCTGGCTGCTCGCCCAAGGCGGCTGGGAGTCGCCCGAGACTCCCTCCCTTTTCGCGCGGTACTGCGCGCGTGTGGTCGAGAAGATGGGCGATTTGATGGACTACGCATGCACCATGAACGAGCCAAACCTGGCATGGCTCTTGGCTGATGTCGGGGCCACGTCGCGCAACGCCTCCGATCGCGCTGAGGACCCCATGTTCCGCAGCGTCGCCAAGGCGTTGGGAGTCGAGCCGGCATCCCTGGCCCAATTCCAGTTCGCAGCCACCGAGCGGGCGTTCGATGTGAAGCTCGCCGCTCACAAGGCTGCCGTTGACGCCGTGCATGCAATCCGTCCCGATCTCCCGGCAGGTTGGACGCTCGTGGGAAGTCCCTTTAAGGCGGCTCCCGGTGGCGAGGAGCGCGCCGCAGCTGCCCGCGAGGAGATTCGCGATCGCTTTTACCGTGCTTCCGCAGGCGATGATTTCGTGGGTATCCAGACGTACTCGCGCTCGTGGTACGGCGCGGATGGCCCGGTTGACCCGCCTGCCGGCGTGGAGCTCACCCAGCGCGATGAGGAGTTTTATCCCGAGGCCATCGAGGAGAGCCTGCGAGCTGCTTGGGACCAGTCGGGCACGCCTCTGTTCGTCACCGAAAACGGCATAGCTTCCGAGGACGACGAGCAGAGAGAGCGCTTTTTGGATCGGGCTGTCGCCGGTGTGGGGCGTTGCGTCCGCGACGGTATCCCGGTCTTGGGATACACCTGCTGGTCCGCGTTTGACAATTTCGAGTGGGTTTTCGGGTATGGCCCGAAGTACGGGATCATCTCCGTCGACCGCGAGACACAACGCCGCACCGTAAAGCCAAGCGCTACACACCTGGGAAGCATAGCGCGCTGTAACGGTGCCTGCGTCGAGATCGGTGATGCCCGATGAAGCGCCTGCTGATACGCGCCGACGACCTTGGCTACTCTCGGGGCGTCAACTACGGCATCGTCGATTCGGTCCGCGGCGGACTCGTCGGGTCAGTCGGGGTCATGACCAACATGGAATCCGTGGACCACGGCCTCGAATTGCTCGACGGGCTCGACGTGTGCCTTGGCCAGCACACGAACATCTGCGTCGGCAGGCCGCTTACCGACCCTGCGCTCATTCCGAGTCTCTGTGGACCGGATGGCATGTTCAAGCCGAGCGGGGCGTATCGGGACGCCATGAAGCGGGGAATCGACTTCGTGGTGCTCGATGAGGTCGTCTTGGAGATCGAGGCTCAGTATCGAAAGTTCGTATCGCTTGTGGATAGAGAACCCTCCTACTTTGAGGGTCATGCGGTGGCGAGCCCGGCGTTTTATAAGGGGTTGGAGATCGTGGCGGAGCGCCACGGACTGCCGCTGTTCCCGATGGGCGCGCCGGGGGAAGCGGTCACGTTCAAGAGCACGCGTGTCGCTGCGTACATGCCCACAGATTTTCGCGCCTATGAGATGGATCCGTTCTCGGCGGTGCGCGGCGCCGTCGAGAATGCGAACGACGACGCGTGCACCCTCATGGTGTTCCATCCGGGTTATATCGATGCCTATCTCATGGACCACTCGAGCATGATGACGGCGCGGGCGCGTGAGGCGTCGATGCTTTGCGATCCCGCAACCCGTGAATGGCTGGTGAGTCAGGACATCGCGTTGGTGACATACGACGATCTGAGCTAAGGAGAAAGGTGGCAAGTATGGCAAACAGGTTTCCCGATGGATTCCTATGGGGTGCGTCGACGAGCGCATTTCAGGTAGAGGGCGCCTGGGGGGAGGGCGGCCGAGGCAAGTCGACGACCGATCGCGGCTTCGGCATCCCCGGAATCACAGATGGCAGCGTGGCGTCCGACCACTACCATCGCTGGAAAGAGGATGTCGACCTCATGGCCGAACTCGGACTCAAGACGTACCGCATGAGCTTCTCGTGGTGTCGCATTATGCCCGGTGCGACTTGCGAGCCGAATCCCGAAGCCCTGGCGTTCTACGACGGTCTGATCGATTACCTTCTGGAAAAGGGCATCGAGCCCTTTGTGACGTTGTATCACTTCGAGTGCCCCCAAGCACTCGTCGACGAGTTCGGCGGATGGTTAGATCGCAGGATGATCGATGCCTTCGCCCGCTACGCAGAGGTCTGCTTTAGGCACTTTAAGGGCCGTGTAAAGCTGTGGGCGACTATCAACGAGCAGCTTATCGCGACGGCGTCGTCGGTGAACACCGGGGATACCGAGACCGACCCCAAGAGACATCAGGGCAATACCTATCAGATGAGTTACCACATGTCTCTCGCAGAGCACCGTGCTTTCGAGCTTTTGCACTCAATCGATCCCGAGGCGAAGATCGGGCCGGTCTGTGCCATCCAGGTGACCTATCCGCTCAGCAGCTCGCCTGCAGATGTGATGGCGGCGCTCAATGCCGAGGAGATGGAGCAGTTCTACATGCTCGACATGAGCGTGCGTGGATCGTATTCCCCGTATGCGGCGAGCTATCTCAAGCGCGAGGGGTTCTATCCCGCGGTCGAGCCCGAGGACGATGCGGTCCTGCACGGGTCGACGCCCGATTTCATCGGCATTAACTATTACTCCAGCAGCTGCGTCAAGGAGCGCACCGAGCCCATCGTATTCGGTGGCTTCCCGCCTTGGGGCGCGGGCGACTTCGTCCTCTGCGACAACCCGAGGCTCGAGAAGACCGAGTGGATGCCCAACGGCCTCGACCCCATCGGGCTGTCGATCGGCATGCGCAAGGTGCATGACCGCTACGGCCTGCCCATGATCATCACCGAGAACGGCATGGCTTTGAGCGAGGAGCCCGATGAGTCCGGCGCGATTCACGACGAGCAGCGTATCGCCTATCTCTCCGCGCATATCGCCCAGGTCGGCGAGCTTATCGAGCAGGGTTATCCCATCTTTGGGTATTGTCCGTGGAGCTTTGTCGATGTGGTCTCCAGTCATCAGGGCTTCGCCAAGCGCTATGGCCTTGTATACGTGGATCGCACCGATGACGACATCAGGACTTGCGACCGGATTCGCAAGGACAGCTTCTATTGGTATCAGAAGGTCATCGCGGGCAATCAGCTGCCCGAATAAACGCAGGTTTTCCGGTTGGCGCGAAGTCGCCGATGGGGGATAGAAAGAAACGGGAAAGGAAGTACCATGGCAGATAACAAGCGTATCGCCGAGGATATCCTCAAGGCGGTGGGCGGCCCGAAGAACGTGACTTCGGCGACCCACTGCATGACGAGGCTCCGCCTTGTGCTCAAGGACGAGTCCAGCATCGACGATGACGAAGTCAAGGCCGTTGACGGCGTGATGGGCATTGTCCACGGCGGTCAGCAGTATCAGATCATCGTGGGGACGAACGTGCCCAGGGTGTACGCGGAGTTCTGCTCACTTGCCAACGTCAACGAGCTCGAGGCGGTTGAGGACGCCGAGGCTGCCGCCGCCGACGTCGAGCTTGTCGGCAAGAAGAAGCTTACGCCCATGCAGATCCTGAAGAACGTCGTCGGTTACATGGCGGGATGCATGACCCCGATGATCCCGGTGCTGCTCACGGGCGGTCTCGCAAATGCGATCAATGCCCTGTGCGGTCCGCAGCTCCTGGGCCTGTACCCCGCGGAGAGCGACATCTACGTGCTCTTCGACTTCATCTACGATGCCGCCCTGTACTTCATGCCTATCCTCGCGGGCGTCAACGCGGCGAAGCAACTTGGCATCAACGGTATGCTCGGCGGATTTATCGGCTGCATCCTCATGTCGCCGGATTTCGCCGCAATCATCGCCGAGGGTAAGGCGTTTACCGTCTTCGGCATCCCCTGCAACACGTCTGCCGCCTATGCCCAGACTGTCCTGCCCATCATGATGTCCGTTCCGCTGTTCGCTGTTGTTTATAAGTTTGTCGGTAAGCACATGCCCGACATGCTCTCAACCGTGTTCACGCCCATTTTGAGCCTCCTTGTCACCTCGCCGTTCATCCTGTGCCTGCTCGCCCCCTTCGGTACGATTGTGGGCAACGCCATCAGCGGCGGCCTTGCCTGGTTCGGTATGAATACCGGATTCTTCGGTGTCGGCGTGATCGCCGCCCTTTGGGAGTTCCTCGTCATGAGCGGTATGCATCTGGCCCTTATGATGCCCATGATGGCCTCGTTCTTCGAGACTGGCGAGATGACCGGTGTCATGCTCGCGGGTAGCTTCGCCACGTGGGCATGCTTCGGCGTCGCCCTCGGTGCGGCTCTTCGACTCAAAGGTAAGGCGGAGCGCGGCAACGCCTTCGGCGCCTTCGTATCCGGTATCTTGGGCGGCGTTACCGAGCCTGTGCTCTATGGCATCTGCCTGTCTCACGTGCGCTGTTTCGGCGCCTTGATGGTCGGTAGCTTTGTCGGCGGTGCGTATGCTGGTATCGCCAATCTCACCCAGTACGTCATCACCTCTGCGAACTTCCTGTCCGTCCTGAGCTATGTGGGCGGCACCAACGCCAATTTCATCCAGGGTATTATCGCGAGCCTCATTTCCCTGGTCGTCGCAGCTGTGTGCACGTATCTCTTCGGCTTTAGCAAGAAGGAACTCGATCAGGCAAACGCCAAATAGCATTGAGCCCTTGCTCCTTTAGAGGGAAACTCCATGATTGATGCAGCCTGAAATAGCCCGCGCCTCGCTCTCTCGAGTGGGGCGCGCGTCTTGCCTTCTATCACGCATGCGTGGCCGACGGCTATCGCGAGGTGGGTTTCCCTTCGGCCCGTCTGCCCATGGAACGTGGGGCCCTGCGCTGCCTCGACGAACGACAGCGTTTTCGGGTGGTTCGCGCCATAGCTGTCGGGAAAGGCTGCCTGCGTGAAGTCGTGCCCTTCGAACGACTTCACGCAGGGGAATTTCGCCTTCCTGAACAGCCTTGCGCGCTTGGATTCCTTCCGGACCGCCATCTCATGCTCGATGAGCTCGCTCGTCCCGGGCAGCTTATTTGGGACGGGGCTTTTTTGACTGGTATGATTGGTGCGACCATTCGAACCGGCTAAAAGAGTTCCGTCCCAATGACTATCGAGAGGATCTGCCATGGAGCGCATCGCCAGCTTTTCCGTTGACCATCTGCTGCTTGAGCCCGGCGTGTATGTGAGCCGCATCGACCGCGATCCGGCGACCGGTGCTGCCGTCACCACGTTTGACCTGCGCCTGACCACGCCCAACAAAGAGCCGGTCATGAACACGGCCGAGTGCCATACCATCGAGCACCTGGGCGCGACGTTTCTTCGTAACCATGCCGAGTGGTCGAGCCGCATTGTCTACTTTGGCCCCATGGGTTGCCGCACGGGCTTTTACCTCGTCGTATTTGGCGAAGTGACGAGCGAGGAGATCCTGCCGCTCGTGCGTGAGCTGTTCGAGTTTGTCGCCGACTTTGAGGGCGATGTCCCCGGTGCCGCTCCCGAGGAGTGCGGCAACTACCTGGACCAGAACCTCCCCATGGCCAACTGGCTTGCGCGCCGTTATCTCGACCGCGACCTGGCCGATATCGACGAGAAGCACCTGCACTATCAGCAGGCGTAAGGGCTTTATCGCCCAAAACGCGCGCATTGGGCGCCTTCGCTTATGCGGGGGCGCCTTTTTGTTGAGTGGTCGGGATGGCGTTCAAAATCGCTTATGTTTGTTCTAGAATGTTCGTACTGTCACATAAACGAACAGGAGTGAACATGCATATCTACTCTGTCAACGATCCCGAGTTCAAATCCTATGGCAACGTTTGGGATAACGTTCCGTCCGAGCTCACGTCGCCCGTGCTCGAGGCGCTCTCTGCCACGCCCATTCCCGAGGGCAGCAAGTACGTAGCAAGTGCGCCGGAGCTCGAGGGCGTCAAGGATGCCGACAAACTGGGCTTTCTCATGTTTGGCGGCCGCCCCTTCCAGCTCGGCTGGTGCAACGGCCACAACACACGCCTCAACTGCCTGGAGTATCACCGCGCCAGCGAGTTTAACCTGGGCGCCCGCGACTTTATCCTGCTCGTGGCGCATCGCTGGGAGATCGAGGACGGCAAGCTCGACACCGCGTGCGTCAAGGCGTTCCGCGTGCCGGCGGGTACGGTCGTCGAAGTCTTCAACACCACGCTCCACTACACGCCGTGCATGGTCGACGATGGCGGCTTCCAGGTGATGGTTGCGCTGCCCGCCGGCACCAATGGTCCGCGCCCCGAGGCTGCAGCCGACATGCCTGCCGCCGGTGACAGCTACTGCTACTGGAAGGCCGACAAGTGGGTCCTCTGCCACGCCGACAGCCCCAAGGCAGCCGAAGGCGGCTACGTGGGCCTCGTCGGCAAGAACCTCGACATCGCCGTGGACTAGAATCTTCCGTCTCGATCTGTAACATCTAGCGGGCTAAATCGCCTCTTCCTGTTACAGATTGAGATAAACCGGGCCCAATCCACCTCAAAGGTACCTGCCCCCATTGTGGCGGCTGCCTAGAGCTGGCTGCGCAAGTAGTCAGCCATATATGGAACAGCGAAGCGCACGTAACCGCGGCGCGCCTGTTCGATTACGCCGGCGTCGATGAGGCGCCGGCGATACTTTTGCGCGTAGTCGGGCGTGACTGACATGCGCTCGGCCACATCGGAAATGCGCGACGTGCCGTCTTCGTCGTCGGTCATTGCGGCGAGAAACGCAACATCTTGGTCCGAGAGCGCGGCGAGCGTCGTTTCGCACACATCGTTTTCGAAATCGGCCTTTGACGCTTCGATTGCTCCGTCAACTTGCTTTGGCGTTACGTGTTCTCCTGCCTGGCAATGATTGGCGATGTTGTAGCCGATGAGCTGCAGCATGTAGGGCGAGCCCTGAGTTGCGCGAGCGGCGTCCAGCCGAAGATCGCTTGGGATATCAAGGCCGAGTTCTTCGAAAGCTCGCTGATAGCAGGCATCCACATCTCCGACTGAAAGCGGTTCGAGCGTGACCTTGCGTGCGCGGTTGAGAAATGTCAGTACGCGGTCGTTGAGTGTCGCGGAGACTGCTCCCGGGAGCCCTGCCATAACAAGCGCGACGTTGAGTCCCTCGCCGACGAGCTCTTGATAGGCGGTGACGAGTTGCCTGATTTCGGCTGAATTGGCCTGGAGCTCATCGATGAGGATGAGGATGCCATGTCCTTGCTCGGTCAGTTTGCGCGCCAGCTGCGTGAGCTTGAACTGGAAGCTTTTGGTTTCCTGCACATCGCGCGTGAACTCAAGGCCGGCTGAGAAGCCGAAGACGCTCAGGCTGCCACTCGTGAGTTTAGGAAGATGGCGTTTGTTAGCATAGGGCTCGCCTGCCTCTTGGATTTTTTCAACAATACGCTCGAGCATGTCCTCGGAGGCTACGGTGGGTGTGGCAACAACGAAGCCGAGCTTGCGGGCGCGATCGGCAAGTTCCCACAGGAGAACCGTTTTGCCGCTGCCTCGCTGGCCAAGCATGAGCATGGCACGGTCTCGATTGCCCGGCTCCTGCTCAAGGCCGGAGATGAATGTCGAAATCACGCTCCCACGCCCCACCAGATAGGACGGGCGATTTCCAAATGAGGGGGAGAAGATGGTTTCTGTCATAAGTCTCCTTTCCTTTTTTTCCTATTTTTTCCTTTTTTTCCTATTCGGTCAAATGACCTGCTGCCGAGGGCGGCTACGTAGGCCTCACGGGCAAGAACTTCGACATCACCGTGGACTAGGGTCCTTGTCTCAAACCACCACAAAGGTGCCTGTCCCCTTTGTGGTGCGCCTTTGGTTGCCTTTGCCTGGGGGGGTCAAGGGATGAACGGTAGAAAAACAGGGGCGAACGGTAACTTCTATATAATCACTTTAATAACCCAGCAAAACCTCTATACTGGCAGCTGCACCGCGTTACTCCTCGGGAGGCGCCACGAGCACATGTCATAGCAACCGCCGACTCGAGAGCCGGTGTCGCGAGATGTCCAAGTGGAGCCCAGGGGAGTTTTTTCATGCTGATAACCAAGGCAATAAACAACAACGTTGTCCTTGCGGAGGACGATGCCGGGCGCGAGCTCGTGTTGTTTGGCAAGGGCCTTGGCTTTCGCGGCGCCCCTTCCTATATTGAGGACGAAAGCGCCATCCAGCGGAGCTTCCGCGATATCAGCCCTGAGATGTACGATGCTGTCGCATCGCTTTCGGACGATGTCATCATTATCGCGTCGGGTATCGTGGATATCGCACGCAACGAGCTCAACTGCACGCTCAATCCCAATCTAGTCTTTACGCTCGCCGACCACCTTCAGTTTGCCATCGACCGCGCCCGCAAGGGTGCTTCGATCAAGAACCCGCTCTACGAGGAAGTCCGCCTCGTCTATCCGCGCGAGGCCGAGGTCGGTCGCCGCGGCGTCAAGCTCGTTATGGCTGTGGCTGAGGACGTTGATTTTCCTGAGACCGAGGCCGCTTCGATTGCGCTGCATATCGTCAACGCCGAGATGGTCGATGACGAGAACGCGGGCGCAAAGGGCAACATGGACTTGGTCGTAAAGAGTACCGAGGTCATCGATGCGGTCACCGGGATTATCGAGCGTACGCTTGGCGAGACCATCGACCGCTACTCATATAGCTATGCGCGCTTTGTGACCCATATGCGCTTTCTTATCAGTCGCCTTATCAAGGGTGAGGACGAGGAGACGCGCAATAGCGATCTTTTCAAACGAGCGACCAGCGAGTTTTCAGACGCGTACGCCTGTGCACGCGCAATCGACGAATACATGAGGGCAACCTGCGGCTGGCACTGCACGGACGAAGAGCTGCTCTATCTGATGATGCATATCAACCGGCTCTGCCCGGGACATTGATACGGCGGCCGGGCACCCGTCTAACTGCCCAACTGGCCGGCTTTGCGTCGGCAGACATCGCGGCATCGCCGCGCAACCTGCTGTTAAGCTCCAAGGCGCCGGGGCTGCAGATATCTTTGTAACGAGTGAAACAAGGAGGTTTCACATGGCACGCGATTACGAGGCTCTCGCCCGTACCATCGTTGAACTCGTCGGTGGCGAGGACAACGTCAAGTCCGTCACCCACTGCATTACCCGTTTGCGCTTTACCCTCAACGACGAGAAGAAGGCCCAGACCGAGAAGCTCAACCAGACCGAGGGCGTTATCTCCGTTCTAGTGGCCGCCGGTCAGTACCAGATTGTTATCGGCAATCACGTTACCGACGTGTATGACGCCCTGCCCAAGGTTTCCAACATCCAGCTTGGCGGCGAGGTCGAGGACGAGGCCGGTGGCAGCATCGTCAACCGCGCCATCCAGCTCATCAGCGGCATCTTTATGCCGATGCTTCCCGCCATGTCCGCCGCCGGCCTTCTCAAGGCCTTTGTGATCATGGCCAACTCCTTTGGTTGGCTCGCGGCCGAGTCCACCACCTACCAGCTGCTTTACGCCATCGGCGACGGCGTGTTCTACTTCATGCCGGTCTTCCTTGCCCGCACTGCGGCCAAGAAGTTCAAGTGCAACGACTGGACGGCCACGGCCATCGCCGTTGCGCTGTGCTACCCCACGCTCTCCACGCTCTTTAGCGCCGGCGACCCGGTTGACCTCTTTGGCATCCCGGTAACGCTCATCAGCTACACGAGCTCGGTTATCCCCATCATCTTTGCCGTGTACGCACAGTCCTGGATCGAGAAGGGCCTCAATAAGGTCGTCCCCGATATCCTCAAGGGCTTGATCGTTCCCGTCGTGACCCTCGTCGTGGCCACTGCGCTCACCCTCTACATCATCGGCCCCGTCACCGACTTCATCGGTGGTCTCATCGCTAACGGCCTGGTTTCCCTGCTTGAGGTTGCCCCGCTGCCCGCAGGCTTCCTCATCGGTCTGCTTTGGCCCTGCCTCATCATCTTTGGTATGCACTGGGCCTTTATCCCCATCATCCAGATGAACATCGGTATGCTCGGCTATGACGTCATCCTGCCCATTACCGTCGGCACCAACTTTGCCATGGGTTTCGCGGTCCTTGCCATCTTCCTCAAGACCAAGAACACCGAGCTCAAGGAGCTCGCCGGCGCTGCCGCCATCTCTGCGCTCCTCGCCGGCATCACCGAGCCCGCCATCTACGGCGCCGTCCTCAAGTACAAGCGCCCGTTTGTGATCGCAATCGTCTCTTGCGGCATCTGCGGTGCCATCGCTGCCGCTTTTGGCCTGCACCAGCCCGCGCTCATGACCACCTCGCTCATCACCATCCCGGCCATCATCGGCTCGGTGGGTATGGAGGACGTCATCGCGCTCGCCGTCGCCTCCGTCCTCACCTTTGTGGGCACGCTGACCTTCGGCTTCAACGACGACATGATCCTCGAGAACAACTAGTTCTGGGAAACCGGCGTCTTTGGACGCCGGCGCACGGGGCGCGGCGCCAGATGCGCCCCGTGCGCCCTTATGGGAGGGCGCTGACCCCTACACGAATCCGGCGTCCTCCCATAAGGGCACACAACAGAAACGAGGTAGCCATGAAGCAATCCGAGCTCGTTGAGCTTTTGGGGCGTATGACCCTGCGCGAGAAGATCGGGCAGTTGGTGCAGCTTGACGGTGGGTGCTTTGGCACCGATGCCGTAGCGGTTGGTCCGCGTGCCAAGCTGGGCGTGACGCAAGAAGATGTTGACGTATGCGGCAGCGTGCTCAACGTGTTGGGCGCCGAGGAAGTGCATCGTATCCAAGATGCATATCTTGAGCGCAGCCGTCTTAAGATCCCGCTCGTCTTTATGGCCGATGTGATCTATGGCTATCAAACCTGCTATCCAATCCCCCTGGGCCTGGGAGCCACGTGGGACCCAGAGCTTATCCGCGAGGATTACAAGCTTATTGCCGAAGAGGCCGTGGCCGATGGCTGCATGGTGACCTTTAGCCCGCCGGTGGACGTGGTGCGCGATGCCCGTTGGGGTCGCTGCCTGGAGATGCCGGGCGAGGATCCGTACCTAAGCAGCCGCTTCGCCCGCGCGATGGTCGAGGGCTTTAAGGGTGACGGTACGCCGCAGAAGAGCCTGGCCAGCTGCGTCAAACACTTTGCGGGCTATGGTGCGCCCGAGGCGGGTCGCGAGTACAACACGGTGGATATGAGCGAGTGGCGCCTGCGCAACGAGTACCTGCCTCCGTACCGTGCGGCGGTCGAGGCTGGTTGCGATTTGGTGATGACGAGCTTCAACACCATCGATGGCATCCCCGCCACGGCAAACCGCTGGCTCATGCACGACGTGTTGCGCGACGAGTGGGGCTTTGACGGTCCCATCATCACCGATTACGCGGCGATCGACGAGCTCAGGGCACACGGTGTGGCGGCAAACCGTCGCGAGGCGGCCAAGCTCGCCATGAATGCCACCGTGGACATCGACATGAAGACGCCCTGCTACGCACATGAGCTTGAGGCCCTTATCGAAACGGGTGAGGTTTCGCTCGAGCAGATCGATACCGCCTGCATGCGCGTGCTCGAGCTCAAGAACAGACTCGGTCTGTTTGAGGACCCGTATCGTACGTGCTCGCCCGAGCGCCGTACGGAGGTCACGTGCACGCCGGAGCGTCTTGAGAGCGCGCGTAAAACGTGCGACGAGGCCCTCGTGCTCCTTAAAAACGAAGGCGGGCTGCTACCGCTTACGACCGGGGGCAACGCTCCGCGCGTGGCGCTCATCGGTCCCTATGCCAACAGCCGAGACATCATCGGCATGTGGGCGATTCATGCCGATAAAACTCATTCCGTAACGCTTGCCGAGGCATTTGCCGGGGTATTGGGCGACGACGGCTTTGCGTGGGCCCAAGGCTGTCCCACGCTCGACGACTACAGCGAGCTTGGGGAGTTTGGCAAGATTCCCGCGTTCGGTGCGCCGACGGGCGAGGGCGCGGATCTAGAGACGATGGCTGCCGAGGCGCTCGAGCTGGCCGCATCGAGCGATGTGGTGGTCATGGCGCTCGGAGAACACATGCTGCAGAGCGGTGAGGGCGGAGCGCGTACGGACATTACGATACCGGCTCCGCAGAAGCGCCTGCTCAAGCGCGTGCGCGCGCTCGGCAAGCCTGTGGTGCTCGTGCTCTTTAACGGGCGTCCTCTTGCCCTCACTGACGTGATCGATGATTGCGATGCAATCGTAGAGGCGTGGTTCCCCGGTACGGCTGGTGGGCGTTCGGTAGCCGACGTGCTCTTTGGAACGGTCAATCCGAGCGGCAGGCTCACGGTGAGCTTCCCACATAACGTGGGCCAGGAGCCGCTCTACTATGCGCAGCTCTCCACCGGACGTCCCGCTAAGGCATCAACGCATAGCGGTCGCTTTGTGAGCCGCTATATGGACTGCCCTAACGATGCGATGTTCCCCTTTGGCTACGGCCTCTCGTATCATACGGCGCGCTACGATAACCTGCGCCTGAGTGCGGACGAGCTTACGGCGGACGGTGTCATCGAGGTCTCAATCGACGTGACCAATGAGGGCGATATTGCTGGTACTGAGGTCGTGCAGCTCTATATCCACGACAAGGTGGCAACGCGCGTGCGCCCCATGCTCGAACTGCGTGACTTTGCGCGTGTTGAGCTTGCGCCGCGTGAGCGCCGCACGGTGACGTTTATCCTGCGCGAGGAGGCTCTGCGTTTTTGGACGCCCGAGCACGGCTGGGCAAGCGAGCCCGGCGCGTTTGAGGTCATGGCGGGGCCTAACAGCCGCGACCTGTTGGTGGGGGAGTTCGAGCTCGTCTAGCTGCATTTGCTTAACGAATGGTGCACGCGGTGCGCGGCAGGCGTTCGGTCTTGTCGCCGGCGCCCGTCCGGTACCGCGCCCGATATCGATAGGAGGGGTCTGACATGGCTCATATCGCAACCAATCCGTATCTCCCGGGATGGGAGTATATCCCCGATGGCGAACCGCATGTCTTTGGTGACCGAGTCTACGTGTATGGAAGCCATGACGCACCCGAGGGCACCGCATACTGCCCGGGTGACTACGTGTGCTGGTCAGCCCCGGTGGACGATCTGGGCTCCTGGACGTTTGAGGGGACCATCTGGCGCAAAGAGGATGACCCGGCCAATGTCGATCGAACCGGGTACGGCGCGCCCGATGTGTGCCAGGGTGCCGACGGGCGGTTCTATCTGTATTACTTCACGCTAAGCATGACGAGTGGTTGCATCATGTCGGTCGCCGTGTGCGATGAGCCAGCGGGACGCTACCGCTATCTGGGCCCTATTGCCAAGCCCGACGGCTCGCCGTTTGCGGGCGAGGAGGGCTGGGGCATGCCCTTTGACCCGGCGGTCCTTCCCTGCGGGGACGGGGGCTGCTGGCTCTACTATGGGTTTGGCGCCAAGAAGCCGAGCTCGCGCATGCCCGCATTTTCCATGGAGGGCGGCTACGTGGTGCGGCTCGGCGCCGATATGCGCACGATGGCCGCGGCACCCAAGCATCTGGCTCCGGCAGTGACGCAGGCGGCGGACACGGGTTTTGAAGGGCATGCCTTCTTTGAGGCCTCGAGCATCCGCGTGCTCGACGGGCGCTACTACTTTGTCTACTCGAGCGAAAACGGACATGAGCTCTGCTGGGCCACGATGCCAACGCCGGAAGGTCCGGTAACCTACGGCGGCGTGCTCGTTTCCAACGGCGATGTGGGCCTGCCAGGGCACGAGGCCGAGGACGCCGCTGTGATGGACCTGGGCAACAACCATGGCGGCATGGCGCGCATTGCCGGGCGCGACTACATCTTCTATCACCGTCATACGCACGGTGCGCAGCACGCGCGCCAGGGGTGCGCTGAGCCCATCGAGATTGCTTCCGATGGACATATCGAACAAGTAGAGATAACGAGCTGTGGGCTCAATGGCGGAGCGCTTCCTTGCGGGCGCGCGTACCCGGCGAGTATTTGCTGCTACTTGGTGGGGCCGGCCGGCGCGGTTCACTATTCCGGCAATCTGGAAATCGCCGATAACCATCCGGTGATTACCCAGGAAGTCGATGCGGGCTGTGTGACTTCGGCACGTACCTATGTGGCCAACCTCTGCGATGGAGCGGGCGTGGGCTACAAATACCTGGCGTTTTCCGGTGCGGAGCGCACGGTGGAGCTCGAGGTGCGCGGGGATCTTGCCGGTGTGGTGAGTGTGCGCTTGGACGCGCCGGATGGCGCTGAGTTGACGCGCGTCGAGCTCGTGCCAGGCGAGGGCTGGTGCACGGTGGTCGCATCCCTGACGAAGACCGTTGCCGGTGACCATGCACTCTACCTGGCTATCGAGGGCGTCGGTTCGGTCGATCTCGCCTCGTTTGCCGTCCTTTAACCCATCTCCCATCGGAGGGGCGGGCTCGCACGGACGACAGGTAGGCCCTGGTCGCGCGTCCGGTGCTCTCAACACGGCTCGGCCCTCAGGGGGTTGAAACAAAACGGAAGAATGGAGTTGCCATGGCGGAGATTCCGCAGTTGTACACCTGTGCTGGCGGCGGGCAACGCCTGATGGTGGACGGCCGGCCCTATACGCTGTTTGCGGGCGAGTGCCATAACTCCGCCTCGGGTGGGCGCCGCGCCTTTGCGGATGCTCTCGATCGCGCGCGGGCGCTCGGTATGAATACCGTGCTCGCCCCGGTTACCTGGGAGCTTTTGGAGCCCGCAGAGGGCGAGTTTGACTTTGGCCAAGTGGACATGATGCTCGAGCTTGCCCGCGAGCGCGGGCTGCGCC
This sequence comes from Collinsella sp. AF18-8LB, assembly GCF_003459795.1. Taxonomy (NCBI): domain Bacteria; kingdom Bacillati; phylum Actinomycetota; class Coriobacteriia; order Coriobacteriales; family Coriobacteriaceae; genus Collinsella; species Collinsella sp. AF18-8LB. The sequence continues at coordinate 37,272 of NZ_QRWU01000005.1, forward strand.
TGGGCGTGCTGTGGTTTGGCGCGTACAAAAATGCGCAGTGCTACTATGCGCCCGCGTGGGTCAAACGCGATATCGAGCGTTTTCGCCGTGCGCAGATGGTGCCCGGGCAGAACAAGGTTCGCTATGCCGAGTTCCATAACTTTGAGATCACGGCGCTTTCGCTCTATTGCGAGGAGACGCGCGCGGCGGATGCCGGCGCCTACGCGGCTTTGATGGCGCACCTGCGCGAGGTGGATGCGCAAGATCATACGGTGATACTCGTGCAGGTAGAAAACGAGTGCGGCCAGATGGTCGCGGCACGTGAGCACTCGCCTTGGGCGGATGCCGCCTTTGCGGAGAGCGTGCCTACGGAGCTGATCGAGGCGCTTGCGGTCGATCCTACCTCCCTGGCGTCTGAGCTTGCGGAAGCCCTTGAAGCGGGCGCCGGCTCTGGTTCGTGGGAACAGGTTTTTGGCGAGCATGCCGAGGAGATGTTTACCACCTACCACATGGCTCGCTACGTGGAGGCGGTCGCCGCAGCGGGCCGCGCCGAGCATCCGCTGCCCACGGCCTGCAATTGCTGGCTCGACAAGGGTCACAAGCCTGGGCGCTTTCCCACGGGCGGTCCCAACCTGCGCGTGATGGGCGTGTGGAAGCATGCCGCCCCGAGCATCGACATGCTGGGCCCCGATATCTACATCCCGGCGTTTTGCAAGGTCTGCGACGAATATGCGTGCGAGGACAACCCGCTCTTTATCCCCGAGACCGCGACGCACGCCTACGCCGCCGCGCGCCAGGTCTGGGCGGTGGCCCATCACCATGCCCTGTGCTTCGCTCCTTTTGGCTACGAGGAGATGGGCGAGCCCTTTGGCGATTCGGCGGGTATTCTCTTTGGCATGGATACGAGCGACCCCGCTTTGCTCACGCCTCAGGACCGGGAGGAATATGCGGAGGTCACGCGTGGGCTGGCTCAGTTATTTGAACTTGCCGAGGACGATGCCGCGTACGCGACGCTCGATGCCGTGACGAGTGAGGTGGCAGCCGAGGGCCTGCTCGATATGGGTTCCATAGCAATTAAGGTGAGCTTTGATGAGGGTGCCCTGCCCGGTGCGTGTGCGGTCCTTCGCGCCGCCGACGGCGCCGTGTACCTGCTTGCGCTTCGTTGCGGCTTGGCGCTCGAGTCGCACGCGGCGGGTGAGCCGCATGTGGATGTGGCGTCGCTCGAGACGGGGACCGTTGAGAACGGCGCGTGGGTGCGCGACTGCCGTCTCAACGGCGACGAGGTCGCCATTATGCGCTATAGCTCTCCCGTGCTTCTTCGTTTGGAGGCCATCACGTACGCTTAGCCGCAGTCATTGCCGCCCGGCCCCTCACTTCCTTTCCTCCCCGGGGACGGGTTCCTGTGGAGGAAAAACCTCGAGAGGCGAACCTGTTGCCAGGGGACGAAGCGAGGTATCAGGAAGTGTCAGTCGCTGCGGGCGGATGAGGCCGTTGGGGCGAAAAGAAGTTTCGAGCTGTGCCGTTGCCGTTGAGCGACGCGCTGTTTGTAGAGATACTGAACCTATGACAATTATCGTGTGAAAGGATCGATGTATGGCTTTCCGTAAAGACTTCCTGTGGGGCGGCGCGACGGCTGCCAACCAGTGCGAGGGCGCTTACGACGTGGATGGCCGCGGCCTAGCCAACGTGGATGTGGCACCGCACGGCCCCGAGCGCTATGCGGTGGTCTCCGGCCAGCGCAAGATGCTCGACTTCGAGGACGGCTATTACTACCCCGCGCAGACTGGCATCGATTTCTATCACCATTACAAGGAGGACATCGCCCTCTTTGCCGAGATGGGCTTTAAGACCTTCCGCATGAGCCTGGCGTGGACCCGCATCTTCCCCAACGGTGACGAGACTGAGCCCAACGAGGCCGGCTTGGCCTTCTACGAGGACGTGTTCCGCGAGTGTCAGGCGCACGGCATTGAGCCGCTCGTGACCATCACGCACTTCGACTGCCCGATTCACCTCATCAAGGAGTACGGCGGCTGGCGCAACCGCAAGCTCATCGACTTCTACAAGAACCTCGCGACCACGATCTTCACCCGCTACAAGGGCCTGGTGAAGTACTGGCTTACCTTCAACGAGATCAATATGATCTTGCACCTGCCGTTTATGGGTGCCGGCCTGGTCTTTGAGGAGGGCGAGAACAAGGAGGCCGTCGAGTACCTGGCCGCCCACAACGAGCTCGTCGCCAGCGCCTGGGCAACCAAGATCGCCCACGAGATCGACCCCGAGGTCAAGATCGGCTGCATGCTCGCTGCCGGCACCTACTACCCCTACAGCTGCCGTCCGGGCGATGTGCGCCAGGCGCAGCTCGATAACCAGGACAACTACTTTTTCGTCGACGTCCAGAGCCGTGGCTACTATCCGGCTTATGCGCTCAAGAAACTCGAGCGCCTGGGCATCGACGTGGGTATGACTGACGAGGATCGCGAGGTCCTGGCCGCCAACACCGTCGACTTCATCAGCTTTAGCTACTACAGCACCCGTTGCTCTGCCGGTGCCGATAACCCCGATGTTGAGAAGACCAAGGGCAACGCCTTCGCCGGCGCCAAGAATCCCTATCTGCAGGAGAGCCAGTGGGGCTGGGCCATCGATCCGCTGGGCTTCCGCATTACCCTCAACGACCTGTACGACCGTTATCAGAAGCCGCTGTTTGTGGTCGAGAACGGCCTGGGCGCCAAGGATGTTGTCGAGGAGGATGGCTCCATCAACGACGACTACCGTATCGACTACCTGCGCCAGCATATCGAGACCATGCGCGACGCGGTGACCGAGGACGGCGTGGACCTTTTGGGCTACACCACCTGGGGCCCGATCGACCTCGTCTCTGCCGGCACCGGCGAAATGTCCAAGCGCTACGGCTTTATCTACGTCGACCGCGACGACGCGGGCAACGGCACCCTCAAGCGTTCCAAGAAGAAGAGCTTCGACTGGTACAAGAAGGTAATCGCCACCAACGGCGAAGATTTGGCCTAAGGGCACTGAGGCACTCAACCTTGGGGCTCCAACTCTCCTCGCGTACCTAAAGTACGCTTCGTCGGGCTTGTCGCTTCCAATCTTGAGCACCTCAGGCCCTTAGGAGGTGGACCTGACCGCCGCATTTCGAAAGTTATGCTTTATAGCTTCCTAACCAAGGCGCCCGGCGAGCAGTTTATGCCCGCCGGGCGCTTTGTTAAAAGAAGTGAAAGAAAGCAAAAGAAGTTAAAACTTGCAAAAGAAGTTAAAACTTGCAAAACTAGTGAAAGCAGGATAGAGCTGACGGGGGAGTGTTCCATGGATGTGCCCATTAATCCGTTTACGCCGACATTTGGCATCGTCCCGCCAATTATGGCCGGCCGCACGTATCTTATTGATGATGTTGTGCGAGCGCTCGACCGCGGACCCGGCGATCCCAACTTGGCAACAATCTATGTTGGCGCACGAGGAACAGGTAAAACGGCCCTGCTCTCATACCTTAGCTCCGAGGCGCAAAGGCATGGTTGGATTTCGGTCGGCGTGGCTGCTGCTCCTGGAATGTTGGAAGACATTTACGAGCAAACGCGTGAAGTTGCGGCTGAATATATCGATAGCGGCTTAAATCCTAGGCTCAGAGGTTTGAGTGTGGGCCAGCTATTTAGCGTGGAATGGGAGCCGGAGCAGGCACCTTCGGCAAACTGGCGCACGCGGATGACTCGCCTTATAAAAGCTTTGGACAAATATGACATCGGTTTGCTGTTCACGATCGATGAGGTGTCGGCTTCGTTCGATGAAATGATTAGTTTTGCCTCTACGTACCAGATGTTTGTGCGCGAAGGCCGACGTGTGGGAGTGCTGATGGCGGGGCTGCCGCATCAGGTGTCAATGCTGCTGCGCAACCAGTCCGTTTCATTTTTGCGTCGATCAGTTCAGCACCACTTGGGGAATATTAGCGACAAGGAAATTGCCGTTGCATTGAAGGAGACCATCGAGGGCGGTGGCAGGCGCGTGAGTGCTGACGGCCTTCAGAAGATGGTAGATGCCATCGGCGGTTTTCCGTTTCTTATGCAGCTCGTCGGTTTCCGCTCTTGGGATATACGGCCTCAGGCAGAAGAGATAACCGCCCAAGATGCTGCAAGGGGCATTGCGCTTGCGCGTTCTGACATGGAGCAGCGCGTGTTGGCGCCGACGTATTACGAACTGTCCGAAGGCGATAAAGCGTTCTTGGAGGCAATGCTTGCAGACGGGGGCGAGAGCAAGATTGCGGACGTTGCAGAGCGAATGGGCGTAAAGAGCAATTATGCGTCGCAATACCGCGCTCGCCTGATTGAGCAAGGGATTATTGGTGAGCGCGGCCGAGGAAGGGTTGGCTTTGACCTTCCGTATTTTAAGGAATACCTAGAGGAGACCCTCGCTGTCGATTAGTCATTGGGGGACGTTCTTGTTTGACTGGTCGTTTAAGAATGTCCCCAATGACTACTTGCCTAATTATCACCATTGTTTACCAGCGCGTTTAACCGAATTTACAGTTACCAATTAACCAAATATCAATTTTTTGGTTAACCATATTTACGCATTTCAATTAACGAAACAGATTAAACATGTACTGTTTGAGTTGGCACTTGGGGACGTTCCTTTTCTGTCGGCACCTGGGGACACTCCTGAGAGGTAGTCATTGGGGACGTTCTTAAACGACTAGTCGTCAGGGACACTCCTTGCGCGCCCTGCCGTCTGCGGATTTTGGGACATGCGGCCCGCTTTTTTAGCCCATCTGTCGGTACACTAAAAGCACTATGGGTACCCGCGAGCGACATATCGGTCACGCGGCCGCCCGATCCGCACCCGCGGCGGATCCCAGGGGCGGCAAGCTCTTTGCCATGCCGCGATTCCTTGTTGGCATATCGCATCGTGTATACCGCCGCCGCGTCTTTGCTATCGCCGGCGCCATCACCGCGTTGTTCCTTATGCTTTTAGCGGTCTTGCCGGCGCTGTTCGCCTCGGACCCCAAGCTTTCCAACACCGTGCCCGTCTATGGTGAGGTGTCCAAAGAGGTCGCGGACGAGCTTGCCCATACGAGCTCCTTTCCGCTACTTGTCGCCGCAGTCACGTTTTCAATCTGGGGCGTTCTCGCTTACCTGCGCTGCCTGGACTATATGTTGCGCCGCCGCCTTGTTGCTATCGCTGCCATCTGCCCCCTGTGGATGATCGAGGTCATCTTTAAGTACAACTCATTCACGCCAACTTACGCCACGCTGCTTTGGTACCTGTACTACGTGCCCATGACGCTCATCCCGCTGCTCTTTCAGCTATGCGGCATGCGCCTCGTGGGCGTGGAGCAACATCGCGCGGGCCGCCGCTACCGCACGGCCTTGTGGATTGCGGCCGCCCTGCTTATCGCGTTTGTGCTCACCAACGATGCGCACCGGCAGATATTCCACTTTGACCGCGCAAGCGAAACCTGGAGCAACGACTACACGTATGGCTGGGGTTACTTTCTCTTTCTGGCGTGGACGGCTTTTAACGTCGTTGCCTTTTTTGTCCTGGTGGGACGGTCCTCGTCTTATAGAATCCAGCGCTTTTCAGGCACGGCAGCACTCGTGTTGCTGGGCGGCGCGTTCTTTGCCGCTTCGTATGCCCTGCGTGTGCCCTGGGCGTGGAAACTCAACTTTTCGCTGGTCTATTGCGTGCTGTGCGTGGTAACATTCGAGATTTGCCTCGATTGTGGCGTTATCCCGTCGTATCACGATATCGCCGGCATCTTCGATACCCTGCCGCTCGATCTCAAGGTTCTGACGCGCGACTTGCAGGTGGCATATGCCACGCCGATGTCGGGACCAATCACGCCAGATGTGCGCGAAGAGCTTCGTGCGCAGGAGTACGGGCGTGCCCACGCCTTTACCGTGGCGTCTGCCCCCGATGTGATGTATCGAGCTTTTCCGCTGCTGGGCGGGTCGGCTCTCCTTGCCCAGGAGGTCTCGGAACTCAACGAGCTCAATCGCGAGCTGGCGTATCGGCGTATGGAACTGCAACGTCAAAACGAACTGCTCGCGGCCGACTATGACCTTAAGGCGCATTTGGCAGACCAGGAGGCCGAGGCGCTGCTGGTTCAAGATGTGGACCGGGCGCTTGCCCGCGCGCTCGATGAGATGTACAGCCTGCTGAGCTCGCTGCCTCCGCTTACCGACGAGGCATCCTCGCATGAGCGTTACCGCATGCTGCAGTGCGCCAAAATGCTCGTTGCCTATTGCAAGCGCAAAGGGTCGCTCACGTTGGCGCAACACGAGGAGAGCGGCTTTGACCGCGACCGTATTCAGCTGATTGCCAACGAGCTCGCAAGCGATCTGCGCACCATCGATGTCGACTGCGCCTCGATTGTCGCCATACGCCGCCCACTGCACGCCAGTACGGTAAGCGCCCTGTACGACTGCGTGTATGACTTTGCGTTTTTTGCCTACACCACCGACCATCCGGCGCTTATGTATCACTTGGGCGACCATGACCGGTGCAGTGTCGAGCTGCGCGCCACGCTTTTTTCCAACGATGATGAAGATCTTTCGCAGACGCCCGCTGCACAAGAGCTCGAAAGCGCTCTGCAAGGGCGCAACGTGGCATACCGCCTTGAGGGCGAGCCCGGCCAGCTGCGCATGATCGTCTTGATGCCGCGGACGGGTGAGTGACCATGCAGATTCCGCTTATCCTTCCTCAGATTGTTGCGCTCGACGTTGTCTTTGCCCTGGCTGCGTGTCTGCAGACGATCCACGTCCCGCTCATCGCGTCGCGGCGCTCGTCCTATAACCGCAAGGTGATTTGCGCCTACGAGGCGAGCCTTGTGCTTCACCTGATGATTTCGGCGCTCATCTTATTCGCGTCGTCTGGCTCGTATCTGGTGGCGCCGCTTGACGTTTGCGCCAGGGCAATGGGCGGAGTGCTGTGGCTCAATGCCGCGATCTTTGCCTATGGCGTGGTCCTTATGGTGCACTATCGTCGCCCTGTCATGCTGGCCGAGCTGCTGCTTGTTGTCGCCGTTACACCGCCGGTGGTTTTTGCCATGGGCTCGGCGTGGGCCGTTGTCCTTATCGCAGAGGGAGCGTTCTTCCTGTTCCGCTCCATCGCAGCGCTTTTGATGGACGTCCGTAACCGCCAGGAGGACATCACCGCGTTCTCGACGATTGAAACCATCAACGTGATTCCCGTGGGCATTCTGTATCTAGACCCGAGGGGCCATCCGCTGCTCATGAACCGCTGCATGCGCAAAAACCTGGTGGAGCTTCATATGCCCACCGACCTAGGCGATATGAGCGGTACATGGAACGACCTGCGCAAACTCAGTATGCAAATGCCCGAAAGCAGCCAGAGCCGCGTGCGCATCAATTTAGACCGCTTTGGTGAGGCGCGCGTTGTGGTCGAGGTTTCTCCCGCCGAGATTCGCCTGTTTGTGTGCGATGACGTTATGGTCTCGGGCCGTTCGTTCGAGCGCATAATCGGTCTGGATGTGACAGAGTATGCGCATGCGCATGACCGCCTGGCGCAGGCCAACCACCTGCTTGAGCTTGCGGGCAAAGAGCTCCAGGCTCAGATCGAAGAAGTCAAAAAAGTTGCCGACAACGCGGCTTATCTGCGCATGCGTGCCCGCGTTCACGATGTGATCGGCCAGCGCCTGTCTATCCTCCATCGCTATCTGGAGGAGGGGCGTTTGGACGACGAGTCGCTCGAGCAGATTGACCCGTTGCTGCGCTCAATCGCCGCCGATCTGCGCCGTGGCGGTGCCGGCGAGCCTTCGGAGCAGCTGGGCGATATCGTCCACGCCTTCGGCCTGGTGAGCGTGCAGATCGATGTCGAGGGTGCACTGCCCCAGGATGCACGTGTCGCCGCAGCATTCTTGCAGATTATCCGCGAAGCCTCGACCAATGCTACCAAGCATGCGCAGGCACATCAGGTCCACGTGCGCCTGTGGCAGGAGGGGACGGATGCTGGTGCCGTCTCGCACATGACTATTTCTAACGACGGGTCCCCAGCCCCCGTATCGTATCGCGAAGGAACGGGTATCCCAAGTATGAGGCGTGTCGCGCAAGATCTGGGCGGCAGCTTGGAAGTCCGCTCCGCCCCGCCCTTTACGCTTGCGGTATCCATTCCGCTGCACTCCAACGCCACGGTCCAAAGGAGAAGCTCATGATCCGCGTGCTCATCGTCGAAGACCAGGCCATCTTGCGCGAGAGTCTCGCACGCTCCGTTGGCGACCAGTCCGATATGACCGTTGTCGCCGCGATAGCCGATGCTTCCGAAGCCCTCGATGTCGTGCTCAAGGAGCGCCCGGACATGATACTGATGGACGTGTGCACCGAGCACGATTCCAATGGCATCGTGGCGGCAGCGCGTATTAAAGAAGAACTGCCCGAGTGCCGTGTCATCATTATGACGGGTATGCCCGAGATCACCTTTGTCGATCAGGCGCGCGAGGCGGGCGTCGATAGCTTTGTGTACAAGAATGTCGGTATCGACGAGCTGTTTGGCGTGATGCGCTCCACGCTGGCGGGCTACTGCACGTTTCCCAAACCGCCCGAGAGCATTTTCTCGGGCACGGCGGCCCTCGATGATATTGAGCTGTCGATTTTGCGCCTTGCCTGCGAGGGCAAGAGCCGTCGCGAGATCGCGGCCGAGCTGTTTATGAGTGAGGGCACCGTCAAGCGCCGCATCTCGGAGATTCTGAGCAAGACCGGCTACGACAATATCATGCGCCTGGCCGTGCATGCGGTGACCGAGGGCAGCATCGTCCCCAATATGGAGCGTCCGTAATCGATGCTCTCGACCGCGCTTCGACGCTAAAAAGCAGGCCGCCCGCCGCATCGCACCTGGAAGCGGCGGGCGGCCTGTTTGCGTGGGCAGAGCGTTGCTGGCGCAAAGCGACGGGGCCGCAGGATCATTTCCTGCGGCCCCGTCTGGTACGCGCGCGGGTTTGTCCGCCAATCCGCGGCTGTCGATGTCTGTCGCTACGCGATGGTTGCGCTGTAGGAAGCGACGTCCTCGTAGGAATCGGTCAGGTAGGCGTCGATGCCGATGGTCGTGTTGACTAGGCTGTCGAAGCTGTCAAGCGTGCCGTTCGAGAAGGTGAACTCTTCGGTGGCGTTGGTGCCGGGCATCAGGTGGGCCGAGAACCAGGCTTCCTTCATGGTGCCGTTGACGTTTGTCTTGCCGGTGGGGGCGTAGAAGGTCAGGTCCTTGTCGCTCTTGTTGACGATGTTGACGACAAAGCCGATGTCGCCCCAGTCGTCCTGGAACTTCTCGGTGATGGTGATGGTGCACAGGTCGTCATCGGCGACAGTGACGGCGGGGGAGATTTCGACGCTCTGGACATCGCCGTCTTCGACGGCCTCCTCGACTTCCTCTTCCTTCTCGGCGGCATCGCGATCCTTCTTCACGGTACCGGACAGGTCCTTATCGGACTTGCTAAAGATGAGCTTGTCCTCGCCGTCCTCAAGGACAAGCTTGCCGTCCTCGAGCTTCACGTCGGTCGTCTCCTTGTCGACGGTGATACTCGCGGTGGTAGCGTCCTTGGCCTCCCACTTTAGGTCGGAAACTTCGGAGAACAAATCGAGGCTGCCCGTGCCGTCTTCGTCCAGGACCAAGATGCAGCTGATGCCCCATTCCTCGAACATATCCATATACTCATCGGTCAGCTCTTCGCCCTCCGTGGTTCCACCCGAGAGCTTCCAGCTACCGACAAAGTTGGCCTTGGGGTCTTTGCCGCCGCTGCAGCCCGTGAGGGCAAAGGCGAGCGCCAAGACGCATGTCAGAAATGCGAGTGCGGACTTTTTGAACGTTGTCTTCATGGTGTCCTCCTTCTTGTGTGAAAACCCATAGAAGCAAATGCGGGGGTGGCGGATCCCCCGCCAATTACCAGATAAAGGGGTTAGGGCCTAGGCGTTCCGCAGTTGCTGCAGAACTTGCCGCCGTTTTCGCTACCGCAGTTGGGGCAGAACCACTTGGCCGGCGCCGGGGCGGGTGCGGGACTGCCGCACTCGGAGCAGAACTTGCCGGTGTTGGTGGCGCCGCAGCTGCAGGTCCACGTGCCGGCCGCAGGTGCGGCGGGAGCCGGTGCGGGAGCGGGTGCCGGAGCCGGCTGCGGGGCGGTCTGCTGCTGCGCCTGGCCGGCGGCGAACAGCTGGCTGGCGTTCATGCCGCCCATGCCACCTGCCATGCCCATGCCCATAAAGCCTGCCATCGCGCCGTTGGGGTTGGCCGCCGCGGCACGCATCGCGTCGCTCTGGGCGCTGGCGATGTTGGCGGCCGCCATGGTGGGGTCGCGCATGACCGCTGCCTTCTGCAGATCCTTGATCATCTGCTCGTCTTCTTGCGAGGCGGCGATGGAGTTAACGCCAAAGCTCACGATCTCGACGCCGCGCAGGTCACGCCAGTCGGCAGAGAGAACCTCGTTGAGCGCGCGGGCGAGCTCGGTGGTGTGGCCGGGGATGGCGCTGTAGCGGATTCCCATCTCCGAGATCTTGGCAAAGGCGGGCTGCAAGGCGGTGAGCAGCTCGGACTTAAGCTGGCTGTCGATCTTGTCGCGCGTGTAACTATCGGTCACGTTGCCGCATACGTTGGTGTAGAACAGCAGCGGGTTGGTGATGCGGTACGAATACTCGCCGTTGCAGCGCACGGAGATGTCGACGTCCAGGCCAATGTTGTTATCGACCACGCGGAAGGGTACGGGCGAGGCGGTGCCGTACTTGTTGCCGATGATCTCCTTGGTGTTGATGAAGTAGACGCGCTGGTCCTTGCCCGCGTCGCCGCCAAAGGTAAAGCGGCTGCCGATATTGGCGAAGGTCTCCTTGATGGAATCGCCCAGGTTGCCGCTAAAGACGCTCGGCTCGCTGCCGGTATCGAAGACGAACTCACCGGGCTCCAGCGCGACTTCGATGATCTTGCCGTTTTGCACCACGAGCATGCCCTGGCCGTCGTTGACGGCGATGACCGAGCCGTTGGAGATGACGTTGTCCTCGCCGCGCGTGTTGGAGCTGCGGCCACCGGTACGTTTGCTGCCCTTGCAGGCCAAGACGTCAGCAGGCATCGATTCGCAGTAGATATATTCCTTCCACTGGTCGGCCATGACGCCGCCGGCAGCTCCCAATCCAGCTTTCAAGAGTCCCATGGTGATCTTCCTTTCTCGTCAAAGGCCGGGTGGTATTGGTCGGATTGCTTAGTCGTCCTTGTCGTCTTTCATGACAACGGTGGTCTCGGTGTGGCTGAAGGTGTCGTGCTTCTCGGTCAGGTCGAGCTCGCCGCAGTACTCGTCGGCGTGGGTGGCCTCGTTGGCCGTCTTGAGCTGGCCTACCAGTAGCACGTCTCCGATAATCACGATGATCAGCGGCGCGATGATGTTGATGAGAATGCCCTCGACATCGAAGGTGAGGTAATCTGGATCGAAGGCGTATTCCCCCATAAAGAGAATCTGGGAGAGGATAAATCCGATCACAAAGAACAGCACCGAGGCAATAGCGAGCTTGGGCTTGGAGCAGGGGAGCTCGCCGACCATGCGGCCGGTCTGGCCGTTCATGGCAAACAGGTAGCTCTTGCCGTTCCATGAGGTGGAAAGCATCCAGACGGGGAACAGGGCGTAGTCGCTGTCTTCCCAGGTGTAGTCGAGCTGCTTGCTTTCGACCGTGGCATCGTCGTATTCGTCGACGACGGTCTCGCGCAGGGCCGAGATCGTGCTCTCCTCCATGCGGCGCTCGGCGCGCGCCTTGCACGTCTCGCAATCCTCATCGTAACGGTTGGCGATGTAGCCGGGCATATAGGCGACCGAGAACGGGCGCAGAGCCTCGTAATCAAACGGCTCGATGGCGTCCATATGGCCGTCGGGCATCTTGGACGATCCGTCGACGGGCACGCGCTTAAACGAGATATTGCCCTTGCGATAGGCATCGTAGTGGTCGGTGGTCGTGACGGTGCGGTCGGATTCCTCGGTCACGGTCTCGTTGGTCGCGTCAAAGTACACTTCGCCGTCAACGCGGGCGCCGTAGAGCCAAAACGGCACGTAGACACCTTGGACCTCGTCGATGTGGTTGCCGGTGACAAAGTTCTTGGGCAGCAAGATCTTGCCCTTGTAGTGCTCTTTGAGTGCGGCCATAACGTCATCGCGCCCGAGCTTAAACGGGATCACCAGGTCGGGCGAGAAGTCGCCCGAGAGCTGACCGGGTGCCACGGCGGGGTTGCCGCAGTATGGGCAGGTGGTAACGGCGACCGTGCCGTCCGAGACCAGCTCGGCGCCGCACGACGAGCAGATATAGCCGGCGTTTTGGGCAAGCTCCTGTACCGCGTCGTCGACAGCGGGCTTGGACGCCGTGGCCGCGGCGTCGGCTTTGGCATCCGCCTTGCCCTGGCGCTCGCGATAGAGAGCCTCGACCTCTTCGACTTCAAAGCGCGAATCGCAGTAGTCGCAGACGAGCTTTTGCTCGGCGCTGGCAAAGTGAAGGGGGCCGCCACACGCAGGGCACTGATAGTTGACGCTCTCGAAGGCCATGATCGGTCCTTTCTGCGCCGGGGACTATGCGCCGATGGCGCCGCCGCAGTATTCGCAGCGCCCACTGGCATCGGGAATCGTGGTTGCACCACAGAAGGGACAGGTGACTGCAGTCTTGGGAGCCTTGGCGGCCGCGACGCTATCGCGCGTCTCCTGGCGCAGCTGCACCAGCGCGTCGCGGACTTCGGTTGCCTGGCGCTTGGCCTCGCGGTACTCAACGGATCCGCGCTGCTCGATGGTGGAGTCGTTCACGCGCAGGCCGATCTCGGTAAAGTACGGCGTGTTGACGTGGATGGTCAGGTTAAAGTCGTAATCCAAGTCGTAGCGCGGCGGATCATAGCTCTTGCGCTCGCCGTCCTTGGTCTCGCGATAGACCTCGGTCCGATGCTCGTCGATGTCCATGTCGCAGCCGAGTACCTGCGAAAACTCGATGATGTCGGGGTTGGCGTCGCGCCAGCGGCTCTGCGAGGTAATGATCAGCTGGCCCGCGTCCTCGTCGAGCATGATGTTGGTGCGTCCGGCAGAAAGCGTGCGCGTGGGGTTGAACGACGCCAGGCGTTCGGCGTTGGCCTCGCGGTAGGCGAGCTGCTCGCGGATGTCGTCTGCGGTGCTAGAGCGCCAGCCGCTAAAGAAGGGGGAGAGCTTGCCGGCGCACTCTTTGCACAGGCAGCCTTCGTTGATCTTGGTCTTTCCCAAAAGACCCAGCTCGGTACCGCAAATCGCGCACTCTTTCTTCTCGAACATCTTGTCAAAGAAGCCCATGGCTGCCTCCCATCAACTGGTAGCGTGTGTCACTTTTGATGATGGGTGAGTGCGCGGCCTTTCACGATACCCAAGCGGCTCAAGAAGTCTCCACAACTGGGACACATGGCCCATTTTGGGCAGTCATCGGGGACGTTCTTAAACGACTAGTCGCCGGGGACACTCTTTGCCAAAGGGTGGCACTTGGGGACGTTCCTTTCTGCCGGCACCTGGGGACACTCCTTGTGGGGGGGCTCTTCTCGAGAGACAGGTTGGTTATGGCCCCACCCGCTGTCGGAAATTCGATCAACGCTTTCTAAAAATGTTCAATAGAGGTCAATTCCAATTGAGATTATGTTGAAATATATAAATACTCAATTGGAATTTTGCAGTTATCCCAGTTAAAATAGGAAAAGGGAGGCAAGTTATGCTCAAGCGTAAAATAATCGAGAAAATTGAAAGCTGGAAACAGACTAAAACCGGGCAGGGACTGCTTATTACCGGTGCTCGACAAGTTGGCAAAACAAGCGCTGTCGAGCAGTTCGCCCGTGACAACTATAGAAGCTTCCTGAAAATCGACTTCGTGGAGAGACCCGACGCGGTCGAGCTCATAGGGGAGGCAAGGAGCCTCGATGACCTCATTGTGAGAATCACCGCACTGGCTTCATCGCCCATCGCTTCGGATACAAAGACGCTTCTGTTTTTTGATGAGGTGCAGCGTTGCGGAGACGCCATCACCTGGATGCGTTATCTTGCGCAAGACGATCGTTTCGATGTCATTTACTCCGGCTCCATGCTCGGGATTGAGGCGTTCCATTTTCGGTCGTTGCCGGTAGGTACTATCGATATCCTCGAGATGTTTCCCATGGATTTCGAGGAATTCTCCTGGGCTCTGGGAGTCGACGAATCATTATGGGATGTCGTTCGTGCCTGTTATCGCAAACGGGAACAAGTGCCTCCGTTTATTCATGAACGGTTGATCGAGACGTATTATCGGTATGTCCTTGTGGGTGGCATGCCTGAGGCCGTTCAGCTGTTCGTCTCAACTCATGATACACAGGCGATGCGCGCTCGTCAGCAGGGCATTCTCGAAGCATATCGCGCAGATATCGCACGGTACGCCGAAGCCCCCGCGCATGCTCAACGGATCAGGACGATCTACGATGCCATGCCCGCGCAGCTCAATAAAGAGAACAAGCGCTTTCTCGTTACCGGGATAGACAAGCGGAAACGATTTTTGGATTTGCAGCCTGATTTTGACTGGCTTGTTAATGCGGGCGTTGCGATCCCGGTTAAGAGGGTGAGCGAGCCCATGTTCCCCTTGGGTCTCTCGCGGGAAGACAGTTTTTTCAAGTTCTACCTGAGCGATGTGGGGCTGCTGTTCTCTACTTTTTCTCCCGCTGATGTCGAGGCCATTGTTGCGCAGCGGGAATCGATCAACTTTGGGCAGGCTTTTGAGAATGCGGTCGCCCAGGAGCTGCGCGCATGCGGCTACTCTTCGTTGTTCTACTTTAACGCGGCCAAGGTTGGAGAAGTCGATTTTATTATCGAGGATAAGCGGAGCCCCGTCGTTTTGCCTATCGAGGTCAAATCGGGTAGGTACAGCACAAAGCACGTTGCCCTCGATCGCCTGATGAGCGTTGAAAACTATGGATTGGCTCGGGCGGTCGTGCTTCACCGGGACAACGTGGTGGATGGAAAGGCGATATTGTATTTGCCCCTATATATGGCGGGCCTGCTAAAAGAAATGCCATAGATGAAGGGTTGAGAGCTCTAGGGTAGTCATTGGGGACGTTCTTAAACGACTGGTCGCCGGGGACACTCTTTGCCGAGCAAGCAGTCCACGTCGTGCTCCTTCTGGGACAGACGGCTCAAAAACGCTGCACGCCGTGGACTACTGGGGTCAAATTCGCGGCATTTCGAGCTTGGCTTCGTTATCGGGACTGATTCTTTATTAAAATTGAAATCCAAACAGTTGAGCGGCGGGGGGGGGATTCATGAGAGGCATGGGAGACACAGCCGCATACTTACGTCGGGGCATTCGGGAGATTATATGCCTAGCGCTGTTCTATTTTACGTATTTGGCTGGCGAGTATCTTTTTGACGTGCGCGTTGCCGAGTTTGTGCCGCCGAGCGAGGTCGTTGTCTACGAGAGCTTCATCGTCGGCGCGAGCGCAATCGGCTTTCTTGTGCTTCCCCTTCTGTACTACCGCCGTCCCCGTGCGATCGATACGACAAGCGACATCGCGGGCGTGTTGCTGGCATCGGCGTTGCTGCTGTTGATGATGGCGGCTCAATTTGAGATGCTCATTGCCGGCGGGTTGCTGACGTTCTGCACACTGGGCTACTGCGGATCGACCGCCCATGCCAACTTTGCGCGACGCTTTGCACGGACGCCGTATTTGGCGCGTGTTGGCACTTTCGTATGCTTTGGGCGTTTTGCTGCAGGTGCTCAACCATATGGTGATGCCTGCGGGGATTCCGCAGCAGTTTGTTCTTGTTGCCTGTGCGGTTGCGCAGGTGGTACTGCTCCACAACGTCCGTCGCGCCAAGCTACACGGTGAGCCTGAGGTTGGGCGCGAGTCCGATATCGCCGAGCTTTCGGTGGATGCGTCGGAATTTGGCGCCAAGTGGCAAGACGATTCTGAATCAACGGCGGCTTTTCGGCGCGCCGTGGTGCGTCTGACGGTCGCAACCGCCTGCCTTACCGGTGTGTTTGCCGCCCTCAATGCAGGGCTCACGACCTCGCATGCCGCCGGGGCCATCGATTTGGGCGATTGGCCGCGCCTGTTGATGGCGGCGAGCGCTCTAGCTGCCGGCGCCTTGTTTGACCTGCACGGTCGTTCGTATATGAACATCACCATGACTTGTACTGCCATGTTGTCCACGCTTTCGTTCTTTGTCTTGCTCGTCGACGGCAATGGCGGCAATGTGCTTGCGGCCATGGCGATTTTCTATCTGGGTTCGGGCTTCTTCGTGGTGTTTTTTACGACGAAATTTGCTGCCATTTCGGTTTATGCGCACTGGTCGTATCTGTGGCCGTGCATGGGTCGTGTCATCAGCAACATTTGCGCGATGCTCGTGACGGCGCCGGCGGTGGCGATTATCTCGAGCCAGAACGTGCTGCTGGCGGTGGGTGCGGTGCTCGTACTGTTTGTGGGCATTGCGATTTCGCTGCTGGGACAGTTTGGGCATCGGGCAGATGACGCTGCGGTGCCCGGCGAGCTGGCGTTTGCTGCCGATGATCTTGGCGCGGATCGCGCGTCTGCTCAGAGCGAGCCCGCTTCCGCGGAGGTGCCGGAGCTCACGCTCGACGAACGTCTCCATGCCTTTGTCGCCGCCTTTGAGCTTACAGAGCGCGAGCGCGATATTTTGGAGGCCTTGGTCGCATCGCACGAGAGCGTTCAGGATATCGCTGCAACGCTCTTCCTTTCGCGCTCTACGCTCTACCGTCATATCGCCTCAATCAACAAAAAGACCGGTGCCGCCTCGCGCGTGGCCCTCATTAACTTCTTCTGGTCCTGGACGCCTCAAGACTAGCTAATTTGGGACGGGGCTTTTTTAGCTGTTTTGGGCCGCTGCAGCCAGCAGGGGTGGGTCGCGACGGCCCAGACATTCTTGACGATGGTGCCGGCAACGCTACAGCAGCTCGCCGTGGCGGGCGATGTAGCGGCGCTTGGCCAGCTGGGTGAGCGCGATGTAGGAGCCGACGATGCCGATGAGCAGCGCGAAGAAGCTCGTTGGCAGCGGCATGAGCCCCAGTGCATCGGCGATGGGGCTTGCCGGCAGCCAAGTGACGAGCGCCAGGCCCAGCACGGTGAGAACGCACAGCGCGGGCGCGGCGTGGTCGCGCGGGCTCGGCAGGCGCGGGGAGCGCAGCATGTGGATCACGAGCGTCTGCGACCACATGGACTCGACAAACCAGCCACTCTGGAAGAGCGCCGCAAAGGTCGCCATACCCGCGACGTCGCCCGCGGCGGCAAGCTCGGACCAGCTTGCGCCCACGGCGGCGGGGCACACCACAAAGAAGAGCGCGGCGAAGGTCACGATGTCAAACAGCGAGCTCACGGGGCCCAGCTCGAGCATAAAGCCCTTGATGGACGCAGCGTCCCAAGCGCGCGGGCGGGCAGTCCAGGCGTTGTCGACGGTGTCCCACGGCAGTGCGATGCACACGATCTCGTAGACCAGCGACAGCAGCACCAGCTGCAGAGCGCTCATGGGCAAAAACGGCAAGAACAGGCTCGCAGCGGTTACGGACAGCACGTTGCCAAAGTTGGAGCTCACCGTGGTCTTGAGGTACTTGAGCAGGTTGCCGTAGGTGCGGCGGCCTTCGATGATGCCGCGCTCGAGCACGCCCAGGTCCTTTTGGAGCAAGATGATATCGGCGGATTCCTTGGCGATATCGACGGCGGAGTCGACCGAGATGCCGCAGTCGCTCGCACGCATCGCGGCGGCGTCGTTGATGCCGTCGCCCATAAAGCCCACGGTGTGGCCGAGCAACTCGCGCATGACGCGCACCAGGCGCGCCTTCTGCAGCGGCGAGAGCTTGGCGAAGAGGTGGGTGTTCTCGGCGCGCTCGGCAAGCTCGGCGTCGTCGAGCGCATCGATCTCGGAGCCCAGCAAGACGTTGCTCGCGTCGATGCCGATCTGCTCGCAGACGGTGGCGGCGACACGGTCATTGTCGCCGGTCAGGACCTTAACGGCGACGCCCTTGGCCTCGAGGGTGGCGACGGCGCCCGCGGCACTTGCTTTGGGCGGATCGAGGAAGGCCAAAAAGCCCATCAGCACCATGTCGCACTCGTCGGCGATGCCAAACTCGCCCACGCAGCGCGGATCGGTCTTCTGCGCCACAGCAATCACGCGCAGGCCCTCGGCGTTAAGCCCAGCGACCTGCTTGCGAATCTGGGCGAGCTTCTCGTCGGTGAGCGGCTGAGCGATGCCATCGGCCTCGACAAAGGAGCAGATCTCGAGCATCTCCTCGGCAGCTCCCTTGGTAACCATCTGGGTTTTGCCTTGGGCGTCGGCTACAACTACGCTCAGGCGACGGCGCGAGAAATCGAAGGGCACCTCGTCGACCTTGGCATAGCGGTCACGCAGGCTCTGGCCCAGCATGGAATCGGGCGCGACGGTCGAGGGCGTCACGTCGGCGCGGTCGATGACGGCCAGGTCGATAAGGTTCTTGAGGCCAGTCTGGAAGAAGCTGTTCAAAAACGCATGGCGCAGCACGCGTGCGTCCTCGTTGCCGTCGGTGTTGAGGTAGCGCTCGAGCACGATGCGGTCTTCGGTGAGGGTGCCGGTCTTGTCGCAGCACAGGACGTCCATCGCGCCGAGGTTTTGGATCGCCGGCAGTTCCTTGACGATGACCTGACGACGGGCGAGGTCCTTGGCGCCCTGCGACAGGCTCGTGGTCACGATGACGGGAAGCATCTGCGGCGTGATGCCCACGGCTACGCTCGTGGCGAACAGCAGCGCGTCGATGACGTTGCCCTTGGTAGCGGCGTTGATGGCAAAGACTGCCGGCGCCATAACGAGCATGAGGCGCACGAGCAGCATAGAGACGCTCGAGACACCGCGGTCAAACGCGCTCTTCTCGCCGCGCCCGTTGAGCATCTTGGCGATGCTGCCCAGGTAGGTGTCCGAGCCGGTGGCAACGACAAGCGCCATGGCAGTGCCGTTTTGCACGGAGGTGCCGGTAAAGACGATGTTCTTGCAGGCAGAGAGCGGCAGTGCGGAGCTGTCGGCGCCCTCGACGATCGTTGTGGCAGCGGTCTTCTCGACGGCCTCGCTCTCGCCGGTGAGCGCGGACTCGATCACAAACAGGTCGCGCGCGGTGATGATGCGGGCGTCGGCCGGCACCATATCGCCGGCAGAGAGGCGAATCACATCGCCGGGGACGAGCTCGTCAAAGGGGATCTCGAGGCGCTCGCCGCCGCGCAGGGCGCAGCAGGTGTTGGAGACCAGGTCCTTGAGGGCCTCGGCCGCATTGCCGCCGCGGGCTTCCTGGATAAACTTCATGCCGCCCGATACCAGCAGCATGATGCCGATGACGATGACCGTGGAGGGATCGCGCTGCGGCTCGGGCACGGCGAGCACGTCGATGTAGAGCGAGACCAGCGCGAGCGCGGCGAGGATGCCGGCGAAGGGATCGATGAATGCGTCGGCGATGCGGCGGGCGAGCGTCTTGGTCGGCGCCTCGATGGTGTTGGGGCCGGCGGCGTCCAGGCGCTCGGCGGCGTGCTCGGCAGTGAGCCCGTCGGCCGTGGCGTCGAGCAGCACGAGGGCGTCATCGGCGCTATGGGTGGCGGCGAATATGGTGTTCTTGGCAAGGCCGGTGTGAGCGGCAGGGCGCGCCGTGCGGCGGCGCTTGGAGATAGCTTCGAGTACCGTGGCGGTTTTGAGCATCAGCATAGGGTCCTCCTTGTTGAAGGGAGTTAGCGTACGTGTCGTATTTGCTTCAAAAAAACTAGATGTCGCTCACGTCATGCTTGCGAGCCACCACAAAGGGGACAGGCACCTTTGTGGTGGTTTTGACGATCGGCTATTGGTGCTTATGCGTGTGCGGAGTCCTCGCGGCGTGCCGAGGGCGGCATGCAGGTTTTTCGACTATGACTGCCTTCCATGGCACACCTCCTTATGGACGGGCGCAGCGCGCTTTGGGTATCTCGTACCCGTTTTAATCCGCCCGTATTCTTGATGAGGGGGTTTGACATGTCAACCCCCATTGTTCGGAAAACCGTTGCCCCTGACAAAGCCTTTACAGAATGCCGTGGCCTCAAAGCGCGCCCGCATCGACGCTTCGCCTGCGCTAAACTGGAAGGCACGTACGCGATTACGAGAGGAGCCCGCATGGAGGCTTACAAGCAAGAGTTCATCAAGTTTATGGTCGAGTCCGACGTTCTTAAATTCGGCAGCTTTACGCTCAAGAGCGGCCGTCAATCCCCGTTCTTTATGAACGCCGGCGCTTACGTGACGGGCTATCAGCTCAAGAAGCTGGGCGAGTATTACGCCCAGGCCATCCACGATAATTTTGGCGACGACTTTGATGTGCTGTTTGGACCGGCCTACAAGGGTATTCCGCTGGCCGTCGTGACCGCCATTGCCTACCACGAGCTGTACGGCAAGGAGGTCAAGTACTGCTGCGACCGCAAGGAGGCCAAGGACCACGGTGCCGATAAGGGCAACCTGCTGGGTTATGAGCCCCAGGACGGCGACCGCGTGGTGATGGTCGAGGACGTTACTACCAGCGGCAAGTCCATCGACGAGACCTATCCCAAGGTCATGGCTGCGGCCGATGTCGAGATCAAGGGCCTTATCGTCTCGCTCAACCGCATGGAGGTCGGCAAGGGTGGCGTGACCACCGCTCAGAAGGAGATCGAGGCCAAGTACGGTTTCCCCGTCGCGAGCATCGTCTCTATGGACGAGGTCGTCGAGACCCTCTACAACCACGAGATCGACGGCAAGGTCGTCATCGACGACGAGCTCAAGGCCGCCATCGACGCCTACTACGAGCAGTACGGAGTTCGTTAGTTACGCGGGTTTACCAACCCGCGTAACCACTTGACGCTGCAAACCCGCCAGAGCGGCAATCTGCCTTTCAACTTCGGCGGCATGACCAGAAGGTCAATGCCGCCTCGTTTCAAGGCACCTTGCTCGCTCTGGCGGGTTTTCGCTGTCGTTGCCAAAACATCGGCGTTGCCGCTGCTGTGGGGGTACTCATTGGGGACGTACTTAAATGAGTGTCCGCAAAATGAGAGCGGATAATCGCCCGTTTTTGGTCTGTTTGCGGGCTCAAAGTGGGAGATTATCCACTCTCGTCATTTTGGCACTTGGGGACGTTCCTTTTGTGCCGGCACCTGGGGACACTCCTTGTCGAATGTGGACCGCCGGTTGCTACGCGACGGTGATGGCGACCTGGGCGTAGCGGGTGCAGGGGCGCTCGGCGTGCGTCTGCATGGTGAGGGTGAGCACGAAGCGGTCGCCGGGTCGTGCGTCGGCGGGTACGACGAAAACGGCGTCCACCGTGCATTCCTGCCACAGCGACAGATTTTGGGAACCTGCATAGCTCGACGGGTCCACGGCGACATCCCAATGTGCGTCGAAGCCCCGGCCGTCGGGGTCGACGATGGTCGCCGCCAGGGCGACGCGCTCGCCGGTTGCGGCGCTGCGGTCGGCCGTGACCTCGACAACGTGTGCCGGATGCGAGCAGGCCGCCGGATCGTGGGCGCACCATTGCGCGCGGGCGGCAAAGTCCTCCTGATAGGCACGCAGATAGGGATTGGGATTGTCGTCTGCGGGTGTGCTGATGTCGGCAAGGCCGGCGGGCGCGTTCGCGTCTGCATCGGGATGTCCATCAAGAAACATGCGGCCGAGCAGCGTGTCGAAGTCGCGGTCGTCGATGCCGCGCAGGCCAAACGGCAGCAGCGGAATATAGGTCATACTGTCGCCTTCGGCCATAAAGTCGCCGCGCTCAAACTGCATCGCGGGCATGCCTTCCAGGCCCCAATCCAGACGGGCATGCTTGCCAAACTGAAAGCGCTCGGGCTCGTTTTCGTAAACCTTGCCATCGCCATAGAGCATATAGCGCGCCATGAGGGGGCCGTTGCCCTGCGTGAGATTTTGCTCAGGCCAAGGAGCCTTAAACAGCGGCAGTGTATCGGGCTGAGCGATCTTGGCGTCGACATAGCCGCCATACATATAGGGAACACGCCAAAAGATGAGGTCGGGAAAGAGCTCGCGTCCATGGTCGAGCCATGAGTTGTCCTGCCCCACGCCATCGGCCACGCCCAGCACGCGCACCTTCTGATAGACCCGCTGCTGCACGGCGGGCCACTCGGGCGTGCTCTGCCACTGCTCGACGATGGACATGAGCGCACGAACGATGGTGTTCATACCACCCCAGGAAAGGAGCCACAGCGTGCGCGGGTCGTCGTCCATAATGGCGCGGGCGATGACGCGCGAACCAGGCGTCTCCTCGCGAACGTCGCCCTCAAAGGCAACGTTGCCCACATAGGTACGCTCGATCATTTCCGCTGGCGTGGGGAAGGACGGCTCGTCGGCGGCCTGCGCGTTGGCGTTCAGCGTGGGCCAAGCGTCCGAATACTCATTGCTCCAAAGGCTTTCGATCCAGCCCTCGGGGAAGGGACGGTACTCCATGAGCGAGCCGGCCTCGGGATCGGGCTCATGCGGAACGACATCCCAGGTATAAGAGCGCACACCTTTGGTGCGCCAATGCGCATTCACCTCGCCCAGCGTATGGACGCCGTCGCCAAGAAAGTGATACTGCGAAGCCGTGTACACCACAGCCTGCACATCGAGCACATTGAGATACAGAGCCAAATGAACCAAAGAGTTCATATCATCGACTTCCATATCGGTAGTAACAATCACCCGAGTCAAATCATGAGACATAAGAACAGCTCCAACCAAGAATCTTTCAGCCAGTTACGCGCAAGGCAAGACGGGACCCACGCCCCCATCGCCACCGACCCGGCGGCCCACCGGAAGCGCCCGGCCAGCGTTTCGAACAACGTAAACTTAGGGGGTCCTGACCTTTAGTTTTGTAAACATTCCGCAGCGCGGGCCCGTTTATCCGATGCTCCGGAGGAGCAGGATGAACGGGCCCATGCGCGAGGACGTCTACAAAACTAAAGGTCAGGACCCCCGATGGGATGGCTATCTCGAAACCCTGGCCGACCACTCCCAGCAGCCCACCGGCTCGCCGTCGATGAGTACGTTGCCCCCGTCGAAGTCTTGATAACACAGGTCGTTGAACTGGTGGATCCACACGCCGTGATTGAACGTCTTCTTGGGCGAGCCGTCGGCCTCGCGGTACACGCCGGTCAGGTCCTCGACATGGCTAAAGTAGGTGAGGTGCACGTTGGCGTCGGCATCACGCAGGCGCGCCGTGAGCGGCAGCACAGTCTGCTGCGGGAACACGAGCTCGTCGCCCTTGGAGTGCGTAAACCACAGCGGCGTCTTGGAGAGTGCGGCCACGTCCTCGTCCGTGGCGTTGTACCACGGCGCGCAGCAGGGAAGGCCCGCGGCGAAGAAATCGGGGTAGTCGGCGCACAGGCGCAGGGTCATAAAGCCGCCGTTGGAAAGGCCGGCGACCACGATGCGATCGGTGTCGATGCGGTCGGCATGCTCGGCGACAAACTCGTCGATGAGCGCCTTGAGCACGGGGGAGTAGATGCTCTGGTTGGAGCGACCGAGCTGCTCGACGCCGTTGTCCATCCAAAACGTGGGCGACTGCGGCACAAGAACCCAGGCAAAGCCGCCAAAGTAGCGCTGGATCTGCTTTTGCGAGAGCGCTGTCACGCGGTTGCCGGTGTAGGCACGCGTTGCGCCCTCGCCCTGTGTGGCGCCCTTGCCCTCGCCGGCGCCGTGCAGGTACACGATCAGCGGCGCCTTCTCGACGGCGGGCGTGTCCTTGGGCGCAAACGGGTTGAAAAGCGCGGAGTCAGCGGGCTCAAAGCTCGGCTCAAAATAGCCGTACTCGAGCGCGAAGCCGTCGACGGGCGTCTGCTGCACGGCGTTATGCCAGCCCTTGAGCGCGGGGCAGATGTCGCCGCGGCTGCGATCGAAGACGAGGCCCGCGGTGGGGTCATCGCCGTCTTCGCCCGGGAGGGCCACAAGCTGCGTCACGCGCAGGTGGTTCTCTATATAGCGCGAACCCAGCACGCCACCCTCGATCTCTTTGGTGAGACGCACCTCGGGCGTCTCGAGCGCTACGTGTGTGCCCTTGGGTAGGGGCTGACCGTTCTCATCGCAGGGGTAGGCGGCGAGGACCGGCACGTAGCCCACGGAGGGCGCTGCGTGATCGGTGCCGTGCTCCTTGCGCATCAGGACCTCGCCCGTGCGCTCATGGCGGGCACAGTAGATATTGAACGTGTGCTCGTTCACGTCGTTGGCGCGCACGGTACAGGGCAGGTCGAGTACGACCTTGCTGATCCAGGGGCCAAAATCGCCCAGCGTGGTGACGGTTGCGTAGGTACACGATTTGAGTTCCATGAGCTACTCCTTTGTGCCGCAAGTACTAAACAAAAGCGGCAATACAGACTAAACATGTTTAGTTTAATGCAGAATTGTAGAATGAGCAGATGAACTCGGTAAACGGTAAAACTGAACACGCAATGAACTACTAAACAGACGTTTACTATTAACTAGCAGGACTTTTGTTGAGGATCTAGCTCGTTACAAAGGTGTTTATCAAAATAAAAGCCCACATAAATAGCCATATATCAATATCTGGTCAAATAGACGATCTTCTACCGTCTAAATACGCTTATCCCCGATTTCCTACCGTTCACCGGACTCCAGACGGCAAAATCGCCACAAATCAGGCACTCCGTGTAAACTAAAGCCCGTAAACGTTCAGTAAACAAATTGTTTACCGCAACGCTAAAGCCCGGGCCGCCGTAAGGGGTTATAGCGGTAAGGGTCCATGCAAGTCGCGGCGTTAGGTACGCCGCATGATTATTGAGGAGGGGTCCCATGGCAGACAACAAGCAGATTGCCACCGATGTCCTCGAGCTCGTGGGCGGCGCGGAGAACGTTACCGTCGCCACCAACTGCATGACGCGCTTGCGTCTGACGCTCAAGGACAACAGCAAGGCCGACGTGGAGAAGATCAAGAAGGTCAAGGGTGTTCTGGGTTGCCAGTTCGCCGGCAGTCAGCTCCAGGTCATCATCGGCCAGAACGTGCCCAAGGTGCTCACCGAGTTCGTCGCCATCTCCGGCGTCAAGCAGGGTGCCGCCGTTGACGAGAATCTCGATGCTCCCAAGGAGAAGTTCGAGCTCAAGAACCTGCCCAACATCATCCTCGACTATCTGTCGGGCTCCATGACCCAGCTGATCCCACTGCTCATGGCCGGCGGTCTGTTCCGCACCATCGCGGCTGTCCTTGGCCCCACCATGCTGGGCGTTATTCCGGACACGGACCCGACTTATACGTTCCTCTACACCACACTGTATGAGGCCACGTTTACGTTTATCCCGATCTACCTGGGTTATGCTGCGGCTAAGAAGCTCGGCGCCAGCCCCGTTCTCGGCATGCTTCTCGGCGGTGCCCTTATGGCCCCGTCCGTGGTGAGCGTCGCCACCCAGGAGGGCGGCGGAATCATCTCGGTCTACGGCATCCAGATCGCCGCTGCCAACTATCAGCAGTCCGTCCTGCCGATCATCCTTTCGGTGCCGGTCCTCTACTTCATCGAGAAGTTCTTTAAGAAGGTCATGCCCGACGTGCTCTCCACGGTCTTCACGCCGTTCTGCACCATGATCGTCACGATTCCCATCGCTTTTATCGTCCTCGCTCCGATCGGCAACGAGCTCGGCAGCCTCATCGCCAACATTCTTTTCGGGCTTGCTGACCTTGGCGGCATCGGTATCCTGATCGTGATGGCCATCCTCGGCGCCTTCTGGCAGCTCTTCGTGGTCTGCGGTATGCACATGCCCGTTATCCTGCTCGCTCAGGTGCAGATCATCGCTGCTGGCTACGATCCCTTCGTCTTCGTTTCCACTAACTGCGCTATGGCCGCTGTCTGGGGCTGCGCCTTCGGTGCCTTCCTCAAGATGAAGAACGCTGACGAGAAGAGTCTTGCCCTGGGCTACGTCATCTCCGCCATCGCCGGCGGCGTCACCGAGCCCGCGCTCTTCGGTATCCTCATGCGCTTCCGCCGCACCATGCTCGGCATGTTCATCGGCGGCGCCATCGGCGCTGTGTTCTCGGGCCTCATGGGCGTCACCTATTACCTCGCAGGCGGTGCCTCCAACTTCCTGGTCTTCACCAACTACCTGCAGGGTGGCCAGATGAACACCGTCTGGGCTATCGTCGGTATGGCAATCTCCTTTGCTATTGCCGCTGCCGTCGTCTTTGTCACCGGCTTCTCCAAGGAGGAGCTCGCCGAGATGGAGGCCTAGTCGCCCCGGCCTTGGTCTAAATAAGACCCCCTACACGACAGGCCCCGCTTGGCATAAGCCCGGCGGGGCCTTCCTGTAGACTTTTTAGGAGAGACGTAAGGGCCCTGTGCTTCGCGTGCGTTCAATTTGAGCTGAGCAACTGCAGCCGCAGACCCTACTGTGATAATGCGGCAGGCGACTTCTTTACCTCCCTCCTAGCAAGTCTCCCCAAGAGAAAGGTGCCGTATGAGCTTGGGAAAACTGACCGTCAATACCCGTGAGGACGGGTTCCTCTGCGACGGCAAACCATTCTTTTGGTTTGCCGATACGTGCTGGAGTGCCTTTACGAGCATCACCGAGAACGATTGGGACTACTACCTCACCCGCCGTGCCGAGCAGGGTATGAACGTACTGCAGATCAATACCCTTCCGCAGTGGGACCGCTGCCTGCCCGACCTGGGCATTTGGCCCTATGCGAGCGAGGACGGCGTGCACTTTGATTGGAGTGCACCCAACCAGGAGTACTGGGACCGCGCCCGCCGCATGTGCCAGGCAGCCGTGGAGCACGGCATTCGCCCGGCGCTCGTGCTCATGTGGTGCAACTACGTGCCCGGTACCTGGGGCTCCGTGATCGCCGAGCGCCTGGGTGCCGAGGTCATGCCGCGCGAGGAGGTTCGCGCCCACGTTGCCCGCGTCGTCGAGAACCTGGGCGAGTTCGACCCCGTCTACGTGGTGACAGGCGACACCGACTTTAAGACCGACGAGGCTATCGCCTATTACGGGGATGCACTCGACGAGGTCACCAAGCTGGCTCCCGAGTCCTTGCACACCATGCATATCAACCGTGGCAACCGCGCCCTGCCCGAGCAGTTTGCCGATCGCTTGGACTTCTACATGTTCCAGCCCGGCCACAACTATAGCGGTCAGGAGGAAGCTTGGAAGCTGCCCGAGGATTTTCGCGCGCAGTATCCCAAAAAGCCGATGGTTAATTCCGAGCCCTGCTACGAGCAAATGGGCGCGAGCCGCAACGTGTACTGGCGTTTTACCGCGCAGGATTGTCGCGCGAGTGTTTGGTCGAGCATTCTGGCCGGTGCCAGTGCCGGCATTACCTACGGTGCGCACGGCGTGTGGAACTGGCAGACCTCTCAGAGCCGTGGCAGCGTCCTTGGCGAGGGCTTTGACATGCCGTTCCGCTGGCAAGAGTGCCTGCAGTTTGCGGGCGTGTGGGACTTTGGCCTGATCGAGCACGTGCTGCGCGGCCTGGGTGCCACGAGCGCGGATGGGGCGGTAGCTGTTGAACCCGCGCAGGAGCTGCTCGACGATGCACGCGAAGCCATCCGTGTGGCGCGCGTGGGCGAACGCGTGGTGGTCTATCTGCCGAGGACCACGGCCGTCAAGCTCAAGCTCGAGGGCGGCACCACCGCCTGGAATGCTGTGGCGTTTGACCTAGAGAACAAGCGTGTGGCCAACCTGCCGGTTATGTCCGTCGACGATGCCGTGCGCGTGGCCCAGCACCCCTTTGAGCACGACGCGCTCCTGGTGGTCTCGCCCGCTCAGTAGCGCGCGGTTCCAACGCGACCAGCGGCAAAAGGGCCCGAGTAACGACTACAGAATGAGGGTGGATAATCTCCCGTTTTTGGCCTGTGCGCAGGCTCAAAGTGGGAGATTATCCACCCTCGTCATTTAAGTGTCCAAAAATCCTCTCTCGTTTTATTTGAGCCCGGGCAGCTTGGTAAAGGGGAAGGACTGCTCGAGGAACTCGGAGCAGCGGGCGTAATCTTTGGCAAAGTAGCTGCTGTAGAGCGAATCGAGCACGTATTGCACGGCGATGTGACTGGCAAACTGCGTGATGCGGTGGCTCAGGCTCTCGATATCGCTCACGGTGAGATAGGCGGCAAAGCCGGGGTGAATGCGGGCACAGTATGGCGTGCCGATGACGATGACCGGGACATGTCGACTGCAGAGGATCGGCAAGATCTCCTTGAGGTTGGGGGCAAGGCCGCTGTAGGAGATGACGATTGCCGTATGGTCGGGGCCCGAGGCGAGCGCCGTGCGCACTTGGGCCTCGATATTGTCGTAGCACGTCGAGCTCTTACCGGCGGAAAGCAGGCGATCGCGAAACATTCCCGCCGGATACAGGTTATGCGAGCCCGTGTAGATGTCCACGGTGTCGGCGCGTAAGACGAGTTTGGCGGCGTAGTCGAGCTGTGCCGGGTCGAGGATCTCGCGCGTCTCGGAAAGCGTGGTCTCGTACAGTCGCGCCATGCGCTCGGAGATCTCCTGGGCGCTGGAGGTCGCATCAAAGGGAAAGTTGATATCCACCTCGGGGGCGGAGTCCGCGCGCGAGGCTGCGCGCATCAGCTCGACCTTGAGTTCTTTGAAGCCCTCGAGGCCGAGCTTTTTGCAAAAGCGGTGGATGCTCGCAACGGAGACATTGGCCTGGCGCGCAAATTCCTTAATGGAGAGCCCGCGGACGTCCTCGCCCATGGCAAGAACCGTCTGCCCGAGCTGCTGCTCGGTGGGGGTGAGCTCCTTGCCCTGCGTGATTTTGCGCTTGATGTCCATATGACTCCTATGCGTTCGTATCGCGATGTATCAATCATAGCGGTAAACAAAACGCCCGGCTTGGCTGGGGAGAGCAAGCCGGGCGTCCCGTAAGGGGCCGTTACCCGAGCAAGCGGACGGGGCCGAGCAGGCCGCTGGGTTCGGAGGGTTCGGTGAGGGCGAAGATGTCGGGAATGGCGTGGTCGAGGGTGTTGATCACATCGATTGTGAGCGTGTGCTCGCCGGCGGCAAGGGTGCCGAGCTCAAAGCGGTAGGGCGGACAGATGCGGCATCCCAGGTCCACACCGTCAAGCGTGACCGTGGCGGTCTCAAAGACCTCGCCCAGGTCGAGCGCGGCGCCGGCGAGGTTCTCAGCAACGACAAAGCTTACCTGATAGCGGAAGATGCCCGCTTTGCCGGGGAATTCGGCGCAGGAAAGATCGTGCAGGTCGTCAAGCTCGACGGACTCGCCAAAGGCCAGGTGCGCGACATCGGCGCCGGGCGCGGCAAAGGAGACGTTCCAGGGGCCGTCAACGCGCGTGACCTCACGCTCGGCATCGGAGCCTCCGCGCTCGTCGGCAGCGGGCGCCTCGGTCCCGAGCACCACAATGCAGCTCTCGTAGGGCGCGAGCTCAAGCGTGCCGTCAAAGGCGACGGGTGCGCTGCCGTTGAGCAAATCGAGGCGCACGCCGTGCACGGGCGCGCCGTCAGCGAGCTCAACATGCGTGTGAATGCCCTGCTTGGGATGCTCGTTTACCAGCATGAGGTAGCTCTCGTTGGCGCGGTCGTAGCGAAGCGCGCGCAGCCACGGCTGCGGATCGGTGCACGCCACGGTCTGCATGCCAGCTGCGGCGAGCACGCTCGCAAGCTCAGAAGTGGCAACAACGCGCACGCCTGCAAGCTCGTTGGCCTCCACAGGGGCAAAGCCCGCGCGGCTGGCAGCTTCGCCGTCATAGCGCTTGCTCGGCAGCTTATCCAGGGCATATACGCCAACGCCTGCGGCCGCAGCGCGCGCGGCAAAGTTGAGTACGGCCCCGCCGGCATATTCGGCGCCGGGCATCACCAGGCAGCGGTACGCCTGGCCGTTCACGCTAAAGCCGCTGCCGTCTGCGGCGAACTCCACGACGTAGCGCTCGGTATCTTCAAACGCCTCGGCCGGCACGATATCGAAATCGATCTGCGCACGCACAAGCTCGGCGGCGGCATGCTGCATAAACGAGGCCTCGCCCGCCCACTCGGCGTCGGCGTGGTACAGAAGCGCCACCGGCGTGACGGCTCGTCCACCCGAAAGCAGGCTCGAGGTGCGGTTCATGTAGCTCATGAGCTTGCCAAGGTGCGCAAACTGGGGGTTCTGACCGTGCGCGTAGAAGTGCGGCGGGCAGTCGAAGTCGGGGAAGGCGGCCATGCTAAAGGCGTGCGGCACAAACCAGTTGACGCCGCGCACCATAAAGTGGTCGGCGATCCATTTCATCTCGCGCAGGCCCTCGTGCCAGCCAAAAGCGCCAAACACCTCGGCCATGCAGCGGCCCTGCTTTTTGGGGTCGAGATGCGCTGCCGAGGAGCCCAGCTTGGGCAGCACGTAGTTGTAGAACTCCAGGTCCCACACGCCGCGGCCGTAGGAGTGGAGTCCCTGGTCCATGCCGGGGATGAGCTGGTTGATCACGATGTCCACGCCCGCCATGTCCTGGCCGCCCACGGCGCGGAAGTAGTGGCCGGCGCCCACACCCAGGCGCGCGTGGCAATCCTTGTCTTCGATCACGTGGCCGATATACTGCACGCCGTGCGCGCGGCACCAGTCGCCGAGCTGGTCGCAGAAGCACTCCTTGTAGAGCGTGCTCGCAATGTCCATGTACACGTGGCGCACGTGCGCGCCGGCGTCCTTGCGATCCCACAGATGCGGGAGCTCGTCCAGGTAGCGCTCGCCCAGCGCCGCGCGCAGGCGGCGCTCGAGCTCAGCCGACCAGGGCAGGGGCGCGGTGGCCTTACCGATGAGCGTGTCGGAGATACCATCGGCATCGGTGGCGCCCTTCTCGTTGGCAAAGCCGGGTTCATCGGAGAAAAAGCCCAGGATGGTCTCGCCAAACTCATCGCCCAGATGCGCAAAGTGCGGCTCGTACACGGCATTGATGAGCTGCGCCACCGAGGCACGGTCGACCATGTTGATGTAGTCCTCGTTGTAGGAGGTCTTGCCGCTCGTGAACATTACGCACGCCTGCGTAATGCCGGCCGGTGCGTCAAAGACCAAGCGGCAGGGCATGCCGTGCTCGTCCTCGATTACGCGGTGCTCCACCTCGACGGCGCACCCCTCCTGCATAAACGTAACGCCATAGAAGCGCTCCGTCTTGTCGAACATGTTGGTGAGCACGATGCTCGCCTGCGGCGTGGGGCCCACCACGTCGATGGTGCGGTGGGTGAGAACGACCTTGCGGAGCTCGGGCGCCGCCTTCTTGACGGCGCCGTTGGCGTATCCGGTGGGAAAGTGTGCGTCGTCCAAGATCCAGATCTTGAGGCCCAGCTGCTTACACGTGTCGATCACAAAGCGCAGGTCGCGCCACCAGCCCTCACCGCAAAAATCGGGATGCGGGCGACTCTCGAGGCAGACCTCGTGGGTATCGGCGCCGGCAATCTTCTCCAGATACTCGGCAATGGTCTGTTGGCTCTCGCCCTTCATCCACAAAAACGGGAGCACGTGGTTGTCGTAGGTACCGTTGAGTACCTGCTGGTAGTACGCGGTCATGGATCCTCCTTGCAAGCCGATGGTGGGCAGCGTATGTTGCATGACTCCATTCTGGCGTGCGGGCGGCGGCGTGCTAATATCCAAATCACGGCAGAATATGACCGAATCAACGATTGGCGGGGACATGGAGATCTTGGAGCTCGAGCGCCGGCTGAGCGAGCTGAGCGCCAGCGAGAGGCGATATAGGGACGAGGCTCCCTTTGACTGGTCGATCATGACCGAGCGTGTTGAGGTCGACGGACGGTCGGTGCGAAAGATCGGGCAGATTGGGACGGAATATACTCAGGCCGGAATGCCAGCTGGCCTGATGATTAGGAGAAACTCGCGCTTTAACGCGGTACCCGAGCATGTGCACGACTACGTTGAGATCAGCTATGTGTACCGGGGGCGCTGTCCGCAGGCGGTTGCGGGGGAGAAGCTCGTGCTCGAGCGCAACGAGGTGCTGCTGCTCGACGCCGCCTGCCCGCATGCGGTGGCGGCGCTCGGCGAGGAAGACATCATGTTGAGTATGACCGTTTCACGCACCTTTTTACAGCGCAGCCTCGAGGCGAGCCTCTCGCGCGAGAGTGCAGTATCGCGGTTTTTGTTTAACGCGCTCAACAGTGAGACCGACCATCGCGGGCACGTGCGCTTTCGCTGCGGGGAGAGTCGGCGCGTGCGACGCTACATGCAGGAGATGCTCTGCGAACACTACGAGCCGAGCCTCAACAGCGCCGAGATCGTTCTGCGCCTGTTTCAGCTCCTGTTGGCCGAGCTCATGGATTGCTACGAGCGCGAGCTCGTGCGCGGCGCGGCGGCGGGGCGCGATGAGTCGGGGCGCGCGGCCTCGCTCGTAGCAGGGATGCTCGGCTATATCGAGCGTTCGTTTGCCGCCTGCTCGCTCGAGGAGATGGCGGCACGCTTTCATGTGAGCCCCAACTACGCGTCGGCGCTGCTCAAGCAGCATGTGGGAAAGACCTATCGGCAGCTGGTCCAGGAGCGCAGACTCGTGCGTGCCGTGGAGCTCTTGCGCGCGGGTGCCACGGCCGAGGCGGCGGCGCGCGCCGTTGGCTACGAGAACATGAGCTTTTTCTATCGCAAGTTCCGCGCCGCCTACGGCTGCACGCCGGCAAAATACCGTGGATGAGTAAGACGGAACGGGCTTTTAGCTATCGATATGCCACACCTAAATACTGTGTCTCATGTTTCGTTTCATCCACCCAGGTTGGAGGGTGGCCGTCAGGTCGATTTTTGCCCCGTCTAGGCCTCGGTATCAAAAAGTGTCAGCCGGCGGACGTGTTGGGGCGAAAAGAAGTGTCCAATGCAGCGCCTCCGCGCCTTGGGCGCCCGGGCGCGCGCGATACTCAGCTCAGCACATAAAACCCGCTGCGAGGAGGCACATATGGGATTTCCCGAGGGATTCTTTTGGGGCGGCGCCACGGCCGCAAACCAGTTTGAGGGCGCATGGAACGTTGACGGCCGCGGCCCCAGCGTAGATGACCACTTCCTGGGCGGCAGCTACAAGGAGCCACGTCAGATTACGCTCGACATCGACCCCAACCGCTTCTACCCCAATCACGACGGTATCGACTTCTACCATCACTACGAGGAAGACATCGCGCTCTTTGCCGAGATGGGCTTCAACATGTTCCGCATGTCCATTTCCTGGAGCCGCATCTTCCCCAACGGTGACGATGCCGAGCCCAACGAGGCCGGCCTCGCCTTCTACGACCGTGTCTTCGACTGCCTGCGCGCACACAACATCGAGCCGCTTGTTACGCTCAGCCACTACGAGATGCCCTATGCCCTGGTCGAGAAGTACAACGGTTGGGAGAGCCGCGAGCTTATCGGCTTCTTTGAACGCTATGCCCAGACCGTGCTCGAGCGCTATCACGACAAGGTGACCTACTGGCTCACCTTCAACGAGATCAACTGTGGCGCCCTGGACCTGGGCAACCTCTTTGAGACCAGCATGATTCGCGGCTACGAGGGCCCGGCCTCCGGCGCCCACACCACCCCGCAGCAGCGCTTCCAGGCCCTCCACCACCAGTTTGTGGCGAGCGGTCGCGCCATCCGCTATGCGCACGAGCACTTCCCCAAACTCAAGATGGGCAACATGGACTGCTTTATCCTGTCCTATGCCGCCACGTGCGACCCGGCCGACGTCTTTGCCACCCAGCAGGAGATGAACACCATGAACTGGTACTGCTCCGACGTGCAGGTGCGCGGCAAATACCCGTTCTACGCCAAGCGCTTCTGGGCCGAGAACGGTATCGAGCTTAACATCGCCGACGGCGACCTGCAGGACATCGCCGACGGCAAGGTCGACTTCTACACCTTTAGCTACTACATGTCGGGCACCGTGGGCACCCACAAGGACCACGAGATGACCGAGGGCAACATGACCCTTGGCGGCAAGAACCCCTACCTCGAGAGCACCGACTGGGGCTGGCAGATTGACCCGACGGGCCTGCGTATCGCCCTCAACGAGATCTACGCCCGCTACGAGATTCCGCTGATGGTGGTCGAGAACGGCATGGGCGCCTACGACGAGGTGGAGGAGGACGGCTCCATTCACGACCCGTACCGCATCGCCTACCTCCAGAGCCATGTCAAAGCCATGGGCGAGGCTATCGAGGACGGCGTCGACCTGATCGCCTATACCTGGTGGGGTCCCATCGACCTGGTCTCTGCCGGCACCGGCGAGATGCGCAAGCGCTACGGCTTTATCCACGTCGATAAGTACGATGACGGCACCGGCACTTACGAGCGCCGCCGCAAGGACAGCTTCTTCGCCTACCAGAAGATCATCAAGTCCAACGGTACCGAGGGCCTGGCTTAATCGACAAGATGAGTGCCACCGTGGAAAAGCCTCGGGATGGGCTCGCGATTCGAGTCCCCACCTTAGCATTTGAACCATTTGGCACTATAATCACCATAGGCATGCGCATAACGTTGCGCTTAATCAAGAGGAGAAAACCTATGGGTCTGTTTGACATGTTCAAGAAGAAGGCTGAGCCCGCGGCTGCCGCTGCTCCGGCCTCCATCTCTGCTTCTGCCGGCGCCGACGTGCTGTGCTCGCCCGTCAAGGGCAAGGTCATCAAGATGGCCGACGTGCCCGATCCCGTCTTTGGTGGCGAGGTTCTGGGCAAGGGCTGCGCCGTGTGGCCCGAGGACGACCTGGTCTATGCCCCCTGCGACGGCAAGGTGACCGTCACCATGGGTCACGCCGTGGGTCTGCAGTCCGATAATGGCATCGAGGTCCTGGTGCACGTTGGCGTCGATACCGTCAACATGAACGGCGACGGCTTCGAGGGCTTCGTCAAGGCCGACGATGTCGTTAAGGCTGGCCAGCCCATGCTCAAGATCGACCGCGCCAAGATCGCCGCTGCCGGCTACAAGGACTGCGTCGTCGTGGCTGTGTCCAACACCGCCGAGTTCGCCGACGTCGAGCTCGCCGTCGAGGCTGACTCCGCTGTCGCCGCCGGTGATGCCATCGTCAAGGTCGTCCGCAAGTAAGCTGCGGCAACATAAGGATGTACAAGGGTGGTCGGGTTATCCGGCCGCCCTTTTTTATTACAATGCGGCGGAACGTTTTATTGCGCGTTGGGCGGACCGGTAAACCGTTCGGACGTTAAATCGAGCCGACTGCGCTTTTGCTTTGCCGGGGGTGTTCGTTAGCGGCTAGTATGGCCTTATTGTTACGACGTGCACCGTGTTGGGAAGCGCGGTGCCGCTTGTTGGGAGGAATGTCATGAAGAAGAAGCTGCTGCTTGCGCCCCTGATGGCTGTTCTGGTCGCGTGCGTGGTTGTGCTTTCCGGCTGCGGAGGTCCTTCGGTTGAGGAGCTCATTACCGAGGATCTTACGACGCAGTTTGACGAGGTCAAGAACGGTGGCGACGACTTCCTCGCCGGCCTGGAAGAGGCTTCGGGCGACGAGTTCGAGCAGCTGGGCATCGATCCCAAGGAGTACGCCAAGAGCTATCTCGAGGGCTTTGACTACAAGATCGGCGACGTGACGGTCGACGAGGACAAGGGTACCGCGACTGCCGAGGTCACCATTACCTGCAAGTCCATGAATCAGATCGTCGAGGACTTTTCCACCCAGTATCAGGAGAAGGTCGCCGCGCTTGATACGGTTCCTTCCGATGACGAGCTGTACAAGATGGCCGGTCAGGTTATGGTCGATGTGACCAAGGCCGCCAAGCCCAAGGACACCAAGGTCACCTTTAAGTATTCCGCCAACGAGGATAACGAGTGGTCTGCCGACGATTCCGCAACCACCGAGATGATGAATGCAATGATGAACTAGGGGAGTTACGCGGTAGTTTGTTACGCGGTTTTGCCAAACCGCGTAACGGCTCGACGCTGCAAGCCCGCCAGAGCGGCAATCTGACGTTCAATTTCAAGGGCGCGACCAGAAGGTCAGCGCCCTTTCATTTCACGTCACCTTGCTCGCTCTGGCGGGCTTTCGCTGTCGTTGCCAAAACAACGACGCTCCCTTGGCTGGCTTAAGGCGGCAGATGGGGACGTTCCTTTTCTGTCGGCAGCCGGGGACACTCCTTGCGCCAGCGTTGCATCGAGGGCTCGGGAAAATGCGACCCGGTTTTGGCCGAATAGTGGGGCGCGCTTTCCGCGTGGCAGAGTCGCTACGGCCGCGTTAGGTGGCGACTTCGTTACTCGCCCAGGATCAGCGCCGTGAGCTCGTCTTGGGTGTCCACCACGTAGTCGGCGCCGGCGGCTTCCAGCTCTGCGCGGCCGCGGAAGCCCCAGCTGACACCCGCGCTCTTAAGGCCGGCGTTGTGGCCGGTCAGAACATCGACATTCGAATCGCCCACATAGAGCGTGGTTGCCGGATCGGCGCCCAGTTCTTCCATCACATGCAGTGTGACGGGTGCTTCGGGCTTGGGCGGAAACGAATCAACACGGCCCTGCACCAGCGCAAAGCGCTCGGAACCAAAATACTTCTCGATGAGCGGTGCCGTCGAGACGTGGTCCTTGTTAGTGAGCACGGCGAGCGTGACGCCCGCGGTGCGCAGGCGGTCGAGCATTTCGATCGTACCGGCATAGGGCGCGGTGTGGTCCTCCTTGTGCTCGCCGTAATAGGCCCTAAACTCGGCAAGCGTCTGCTCAAACATACGCCCGTCGCCCGCATACTCGGCGGGCATAAAGCGCTCAACCAGCTTGAGCATGCCGTTTCCCACCTTATAGCGGTATTCGTCAACGGCAAACGTGGGCCAGCCGTGCATCTCACAGGTATGGTTACCGGCGGCTGCCAGGTCCTCGAGCGTGTTGAGGATGGTGCCGTCCAGATCAAAGATCACATGGGTAAAAGCTGCTGCCATGGGTGCTCCTGCCGCTTGAGTTGTAAAACGCACCCCATGATACTGGGCATGCGTGCCGGGCATGTTTGGAATCTGAATATCTTTAATAGCCCCGAGCCTTTGTCGTTAGCAAATCCTCGGCAGCTGCTCTCCTACGAGCATGTCGAGGATACGGGTCGAGCCCCAGCCGGTGCGTACGCGCACGGCGGGGCGGGCGCCCTCGGCAAGCGGCAGCACGCGGCCGATAATGGCAGCGTTCTCTCCGTAGCGGGCGGCGCGCATGGCCGCCAGCGCGGCATCGGCCTGCTCAGCCGGCACCACGGCGACCATCTTGCCCTCGTTTGCCACCTGCAGCACATCGTAGCCGAGCATCTCGCAGGCTGCCTGCACGTCGGGGCGCACGGGCACGGCATCCTCGTCGACCTCCATGGCAACGCCGCTGGCCTGAGCAAACTCGTTGAGTGTGGACGCCAGGCCACCGCGCGTGGGGTCGCGGAAGCAGCGCGTGTCGGGCGCTGCGGCCAGTACGTCGGCGATCAGGTGGTTGAGCGGCGCGGCATCGCTTTCGATGGTGCTCGAAAACGCCAGACCCTCGCGTTGGCTCATGATGGCGATGCCGTGGTCGCCGAGTGTACCCGACACCAGGATGACATCGCCAGGCTGGCAGTTGGCGCCGCTGAGCGCCACGCCCTCGGGCACCTCGCCCACGCCGGCGGTATTGATGTAGACGCCGTCGGCCCCGCCGCGCTCGACCACTTTGGTGTCGCCCGTGATGATCGCCACGCCCGCCTCGCGCGCGGTCTCGGCCATGGTCTGCACGATCTGGCGGAGCTTCTCCATGGGATAGCCCTCTTCGAGGATAAAGCCGCACGATAGGTAGCGCACGTTGGCGCCCGAGGTCGCGACATCGTTGACGGTTCCGCACACGGCGAGTCGGCCGATGTTGCCACCGGGGAAGAACTGTGGCGAGACCACAAAGCTGTCGGTCGACATGGCGATGCGCCCGCTCACAGGCAGTGCGGCGACGCCGGCATCGTTGCCCTCAAGCAGCTCGGGCGACCCAAAGGCATCCAGAAAGACCTCGTCGATGATGCGCTTCATCATCTGACCGCCAGAGCCGTGGCCCAACAGGACAGTGCTATCGGTGGCAGTACGGGACATATCGAAAACTCCAATCGTGGGGGGTCGGCAATAGCTGAGTGTGGCAGAATCGATGTTAAGTAAAAGTCAGCGAGCGCCATTCAGGCGAAGTGAGTTGCCTTGAAAGAGGAGGCTGCTGGGCTTTTGCCCGCAGCCGACGATTGAAAGGCAAATCGCTCGCCTGAATGGCGCGCAGCGTCGACCGGTCCGCCGTTCGTTAGAACGGCGGAACCTAACAGCCTCGGTAGCGGAAATATGCTGCACAGCTGCCCTCGGAGCTCACCATGCACGGTCCGACGGGATGTTCGGGCGTACATGCGTGGCCGAACAGCGGGCAGTCGCTCGGTGTAATGGCCCCGCGCAGCACGTCGCCGCAGCGGCATCCGCGCGGCTCAACCGTCGCCTCAACGGGCACGTCAAAGCGAGTGCGGGCATCAAAGCGCGAGAACTTGGGGCGGATGGAAAGGCCCGAGTTGGCAATCGGCCCCAGCCCGCGCCACGTGGTGTCGCATGGCTCAAACACCTGCTCGACCAGCTGGCGCGCCACGGGGTTGCCGTCTGCGTTGACGCCACGGCGGTAGGCGTTGTCGATTGCGGGCCTGTGCTCGACAACCATCTGGACCAGCATGCAGATGCCCTGCAAGATATCGACCGGCTCAAACCCGGTGACTACGCCGGGGGTCTCGAACTCATCGACCAAAAACCCAAAGGGTGCCAGGCCTGTGATGGTAGCGACGTGACCAGGCAGGATAAAGCCGTCGATGGCGGTCTCGGGGTCGTTGGAGATCGCACGCAGAGCCGGCGGCGTGGTCTTGTGAGCACAGTAGACCGAGAAGTTCTGGAGCCCGCGCGCGTCGGCCTCCAGGATAGCGGCGGCAATGGTGGGCGTTGTGGTCTCAAAGCCGACGCCCATAAAGATGACCGGGCGTTCGGGATTTTGCTCGGCAATGTCGAGTGCGTCGAGCGGAGAATAGACGATGCGGATGTCGCGCCCCGCCGCCTTTTGCGCGGCAAGCGAGGTGGACGATCCGGGCACGCGCATCATGTCGCCAAAGGTGGTGATGATGGCGCCGTCCATGTTGGAAAGCGCGATTGCGTGATCGATGTCGCGGTTGGCGGTGACGCAAACGGGGCACCCCGGGCCGCTTAGCAGTTTGAGCCCCGTCGGCATAATGGAGCGAAAGCCATAGCGGCCAATGCTCACGGTATGCGTACCGCAGACTTCCATAAGGTTGATGCGGCGCTTGCCGACAAGCTCATGAATACGATCGATGAGCTCGCGAGCCAGCCTGGGGTCGCGAAATGCCGAAAAGTCGATACCGGAGCGCGCCGGCTGTCCGGCCGCCACTAGTATGCCTCGGCCGGATTGCTGGCCAGTTGGTCTTCTTCGGCCAGCTCGGTCATGGTATTGACGAGCTCGAGTGTCTCTTGGGCTTCCTGCTCGTCGACAATCTGAATGCCAAAGCCGGCGTGCACGAGAATATAGTCGCCTACCTGTGCCGTCGGCACGAGGCGCAGCGAAATGGGGCGCTCGATGCCCATCATGTCGACGGTCGCCTTAAGGTCGTCGTCGCGTTTGACCACTTTACCGGGAACGGCAAGGCACATAATGTTCCCCTTTTATACGTTTTGCGCTGGACAGGCGCCTAATTACCCATCAGTTGATGGTAGCGCTCGCGGGAGTCACGAGCAAACGCGTTACACCTGTGAGACGGCGGCGCGCAGGCTGGCAAAACAGCCTATCGCAACGCCGTCTGCGCGAGGCGAGCGCGAGCGATGGCGGCCTGACCGTAGGCGATGCAGCCGTCGTTGGCGGGTACAGCGTGGGGGACCAAGACGGCAAGACCGGCGTCTTTGAGTTCGTGGGTAAGGAGCTGAAGCAAAAGCCGGTTCATGAACACACCGCCCGAGAGCGCGACGGTATCGAGGCCTTCGCGATCACAGATCTCGCACGCGATGTGGGTCGTAGCGTGCGTAATGTCGATGTGAAACCCGAGGGCGAGCCGGTCGGCCGGCACGCCTGCCACGATTCCATTCAGAAGAGCTTCGATGAGCGGTTGGGGGTCCAAGATGGGGGAGTCGTCCGCAGACGTGAATACGCCTGTATGATTGCCGTCGAGACGAACGGGCTTACCGTCAAGCGCGCGCCAGGCGGCGGCTTCGAGTTCTATGGCGGGTTCGCCCTCGTAGGTTGCCTTGCCGCAGATGCCCAGAATCGCTGCTGCGGCATCAAAGAGACGCCCCATGCTGCTGGTGCGCGGGCTGTTGATGCCGCGCTCGATCATGGTGGCTGTCACGCTGCGCGTTTGCTCGTCGAGGCTGTCCAAAAGCCGAGCGGCACCCGGGTGCTCGAGCAGGCCGAGCTCACTGAGCAGGGCAAAGGCATTGCGCCGGGCGTCGCGCACGGAGGCCGCCCCGCCGGGGAGCGCCCAGGTGCGCAGGTGCGCGGCGCGCTCAAAGCCGCCAAGGCTGGCAACAAGAAACTCGCCGCCCCAAATGGTCCCATCGGTGCCGGCACCCGTACCATCGAAGGCAATACCGAGGACGCGTGCATCAGGCGCAAGCCGGCCAGCGACAATCGCCTCTGCCATTACGCTCGCGATGTGCGCATGATGATGCTGGATTTCGATAAGCGGCAGACTGTGCTCCCGTGCCCGCTCACGCGCCCACTGGCTCGATAGATAGTTGGGATGCATGTCGCATGCCAGGGCGGCAGGCGTCAGGTCAAAGAGGTTTTCTAGACGTGCGCGGGCGGCGCTCCAGGCATCGAAGGTCGCGCCGTTTTCGACATCGCCGATATGCTGCGACACAAAACAGGCCACATGGCCGTCGGCGTCCTCGCGCGTGAGCGCGATCGTGGCTTTTTGCTGCGGCCCGCAGGCGAGCACGCAGGGCGCGACGGCGTCGAGTACCGGCAGCGGCAACGGCCGAGGCGCATATCCGCGAGCGCGGCGCACGGGCATAACGACCCCACCGACTGCGCGCACCACGGAATCATCGTAGCGCGAGAGGATCGCGCGGTCGTTGCCGAGTAGCGCGTCGGCAATGCCGGCGGCAACGAGGTGTTCCCAGGCAAGGCCGTCATCAGTTTCGATAGGTTCCTCGCTCAGGTTTCCGCTGGTCATGACCAGCGCGTGCATGCCATGCGACGCGGCAGCTGCAAGCAGCAGATGCTGAAGCGGTGTATAGGGGAGCATGACGCCGAGCTCGGGTAGATCGTGCGCGACGGATGGCGCGAGTGTAAGGCCGTCGGGGGAATCTCCCTCGCCAACAGCACGGCGGCGCAGCAGCACAATGGGGCGGATGCTACCGGCCAGCAAGCCGCGCTCGGCATCATCGACATGGCACAGGCGTTCAGTATCGGCAAGGCTGCGCACCATAACGGCAAGCGGCTTGTTGCTGCGGCGCTTGCGACGGCGCAGCTCGACCACCGCCTGCTCATTGGCGGCGTTGCAGGCCAGATGGAATCCGCCCAGGCCCTTGATGGCGACAATACCGCCGCTGGCCAGCAACTCGACACAGCGGTCAATAATGGCATCGCTGGTTTCGCGCGTGCTGCCGACGGCTGGCGTCGCCCCCGAGTCCTCGAGCTCCATGTCGCCCGCCGCCTCGCGCCAGGTAATATGTGGCCCGCAGTCAAAGCAGGCATCGGGCTGCGCATGAAAGCGCCGGTCAAGCGGGTCGGCATACTCTGCGGCGCACTCGGGGCACATGGGAAAGCAATCCATCGACGTGGCCGCTCGGTCATAAGGCAGCGACCGGATGATGGTAAAGCGCGGCCCGCAGTTGGTGCAGTTGATAAAGGGGTAGTGATAGCGTCGGTCGGCGGGGTCGAACAGTTCGCGCAGGCAGTCGTCACAGGTGGCGATATCGGGGGAGATGAGCGTCGTGTGCATGGTCTGATCCCGCGACGCTACGATACGAAAGGCCTGCTCATCGTCGGCATCCCAAGCATCGGGCTCCAGGTCTGCAACAGCGACATGCTCAACGCGGGCCGCGGCAGGCGCGTGCTCCGACAGCGCGGCGACAAAGCCGTCGAGTGCCTCGACCGAAGCATGCGCCTCGATGTGTACGCCATCGCCCGCGTTGAGCACCCAGCCGCAAATGCCATGCGCCATAGCCTCGCGATACACAAATGGCCGCATGCCAACGCCCTGCACAATGCCCGTTACATGAATATGCACATGCCGCATGTGGCTCCCCTTCATTGAAGTGTGTGCTGTTAGAGCCCCAGGCTTTGCTTGGTGGCGGCGCAGGTGAGCTCGCCGTGCTTAACGCCGCGCAGCCCTAGCAACCGGTCCGCTAGCTCATAGACGCGTTTGCCGCGACCCTTGAGTGCCAGAATCTCCAGGCAGTTGTGGTGGTCCAGATGCACGTGCATGGTCGAGACGATCTCGTCGGTGTAGTCGTGCTGCACCTCGTCCAGACGGCGCGTCAGATCGCCGGTATGATGGTCATAGATCATGGTGAGCGAACCGATGACCTGCTCGTCGGGCGTGCGCATCTGCTCCTTAGCGATCGAGGCGCGAATCAGATCGCGTACGGCCTCGGATCGGTTAGCCACGTCACCGCGGCGCGCGATCTGCTCGTCAAAGCGGCGCAGCAGGTCGTCGGGCGCGGTGACCGAAAAGCGGACCAGCTCGGAGCTGGGGCCGCTGCAGCGGCAGCTCGCATCGTCGTCCGCACCGTGGCCGTGCGCGTGCTCGTGCTCG
The DNA here is from genome assembly GCF_003459795.1 of Collinsella sp. AF18-8LB. Lineage (NCBI taxonomy): Bacteria > Bacillati > Actinomycetota > Coriobacteriia > Coriobacteriales > Coriobacteriaceae > Collinsella > Collinsella sp. AF18-8LB. The sequence goes on from NZ_QRWU01000005.1 coordinate 79,845, forward strand.
GCCACGTTACACCAGTTTCACAGAGCCGACGGAGTTGTGATCTGCCTCGATGGCCTCCTCGTAGCCCTCGAGCGCATCGTGCGCCTCGTGCAGCGCAGACATGGCGGCCTCGAGCTTGGCGCCAATGCGCTCCATATCAAAGTTCTCGGTCGCATGCAGCAGCTGATGGCTCCACTCGTGAGCGAGCTCAATGGTGTCGTCGACCTGCTTGACGCTCATAGCAAGCTGGCTCATGTTCATTCCGACGTCATGCATGGGGAGTCTCCTTTTGTACGGGGCGATATGGTGGTTCAGATTCTACTACGCCCGCCTTGGGCGCCGCCGCATAAGAAAACGGGTGCGAGTCCGTCTGACCCGCACCCGTTCACTGGGGGCTGTTTGTATCTACCATACTATCCGTGGTCGCGTGCCTTGCGTTTGGCACTCCGGCGAGCGGTGCGAAACCGCTCATGGACGGCAGGCAAGTAACAAGCGTATTACAGATGTTTCTCCAGCAGTGCCTGAAGTCTTGCCTTGGGTAAGGCGCCGACCGAGCGGTCGACCTCCTCGCCGTTCTTAAAGACGATCAGCGTGGGGATGCTCATGACGCCAAACTTCATGGCCAGGTCCTGGTTGTCGTCGACGTTGCACTTGGCCACAGCCAGCTTGCCGGCCAGCTCGTCGGCAACCTCGTCTACGATGGGCGAGAGCGAGCGGCAGGGGCCGCACCACGGGGCCCAAAAATCAACCAGTACGGGCAGGCTATCGTTGACGACAGCGTCGAAGTTCTCGGGGGTAATCTGCTTAATGTCAGCCATGGTGACCTCCATAATGCGACGCGGCTTGGCCGCGTAAAAATCAGTACGACCGTGCTTATACCCAGCGGCCCGCAAAGCAACCACTCGCGGGCGGCTCTTTTATATAATGGTGGGCACGCAAACGATTGGAGAGCGCATGCCCACGTCACAAAGCCAGAAAAAAGAAGCCATCGCTCAGGCGACCGAGCAGGAGCTCGCGTCGCTTGCAGATCGCGGTGTGCGTATCGCGGGCAACGCGTGCTCGCCGATTGTGCTGGTCAAAGGCGATTTGGATGAAGCCGAGTGCTTGGGCGGCGAGCTGGCCGCCGGCGCGGATGGCGCCGCGTTGCGCAAGGCGCTCGGCGCCATCGGATATGCCCCCGAGGATTTTTGCGTGCTGGCAAGCGTCGCCGGCGCGGGCGACGGAGCGGTCGCGGCGGGCGATGCCCTGACGTGTGACCTGTTCCGCGAGGCGCTGGAGACCTTGGACCCCGAGGCGGTGCTGCTGCTGGACAACAGTGCGGCCGATGTCATGCGCGAGACCTATGCCGATATGCTTGTGGCGATTGATGACTTTGACACCGCCATGCTCAAGCCCGGCCTGGTCGCCCATGTGCAGGGGCGCCGCGTGCTGGCGCTCGACGGTTTTGAGGCGGCGCTCACCGACAAGGCCGCCAAGCAGCGCATGTGGGCCTACATTAAGCAGCTGACCCCGGCGGCTGCACCGCTGTAGCGAGGCTGGCGGCGGCCCCTACATCACGGCGCGCAGCTCAAACCGGTCGCCGTTAATGCGGAACTGGCAGTTGCCGTTCATGCGCTCGACGGCAAGCTTAATGCTCTTGGTGCCAAAGCCGTGCCCAGTGTGCTGAGCCACGGGCATGCCGTCGACCATGTGCGGCGCACGGCCAAACGTGTTGGAAACCAGCAATAGAAGCTGACCGTCTTCGTAGCGAAGGTCCAGGTCGACAAACCGCTCGCCTTCGGGGGCGGCGCTCGCCGCGGCGATGGCATTGTCCAGGGCGTTCGATACCACACTGAATAGATCGACATCGCCCACGTGGACGGTTTCGGGCACGGCGGCGCGCAGGTCGGCGGTGATGCCGTGCGCGTTGATGTCCGCGGAAAGCGACGAGAGCGCAATGTTGACCGTTTCGTTGGCGCAGTAGCGGCGCACGGCGGTGCGGTCGTTGGTCTCGCAGAGCGCGTCGATGCGCTCGAGTGCCTCATCGGTGTGACCCTCTTCGATCAGGGCCGCTAGACCGCGCAGGTAGTGGCGCATGTCGTGACGGAGAACCGAGAGCTCGCGTCCGGACTGGCGCCAGGCTTCGAGCTCTTTGATGGCCGCGTTGTCGCGGGTCGCGAGCATCCAGCGCTCGCGCTCGGCGATTTCCTTTGCTTCGTATTCGCGAAGGTAGACGGCAAGAAACATAAGGTAGAAGGCGCAGAGAGCGAACGCCAAAAACTCAACGGTTACCACCGAGCCCGAGTGGAAGAGCGTGGTATAGACGTTGGTGGCGTAGTCGAAGATGTAGTAGACGAGCGGCAGGATGAGCAGAATCTCCAGCTCGGTGGGGCTTTTGATCGCCAGGCGGGGGCCAATGTCGCTTGCCCAATGCAATAAGACGGCAAAGACGCCGAGCGTGGTGATGATGCGCGCCACGTAGTATGCGACCTGCGAATCGGTGGCGGCGAATGCGGCGATGCCCATCCAGTTGCTAAACTGGCAGCTCAGGTAGGCACTGGTAACGCCCAGGATGGCGAGCAGCGGACTCAGGCGATAGCGTACGCACAGGTAGACGACAAGCGGCAGATGCACGACGAGCGGATAGGCCTGACGGGCGAAAAGCTCGCCGCCGACGGCATTGGCGAGGCCGAATGCGCATCCGGTTGCGGCGCCGACCCCCACCAGCTCGAGCGAATGGCGGCCGTCGATCTCGACGCCGCATAGAGCCGCCGAGGCAAAGACGCCAAAGAGCAATGTCGTCGCATGGTGGATTGCCCAAAGTACCAGTTCTGCCGAGGAAAGCATCAGCGCCTCCCGCCCTCGAACCGTGCCGCAAAGTAGGCATCCTGGAATCCCTGCTTGCAGCTGCGCGTCAGCGGGATGCACGCGCCCGAGCGCATGACGATATCCGTGCGGTTAAAGTGGTCGATATTGCGCAGGTTGACCTGGTAGCTGCGGTGACATTTAAAGAAGGTCGCGTTTTGGGCCAGCTGGTCCTCGATGCTGCGGAACGGCTCGAGCGCCTCGATATCGCGGCCATCGCGCAGGTGGAAGACCACGTGCTTGTTGCGAGCCTCGGCATATTCGATATCGGATAGGCGCAGGGCATGGTAGCCAAAGGACGTTTTGATGACGAGCTCTTCGGTCGCGGCCGGACGCAGGCTCGAAAGCTCGTCGAGCAGTTGCGCCAAGCGCTCGTAGGTCACGGGTTTGAGCAGGTAGTCGAAGGCGCGGACCTCGTAGGACTCAAGCGCGAACTCGGGCGATGAGGTCAGAAACACCAAGCGTACGGCGGTATCGGATTGGCGCAGCTCGCGGGCGGTGTCCATGCCGTTGACGAGCGGCATGATCATGTCGAGCATGATAATGTCGGCGCGCGATGCGGCATGGCGTGCCAGCAGGTCCTCGCCGCGCGTAACGAGCGCAACATCGACCGCCGTACCCGTCTCGGCCGACCAGCGGTTGATCATGCGGTGCAGATTATCTAGAAAGGCGACGTCGTCGTCGCAGGCGATGATTTTGAGCATATTGGGCCCCCTTAGTACCTCGATTTTGCCACATCGTGCACGCGCCGCCCGCGGGGGTGCGTTCCATTTGCGCCTCACGGTACGCAACTCGCGCCGAGCAGCAGGGTGTCAAAACATGCGGTTGCACAATACCAGGTGGATATATATGTCAATTTGAGCTGACGGCTGACGAGGGAGCATGCCGGCCGCCAGTGCCAAGCGATATCGGACATCGCGAAAGCATAGGGGTAAGGGGAGCTGTGATGAGGGAGAAGAAGATGGGGATGCGCGCTGTGTTGACTCGTCTGCTGAGCATCGCCACCGTGGCATGCGCACTCGTGGCGACGCCAGCGGTGGCCAGCGCCGAGACTCAGATCATGCCAGACGGGGTGAAGGCGGAGGTGCTGCCGCTTACGCAGGCCAACAACGAATCCATCCAAATCTCCGAGCCGGGCAGTTACGTACTTAAGACGGCTGAGGGTAAGGTCACGCCATCTTCGGGTTGCACCATCGACGCGCCGGATGCGTCTCGGATTAATCCTGTGAGGATCTACATCGATGGCACGGTCTACGTGAACGATAAGATTAACGGGCGGGTTGAGCAAACTTGATGGCTGTTCAACATCAAACAGGGTAGCAATATGCCCTCAATGTTGCACGAAGCGCCAGCTGCAACATAAACGGCGGCGATTCGCGAGCGGACGGATCGTCGCGCGTTTCGCGGCAGCGAGCAGTCGCTTGGTATCCAACTGGCAAATGACGAGCTCGCGAAACTGCTCGAGGTCCCTCTCGCCGAGCCCCTCTTCAATCTGAGGGGCAGGTATCGCGATCAATTCAACAAGCCGCTGTACGTGGGGCAGCAATATATCATCGGGTCGCGATACACCTTTTCGATGTAGCGTCGCGAAGGGCGCCCTTCGCCGTTGCGGCGCACGAGTGGATTCAGGAGAACCATCATCATGGTCCAAGGAGCCTTCCCTTCAAAGCCGTCATCTTCGATATGGACGGCGTCATCGTCGATACCGAGGCGTATTACCAGATCGAGCAGCGCGAGTTCTTCGAGGAATTCGGCATCGAGGTGAGCGACGAGGAGCTGTTGGCGACCGTGGGCGCCTCGTTCCAGTCGTTCCAGCGCTCCCTCGTCGACTGGTTGGGCCGCATCGGGCGCGTGGTGACGCCGGACGAGGCCCTGCGCATCTATCGGGATTGGAAGAACGGGCGCGAGGTCGATTACGCCGCACTGATGAATCCCGGCGTGCACGAGGTCTTGGCGGGTCTCAAAGAGCGCGGCGAGCGCCACACGCACGCCGCGCGCTCGTTTTCGGCAAACGCTTTCCTTCTCGGAAGGGAAAAGCCGGGTATAGAACCCGTCCCATCGCCGCTGGTATCATAGCTAGGCGAAAGGAGGTCAAAGCCGATGGACGTGCAGCTGGCGCGATTTGCGCTCCACATCATGGAGCACGAGGGCATCAAGCCCGCTGAGCTTGCCGAGGCGTTCGGCGTGAGCGTTCGTACCGTGCGCAACCATGTGCAGGCGGTCAATCGCAGCCTTGAGGGCGTCGCGTCTATCGACCTTGCGCGCGGGCGGGGCTATACCGTTTCCGTCGCCGACGAGCAGGCGCTTGATGCGATATTCGAGCAGGCGCGCAAGCAGCGGCGTGCGTCGTTGCCCCAGACGGCCGAGGCCCGCGTCTCCTATCTCCTCAACGATTTGCTCTCGCGCAGTGATTACATCGCCATCGACACACTGGCGAGCGTCCTTTATGTATCCCGGACGAGCATATCGAACGATTTGAAACAGGTCGAGGAGCGCTTGGCGCAGTTTGGCCTCGCCATCGACAGGCGCAGCCATCATGGCATCAAGGTCATCGGATCCGAGATGGCCAAGCGTCTGTGCCTCGCGAGCCTCGCCATGGAGGGCTCGGATGAGCTGAAGGGCGCGGCGCGCCTCTCGGTCGACGCCGAGGCGTATCGTGCGCTGTTCGACGTGGTTTCCGATTGCGTCGACGACGTGACGACCGAGGAACGCTTCGCCATCAACTCGGTCGCCTACCGCAACCTCATCACGCATATCGTCATCGCTTTGTTGCGGATACGCGAAGGTTGCTATGTGCCCATGGAGGGCGAGCAGCTCACCGAGATTCGGAAGTCCCCGAGTTTCCCGATTGCCCGGCGCATCTCCGATGCCATCGGCGCACGCACCGGCGTCGTTTTGCCCGACGAGGAGGTCGCCTATATCGCCATCCATCTGGCGGGCAAGCGCCTGCTCGGGGATTTCGATGCCGGGGATGATCAGGAGGCGGGGCTTGTCATCTCGGATGAGGTGTGGGATGTCGTGACGGGCATGCTCGACGCGGTGTGGCGCACGTTCCGATTCGACTTGAGGCACGATTTGGAGCTGCGCATGAATCTCGCGCGCCATCTCGTGCCGCTCGAGGTGCGCTTGCATCACCATCTGCATCTCGATAATCCCATCTTGGGGGACATCAAGTCGCGTTTTCCGCTTGCCTATTCCATGGCCGTCGAGGCGGGCTCCTCGTTGGCGGCGCATTATGAAGCTGAGCTTTCCGAGGAAGAGATTGGCTACATCGCTCTCTCCTTCGCCTTGGCGCTCGAGCGCCAAAAGACCGATGCCCCCAAGAAACGCATTCTGGTGGTCTGTGCCTCGGGCTCGGGCAGCGCCCGGCTGCTGGAGCACCGCTATCGTCAGGAGTTCGGTTCGTACGTCGAGCATATCGAGACATGCGATGCCGCCCACGTGCGCTTCGTCGACTTCTCGCGCATCGACTATGTGTTCACGACGGTTCCGCTTGCCGAGGAGGTGCCGGTCCCGGTACGCCAAGTGGGCTATTTTCTGGACGCGGCAGAGGTGAGCGACGTGCGTGAAATCCTGCTTTCCGATTCGCGGCGGTCGGATGCCCGCCCGCTGTTCTGCGAGGAGCTTTTTCTGCCGCATGCGTCGTGCTCGACGCCCGAGGAGGCAATCGAGCTGCTGGTCGGCAAGGCCTCGCGCGTCTACGACCTTTCGCCCGATTTCCTCGATTTGGTGTATCGCCGCGAGCAGACGGCTCCGACGGCATTCGGCAACCGGGTCGCCATGCCGCACCCGCTCGAAGCGGCGAGCACGCAGAGCTTCGTGGCCCTCGCCCTCACCGACGAACCCATCATCTGGGGAGGTCGCGAGGTGCAGGCGGTGTTCCTCGTCTCAATCGCCCGCGATGCGACCGACGTCTCCGAGGGCTTCTTCTCGGCGATGTCTGAGCTGGTTTTGAGCGAGGCGTTCATCGACCGCCTGCTTTCCGAGCGCTCTTGGCAGACGCTCATCGAGTTGGTCGATCCCATCGAGTCGTGCTCCGCACGATAGCCCATACGTTTTCCATTGAGATATTTGCAAACCGAGAGGGAGGTGAAAACCATGGCAGAGGAGGAACAGAGCACCGAGATGATCTCCTTCGGCATCATCGCTTCGGCGGGTCAGGCGCGCAGCCTCGCCTTCGAGGCGCTGAAGAAGGCCAAGGAGCATGATTTCGAGGCGGCGAAGGCCCTGCTCGAGCAGAGCAAGGAGGCCGCGCTCGAGGCCCATCACGTGCAGACCCAGCTTCTTTCCAAGGAGGCTTCGGGCGACCATACCGTCGTCGACGTGATGCTCGTGCACGCCCAGGACCATCTCATGACCTCGATGCTCGCGCAGGAGCTGGTCGAGGAGATCGTGAATGTGTATCGCGAGCTCGACGCGACGCGCGCCGAGTAATGCGGGCGGGATGGCGCGCTCAAGGCCGCCGTCTTTGTTGATACGACCGTTATGCAAGGAGAATCAAAACAATGAAGGTATTGCTGGTTTGCGCCATGGGGATGTCCACGAGCATTCTCATGAAGAAGCTTGAGAAGTATGCCGCTGAGCAGGGGATCAATTTCAGCATCGCCGCCCAGAGCGTCAACACGTACAAGACGGTCTGCCATGAGTATGACTGCATCCTCATGGGTCCGCAGATTTCCTATCAGAAGGACAACATCGCCGCCGAGTCCGGCATGCCGGTCGCCGTCATTCCGCCGACCGATTACGGCACGGGCAACTGCGCCAATATCATGAAGCTCATCGAGTCTCTCGTCCAGGGCTAGATACCCGTCTCGATCGAAGAGAAACGGAACACCAATGTCCAAACTTGACAACCTGTATCAATCCCCAGTGATGATGAAGCTGCAGGAATGGGGCGGCAAGCTCCAGGCCAACAAGGCCCTGTCCGCCATCAGCGGTGGCATGATGGCGGCCATGGCGGTCATCCTCGCCGGCGCCATCTTCACCGTCGTCGCCACGCTGCTGGATATCGTAGGCGTGCTCGAGACGACCGACGCCGCCTATATGTGGCTCACCACGCCCTATAACATGACCATGGGCATCCTGGGCGTCGTCGTGGCCTTCGCCGTGGGCTACATCTACTCCAAGAACTTGGAGATGGAGGGCGCGCTGGCGAACGGCATCGTCACCATGATTCTCTTCCTGCTCGTGTGTGCTCCCGTTCAGAGTGTCACCCTGCAGGATGGCTCGACCATGAGAGTGCTCGCCACCACCTACCTTGGCGGCACCGGTCTCTTCACCGCGCTCATCATCCCGCTGGTTTCGGTCAAGATCATCGATTTCTGCCAGAAGCATCACGTGAGCCTCAAGATGCCCGACGCGGTTCCGCAGTTCCTTTCGGACGCTTTCGCGACCCTCGTGCCGCTCGTCATCTGCATCCTGCTCTGGCATGGTCTCAACACGCTTGCCCAGATGACCATCGGCGTCGTGCTCCCGGGCGCCATCGCCGGTATCCTGTCCATCCCGCTGACGCCCCTCATGTCGGTGCCCGGCATGTTCGTACTCGCGTTTGTGTGCCAGCTGCTCTGGAGTCTCGGCATCCACGGCGCGATGGTGCTCTCTCCGGTCATCATGGCCCCCATGATCCAGTTCTACACCCAGAACGCCGAGCTCGTCGCCTCCGGCCAGGCTGCCATGTTCGCTCCGATCGCCCTGTATGGCGTCATGTCTTGCTGCGGTGGTAGCGGCAACGTGCTGCCGCTCGCCGTGCTTTGCATGCGTTCCAAGTCCGAGCAGCTTCGCGCTGTGGGCAAGGCCGGTATCGTTCCTGCGGTGTTCAACATCTCCGAGCCCATGGCGTTCGGTACTCCCATCATCTATAACCCCATCATGGCCATCCCGTTTATCCTGAACCCCATGATCATCATGTTCTTTGCCTATATCGGCTACTCGCTCGATTTCTTCCAGCCCGGCCACCTGCTCATCATGACGCAGCTGCCGATCATCATGCAGAGCTTCATGCCCTCCCTTGCGTGGCAGAACCTCTTCATTGCCCCTATGGCCTTCGTCATCGCCTTCTTGGTCTACCTGCCGTTCGTGAAGGTGTATGACCATCAGCTGTGCGAGAAGGAGGCTGCCGAGAAGGCCGCTTCCGAAGCGTAGGGACCATCTTGGCGCATGTGCGCATGTGCCCCGCTCTCTGCGGGTGACTTGTGATTGGGGCGCGGCTCTTCGAGTCTCGCCCCTCGTTGTATTTGGAGGTGTTCCATGGGTAGATTTCCCGATGGATTCTTGTGGGGCGGCGCCATCTCGGCCAATCAGATCGAGGGCGCATGGGATGTGGACGGCAAGGGCGTCTCGGTGCCTGACGTGTGCACGGCCGGTTCGCATAAGGTCGACAAGCGCATCACGCCGACCCTTGAGCCGGACACGTTCTATCCGAGCCACGAGGCGTGCGATTTCTACCATCGCTATCGCGAGGACATCGCGATGCTCGCGGAGATGGGCTTCAAGGCGTTGCGGCTCTCGATTGCGTGGACGCGCGTCTTCCCTACGGGGGAGGAGGCGGAGCCCAACGAGCTCGGTCTGGCGTTCTATGATCGCGTGTTCGACTGCTGCCGCGAGCACGGCATCGAGCCCATCGTGACGCTCAGCCATTATGAGATGCCCTATGCGCTGGCGAGCAAGTACAACGGCTGGGCCGGCCATGAGCTCATCGCGTGCTTCGAGCGCTTTTGCGCCTGCGTGTTCGAGCGCTATCGGGGCAAGGTGCGCTACTGGCTCACGCTGAACGAGATGAATACGGGCATCGGTCGCGGCGGGGCCGTGCTCAACTTGAGCACCGTCCGCGGGTACGAGGGGCCCGTCAACGGCCTGCCCGATAACCCCGCCGAGCGCTTCCAAGCGCTGCACCATATGCTCGTCGCTGCCGCGCGCGTGACGGCTCTGGCCCACGAGCGCTATCCCGAGTACCGCATCGGCTGCATGTCCTCGTTTGCGCTCATGTACCCCTATACCTGCGATCCCGATGACGCGGTGCTCGTGCAGCAGCGCATGCGCGTGGCCAATTGGTTCTGCTCCGATGTTCAGGTGCGAGGATACTATCCCAGCTACATGAGGCGCCACTTTGCCGAGAAGGGCATCGAGGTCGCGATGGAGCCGGACGACGCCGAGACGCTCGCGCGCGGCACGGTCGACTTCGTCACGTTCAGCTACTACATGTCGGTCTGCCTCTCCGCGCATCCCGAGAAGCTCGAGACGACGGGCGGCAACTTCGCCTTCGGCGCAAAGAATCCCTACCTCAAGACGAGCGACTGGGGTTGGCAGGTCGATCCGGTGGGCCTGCGCTGGTCGCTGAATGCCATCTGGGATCGCTATCAGAAGCCCGTCATGCTCGTGGAGAACGGCTTGGGTGCCTACGATACGGTCGAGGAGGACGGTTCCATCCACGACCCGTACCGCATCGAGTATTTGCGCCAGCACATCGAGCAGATGGCCGAGGCGGTGGCCGACGGCGTCGACCTCATGGGTTACACCTCGTGGGGCCCCATCGACTTGGTGAGCGCCTCGACCGGCGAGTTCGCGAAGCGCTACGGTTTCATCTACGTCGATCGCCACGATGACGGAACGGGCACCTTCGAGCGCAGCCGCAAGGACTCGTTCTATTGGTACCAGCGCGTGATCGAGACGAACGGCGAGGATCTCGGCGGGGAGGTCTCCCATGCGTGAGGTGCGGTTGGGCATTTCCCTCTACCCGGAATTCGCCTCTGCCGAGGCGTGCCGAGAATACCTGCGCCTCGCCGCCCGTCACGGCTATCGCGTGCTGTTCGTGGCGCTGCTCGGCGTCCGCGATGAACGCGATGAAGTCACGGCACGTTACCGGGCTTTGACCGACGAGGCGCATGCGCTCGGCTTCGAGGTGTTCTGCGACGTGAACCCTTCGGTGCTTGCGCGATTCGGCGTGAATGCGAGCGTTTTGCGCGGCAAGCTCGATCTGGGATTTCTCCAGGAGATAGGCTGCGATGTCATGCGTCTCGATCTCGGTCTCTCCGAGATGGAGGAGGCGTTTCTCACGCGCAACGAGGCGGGCATCGGGGTGTGCCTCAACGCCTCGGCAAACGCGTGCGACCACATCGGGGCGCTGCTCGCGAGCGGTGGGGAGCCGGCGCGCATCGTAGGCTGCCATAACTACTATCCGCATCGCTACACGGGTCTGACGCTCGAGTATTTTCTGACCTGCTCGCGTCGGTGGAAGGAGCGCGGGCTTCCACTCCAGGCATTCGTGTCATCGCAGGAGCCGGAGGCCTTCGGCCCGTGGCCGGCATGCGACGGTTTGCCTACGCTTGAGATGCATCGCGATCTGCCCGCCGCCGTGCAGGCCCGTCACCTCGTGCAACTCGGCTGCGTGGATGACATCATCGTGGGCAACTGCTTTGCGAGCGAGCGCGAGCTTGCGGCAATCGCTGCGGGCGTCGCAGCCCCGATGGCGTTCACCTTGCATCGTGCTCCCGGTTTGCCGAAGGAGCTTGAGCGGCGCCTGCGCCTCGGCCTGTCGTGTCGTCCCGAGCAAAACGGCTATCTCGTGCGCACCGTCGAGAGCCGGATGGTGAAAGGGGAGGTCGCTCCCTTCAACACGGTCGATATCCGGCGGGGCGATGTGCTCGTGGACAACGACGGTTACGGCCAGTATGCCGGCGAGGTTCAGATTGCGCTCGCGGCCATGGAAAACAGCGGGCGGACGAATGTGGTGGGGTATATCGATGGCGCGGAGCTCATGCTGCTCGACGGCCTGCGTGCGGGCACGCGCTTCACGTTCAATGTGGTCTAACCGTCCGGACTGCGGCGGGGCGGTTAATCGAGTTGCGCGATGCGCCGCCCCGCGCATCTGCTGATTACAATCGCAAGAGACGCACGCTCGTCTCCGCAAGAGCGGGGGCGAGCGTTTGCGTAGAGGTGCCGCGGATCTCGGCGAGCAGGGAGAGCGTGTGGGCGAGCGAGGCTTCCAGCTCTGCGGCGGAGCAGGGGGCATCGAGCCATGCGGGCGCATCCGTCTCCAAGAGCAGTGCGTCTTCCGGCAGTTGGCGCGCGTAGGCGCGCCCGCGCCTGGTCGCGAGCATGCACTCGTTGACCGAGACGAGGCACCCGAGCGCGCGCAGGCGGTTCAAGTCCTCGCCGCTGCCCGAAAACCAGTGGAAGATGCAGGTCGCGTGCGCGGGGAGGCCGTGGCGCTCGAGGATGTCGAGCGCTTCTGTGGCGGCGTGCACGGCATGGATGGACACGACGCGGCCCGCGCGCGGCTGCGCGGCGCAGGCGGCCACGATGCGGTCGAAGGCGCAGAGCTGCGCCGCGCGCGTCGATGCATGGGCGCGCGAGAAGTCGAGCCCGACTTCGCCCACGCAGCCGTCTTCTCGCCGGCAGGGCCCGCCTCGATGCGCCAGGGATGGAGCCCGGAAGCGACACGCACGTTGGGTGCCGCGGCGAAGCGCTCGCACGCTGCCGGGTACTCGGACGGTGCGAGCGTGGCGTCGAGCAGGGCGATACCGCGTTGCCGTACGGCGGCTGCGACTTCTGGGCCGTTCGCCATGTGGCTCAGGTGGCAGTGCATGTCGACGAGGCGATAGCCCCCGCCGGGGGCGCATCCTCGCCGGAAGGATTTGCGTTCCCGCGCACCTCGGACGGAGCGTCCGCCCGCCCGCCTCGCGCGCAGCAGCTCTCGACCATCACGGGCGCCGACCAGATTCTCGTTATGGACGCGGGGCGCATCGTGGGGCGCGGGCGGCACGATGAGCTGCTGCAAAGCTGCCCGCTGTACGCCCGCATGTGGCGTGAGCATCAGGGCGCGGCAGAGGTGCTCACGGACAAAAACGTGGAAGACTGGGCGGCCATCCGCCCCGAGGAGGCGAGGTAGATGTTCGCCATCGTAAAACGCATACTCGACGTGGCGGGAAGTTTCTCGCCTGCGTCGCGACGCAGTCTCATTGTTGGCATGGTGTGCAACGTCCTAAAAGCGTTCTTCATGTCCGGGATGCTTGCCGCGGTGTGGTGGGCGCTCGAGAATCGTGACCATATGGGTGCGGATGTGGCGCTGCAGTGCCTGGGCATCCTGCTGGCGAGCGTGGCGGGCCAGTATATCTTCCAATACCTCGTGGACATCAAGATGGACGCCGAGGGGTTCCACATCTTCCGCGACATGCGCCTGCGCGTGGGCGATCGGCTGAAGGGTGCTCCCATGGGCTATTTCTCCGAGCAGCGCCTTTCCGCCATCACCACCACGCTCACCACGACGCTGCACCAGCTGGAGGAGTTCATGACCATCTGCCTCACCGGTCTTTCGGGTGGCGTGGCGATGGCGGTCATCATGAGCTTGTATTTCATGCTGTTCGCGCCGCCGGTGGCGTTCATCACGTTCGCGGGCATCGCCATGGGGCTTGTGGTGCTCGAATGGCTGCGCCGCCGCTCCACCGCGGTGACGCGCGAGGTAACCGCCGCCCAGGAGGCCATGACCGACAAGGTGATCGAGTACGCCCGCGGGATGGCGGTGCTGCGCACGTTCGCCACGCCCGACGAGGCGCTTGCCGAGGCGAAGGCGTCTTTCGAGCAGAAGCGCCTGGTCGACTACCGTCAGGAGCAGGCGGCCCAGGGAATTCTCAAGCTCTATGCGCTGGTGTTCAATCTGGCGAGCTGCGCGGTGCTGTTCGCGGCGTGCGCCCTGTACCTCACGGGTGGGCTGCCACTCTCGTGGGCGCTCACGCTGCTCGTCGCCGCGTTCATGATCTATGGCGAGCTGATCAGCGCGAACAATAGCGCCTTTCTCACTAAGAAGATAGAGGGCGAGCTCGACCGCGTGGACGAGGTGTGCGCGGTTCCGCGTCAGGACACGACCGACGAGCCTCTTGCGCCGAGAGGTTTCGACCTGGCGATGGACGACGTGTCGTTCGGCTACGACGACCGGCGCGTCATCGACCACGTGACGCTTCGCATCCCCGAGGGCACCTCGTGCGCCATCGTGGGGCCAAGCGGGTCGGGCAAGACCACGCTGGTGAACCTGCTCGCGCGGTTCTGGGACGTCGATGAAGGATTCGTGAGCGTGGGCGGCGCGGACGTGCGTGACGGCACGGCGGAGAGCCTACTTTCGCATATATCCCTGGTGTTCCAGAACGTATACCTGTTCAACGACACGGTGGAGAACAACATACGGTTCGGGCGGCCGGATGCATCGCGCGATGAGGTGGTCGCCACGGCGAAGCGCGCGCGATGCCACGACTTCATCGAGCGCCTTCCGCAAGGTTACGACACGGTGCTGGAAGAGGGCGGAGCCGACCTGTCGGGCGGCGAGCGGCAGCGCATATCCATCGCGCGCGCCATCATGAAGGACGCGCCCATCGTCATCCTGGATGAGGCGACCAGCTCCGTCGACCCCGAGAATGAGCATCTGCTCATGGAGGCGATCGGCGAGCTCACGCGCGGCAAGACGCTCGTCACCATCGCCCACCGCCTGAACACGGTGCGCAACGCCGGCCAGATTCTCGTCGTGGACGCCGGCCACATCGTGCAGCGCGGCACGCACGACGAGTTCATGCGTGAAGACGGGATCTACCACCGCTTCATCCGCATGCGCGAAGAGGCGGCCGACTGGAGGCTGGGGGCGTAAACCGATGAACAAGCAGCGTTCCACGGAATCCTCGGAGGACTATCTGGAGGCCATCCTGCGCATCCGCTCCGAGCGCGGCTCCTGCCACAACGTGGACATAGCGTGCCTGCTGGGCTACTCCAAGACGAGCGTCACCAAGGCGCTGGCGGGCCTGTCCACCGCCGGGCTCGCCGAGTGGATCCTGAAGTTGTCGTACCGGTGCACGTAGTCCGAGAGCTTGGCCCGGAGCTCGCGCATCGTGCCGAACGCCTCGCGGCGGGCGAGCTCGGCCCTCGGTATCCCGTCGGCCGACTCGTCGACGGCGCTGTCGTGGGGGCAGCCCTTGGCCGACAGCGACCTCTCTATGCCGAAGACCTCGAGCATCAGGTCGATCTCGGCGTTGTCGAACTCGCTGCCGCGGTCCGTGTGGAATACCTCGATGCCCGCGCTGCGCCGATATGGGGTAGCGGTCCCCGTTGGCCGCCATGGCCCTCATTTCCGAGCGTATACCGGCGCCGCTCGTCTTAAGATGTCGACCTCCATCCGGAGCCTGCGGTTCTCGCGCTCGAGCTCCAGGATCCGGTTCTGCTCGGGCGTGCGGTTATCGGCGGCGCGCGGCGAGCCGGTCGCGTTTATCGGCTTGACCCGCCTCTCCACGGTGCTCTTGCCGAGGTCGTATTCGTCCATGGCCTCGCGCCTGGGCTTTCCGGCGTTGTGGAGGTCGACTATCTGCCTCTTGAACTCGTCGGTGAAATGCCTCGGTCTGGGGCCGGTCGAGGCCGAGCCCCCGGTCCGGCTGGGATAGCATGTCGCTGCGGGCCATCGTCTTTCCTTTCGTCGAATATCTAGGCGCTGGCCCTCCCTTGCTTCTTGCACCACGACTGTGCGCGTTACCCCCAGCGGGCCCGGATCGAGCGATTCGGGCCCGCTTTTGGGGCCTGCCGGAAGCCCGGTGGTCAAAAAAGGCCAAATATGAGTACTGTTACCAGTTTAGTGGCAGCCACATGGCCTCCAAAATCGGTGCCAGCGGCCAAAAGCGCATCGATTTTCGTCCGTCAGAGTCACGATCGGGCTCCAAACAAGGCGATTTTGCTGATCTGGACCGGAAAATCGCTGCTACTAATTTGGTGACAGTACTCATATTTGGCCTTTTTTGACCACTGCCTCTCGGGCCAGGACAAAAGGGCTGCTCGAATCTTGGGGCGGGTCCATTTTCAACTATCCTCAGCTTGCCAGTTCGAAAATGGACCTGCCGCATGATTGAATCTTTATTTCAACTTTACACCTAGGTTTACAGCTGTCTTGTCAGCTGTAAACCTAGGTGTCATACTAAAGCCCCAAGATTCGCTAAAAGAGAGGGGCCTTGATGGCACAGAGCGCGAACATGGATGCGTCGGAGCTTGCACGCGATATCGCGGCCGGCCTGGCATCGGCAACGACGGCAACGGAGCGCGCGGCATTGGTGCCCGCAGAGCTCGTCGAGGCCATTCAGCAACTTAAAACCCAGCGCGACGCGGTGATCCTGGCGCACTATTACGTGGCGCCCGAGGTCCAGGCTGTGGCCGATTACGTCGGCGACAGCTTCTACCTGGCTAAGCTCGCCAAGAGCCTGCCGCAGCAGACCATCGTGCTGTGCGGCGTAGAGTTTATGGGCGAGAGCGCCAAGCTGCTCAATCCCACTAAGACCGTGCTGCTGCCCGAGCCGGGTGCGGACTGCCCCATGGCTCACATGGTCAAGCGCGAGACGGTCGACGCGGCGCGCGCCGAGTACGGTGACGACCTTGCCGTGGTCTGCTACGTCAACTCGACGGTCGAGATCAAGAGCTGGAGCGACGTGTGCGTCACCAGCTCCAACGCCGTCAAGATCGTGTCCGAGCTGCCGCAACAGCACATCCTGTTCATCCCCGATCAAAACCTGGGCCGTTTCGTAGCCGAGCAGGTGCCGCAAAAGCACGTCATTCTCAACAACGGCTACTGCCCGCGCCACCACATCATCACCGTCGAGCAGATCGTCGATGCGACGGAGGCCCACCCCGACGCGCTCGTGCTGGCGCACCCCGAGTGCAAGGCCGATGTCCTTGCCGAGGCCGACTACATTGGCTCTACCGCCGGCATCATCAAGTACGCTGAGGAGTCGGACGCAAACGAGTTCATCATCGTGACGGTCCGCGGCGTGCTCTACGAGCTCGAGCGCCGCTGTCAGGGCACCGGCAAGAAGTTCTACTTCCCCGCGGTGCAGCCCACCTGCGTCAACATGGATCTCATCACGCTCGAAAAGCTCGTGCGTTGCCTGGAGACGGGCGAGGGCGAGGTGCAGATCGGCGTATCGGACGAGGCCGCCGACCAGGCCAAACTCACGCTCGACCGCATGCTCGAGTACGCGGCGCGCTAGAACAATGTGACATGAGGGACGGTCCCGCATGTCACATTACAAGGGAGAGGATTCCTGTGGAAACCAAACAATACCCCGACATGGAGTGCGACGTCGTCATTGCCGGTTGCGGCGTGGCGGGCCTGTATGCGGCTCTCAATCTGCCGACGAGCACGCGCGTAATCATGCTCTCCAAGGGCGCTGTCGACGAGTGCGATTCGATGCTCGCGCAGGGCGGCATCTGCGTGCTGCCCGAAGGCTCGGACTACGATGCCTTCTTTGAGGACACCATGCACGCCGGCCACTACGAGAACCGCCGCGAGAGCGTTGACATCATGATTCGCTCGAGCCGCTCGGTCATCAACGACCTGCTGGCCATGGGCGTGGACTTTGAGCGCAAGGCCGACGGCAGCCTCGACTTTACCCGCGAGGGCGCGCACAGCCGCTCGCGCATCGCCTTCCACGCCGACATTACGGGCAAGGAGATCACGACCAAGCTGCTCCAGGCCGTGCGCAAGCTGGACAACGTGCAGATTTTGGAGCACGTGGCCATGACCGACATCCTGACGGCCGAGCGCGACGGCGCCACGGTGTGCGGCGGCGTCATCGCCGTTCCCGTGGACGAGGACAACTCGGTTCGTCCCGCCGACGAGCTGGCAAATGCCGCCGAGGGCGTGCATGCCGGCGAGCCGTTTAAGATCCATGCCCGCCATACGCTGTGGGCGACGGGTGGCATTGGCGGCGTGTACGATCACTCCACCAACTACCCGCAGCTCACCGGCGACGCCTGCTACATCGCGCAGGAGCACGGCATCACGATGGAGCATCTGGACTACGTGCAGATTCACCCCACGGGACTGTTCTCGCCGCAGCCGGGCCGTACCTTCCTGATCAGCGAGAGTTGCCGCGGCGAGGGCGCGATTCTGCTTAACGCCGCCGGCGAGCGCTTTACCGACGAGCTGCAGCCGCGCGACGTGGTCGCCGCCGCTATCCGCGAGCAGATGAAGCAGGACGGCACCGAGCACGAGTGGCTGAGCTTTGCCCCCGTCGAGCGCGACGTGGTGACCGGGCACTTCGCCAACATCCGCGCACGCTGCCTTGAGGACGGTCGCGACATCCTGGATGAGCCTATCCCCGTCACGCCCACACAGCACTACTTTATGGGCGGCGTGTGGGTCGACAAGGACGGCCGTACCTCGATGCCCGAGCTCTACGCCGCCGGCGAGACGGCCTGCAACGGCGTTCACGGCAAGAATCGCCTAGCTTCCAACAGCTTGCTCGAATCCCTAGTCTGGGGTCGCCGCGCTGCTTGGCGTATGTGCACCGGCGAGTCGCTTGCCGTGGAGCAGGTGGGCGAGCCCGCGCTCGATGGCCGTCATCGCGCCCTGAGCGCCGACACCCTGGCAATCGATGATCTGGCCCGTGCCGCCGGCACGCAGGCCGTGGAGGAGTAGACCATGAATCCCATTACTATGAAACTCGTCGTCGATGATCTGATTCTGCAGGCTCTGCGCGAGGACATTACGTTTGAGGACGTGAGCACGGCGAGCGTGTGCCCCACGGCGCGCCCCGCCACGGTGGAGCTCATCGCCAAGGCCGATGGCATCATTGCCGGCCTGGATGTGTTCGCTCGCACCTTTGAGCTGCTGGATTCGCAGAGCTCGGTGCTGTTTGATGTTGCCGACGGTGACGAGGTGCACGCCGGCGACCACGTGGGCCAGGTGCGCGGCGACGCGCGCGTGCTGCTTTCGGGCGAGCGCGTGGCGCTCAACTATCTGCAGCGTATGAGCGGTATCGCCACCTACACACACAACATGGCGGCGGCGCTCGAGGGTGCTAAGACCGTGCTTGTCGACACACGCAAGACCACGCCGGGCATGCGCGTCTTTGAGAAGGCCGCGGTCGAGATCGGCGGCGGCAGCAACCACCGCTACAACCTGTCGACGGCTGTCATGCTCAAGGACAACCATATCGACGCCGCCGGTGGTGTGACGCGTGCGATTGAGATGGCACGCGCTCACGCATCGTTTACCACGACGGTTGAGATTGAGTGCGAGAACCTGGACATGGTACGCGAGGCCGTGGAGGCCGGTGCCGACATCATCATGTTCGACAACATGACCCACGATGACATGGCTGCCGCGATTGAGCTTATCGCCGGCCGCGCCAAGACCGAGTGCTCGGGCAATGTGGATGCCGGCAATATCCGCGCGCTCGCCGACCTGGGCGTTGACTTTATTAGCTCGGGGGCATTGACGCACTCTGCGCCGATTCTCGACCTCTCGCTTAAGCACCTGCGTCTGCTGGACGGTAAATAATGAACGCCCGCGAGCGCCGTCGTGCCATCATGGGCGTGCTCGAGGGAGCCAGGGAGCCCGTTTCGGGCAGCGCACTTGCCCGCGAGGTTGGCGTGAGCCGCCAGGTCGTGGTTCAGGATATTGCCCTGTTGCGTGCCGATGGGCACGATGTCGTGGCAACCAACCGTGGCTATGTGCTGCAGGAGGCCCCCAGCAGCCCCGCCGTGCCCACGCGCTTGGTCAAGGTTCGCCACAGCGTGGAGCAGGCAGGCGATGAGCTCACGAGTATCGTCGACGCCGGCGGCGCCGTGCTCAACGTGATCGTCAATCACCGCGTGTACGGTAAGATCACGGCCGACCTGGACATCCGCAACCGTCGCGATGTTGAGCGCTATCTGCACGATATCGAGAGCGGCAAGAGCTTTCCACTGCTAACGGTGACGAGCGGCTATCACTTCCATCGCATTGCGGCAGAGGACGAGCAAACCCTCGACGAGATCGAGGCCATGCTCAAGGAGAAGGGCTACCTTGCCGATTTAATGCCCTACGAGGACGATCTCTCTTAGCCGACGCTGCAAACGCTCCTAAGCGGCAATCTGACGTTCAATCGTCGGTCGCGTACCAAAGTACGCTTCCCTCCTCTTTCACGTCACCTTGCTCGCTTAGGGGCGTTTTCGCTGACGTGAGCTCAACCTGCGACGGTGCCAAATTAGTTATCCGCACAAAAAAGGAGGCCTCCGCGGCGATGCGGAGGCCTCCTTTATTTGTGCACGGTGTACTTTTGAGTGTGCAAGTGGGGGAGTTGTTACTCCTCGACGATCTCGGTGATCGCGCCGGCGGGGCAAGCGTCCTGGCAAGCGCCACAGGCGACGCAGGAGTCCTCGTCAGCGACGGTAGCGACGTCCTGGAGCTCCAGAACGCCAGCGGGGCAGGAGTCGACGCAAACGCCACAAGCGATGCACTCGTCGGCATCAATTACGGGATGAGCCATGGTAGTTTCCTCTCTGTTGACCGACGCTACAGGCGATGCGCGCCGGTTTGATTCGGGCAAAAACATACCACGGGAGCGACCGTTTGCAATACCCTCTGGCCGGCATCTTCATACCGTTCGCCGAGTATGCCAAGGTTTACTAAAAAACGCGCAGGTGGGGCCGTTGAGCTGCGCAAATGTTAGCTATAGGTGACTCGAAATATTGAGCGATTGGGCAAGTTATCCTGCCATTTGTGGACGGGCTAGAAATGACATGCAGGGCTCCGGGTCGCAAACCTCAGTTATCTCTACATAGATCTCAATAGATTTGCCGAGAACTCAAATAGCGCTTCTACCTGCGATTTTTCGAACCTAAACTCTGAGCAATAAGAAATCTTATATGAATTGACTTAGATTTTGTA
This sequence comes from Collinsella sp. AF18-8LB, assembly GCF_003459795.1. NCBI lineage: Bacteria > Bacillati > Actinomycetota > Coriobacteriia > Coriobacteriales > Coriobacteriaceae > Collinsella > Collinsella sp. AF18-8LB. Next base: position 100,336 of record NZ_QRWU01000005.1, read on the forward strand.
TATTCCGGCCCATAAGGGGATACACTACATCCTGAAAGACAAGCCGAAGCGCCGCGCGACAGACCGCCGAGGCGGCGCAAACGCACAAGAGAGAGGGAATTTCTAATGGGCAAGATTCTTGGTATCGACCTTGGTACTACTAACTCCGCTATGGCCGTCCTCGAGGGCGGTTCTCCGACCATCATCGTGAACGCCGAGGGCGACCGCACCACCCCGTCCGTCGTGGGCTTCCGTGCCGACGGCGACCGCGTCGTGGGTAAGGCCGCTAAGAACCAGGCTGTCACCAACCCCAAGAACACCGTGTTCTCCATCAAACGCTTCATGGGCCGTAAGTACTCCGAGTGCACCTCCGAGCTCAAGACCGTGCCGTATGAGGTCAAGGAGGGCCAGGGCGGCCGTGCCGTCGTCGACATCGAGGGCAAGGATTACACCGCCGAGCAGGTGAGCGCCATGGTGCTCGCAAAGATGAAGGCCGACGCCGAGAAGTATCTGGGCGAGACCGTCACCGACGCCGTCATCACCGTCCCGGCCTACTTCAACGACGCCCAGCGTCAGGCCACCAAGGACGCCGGTAAGATCGCCGGCCTCAACGTCAAGCGTATCGTCAACGAGCCGACTGCTGCTGCTCTTGCCTATGGCCTGGACAAGCAGGGCACCGACCAGCGCATCCTGGTCTTCGACCTGGGCGGCGGCACCTTCGACGTCTCCATCCTCGACCTCGCCGACGGCGTGTTTGAGGTTCTGTCCACCTCGGGCGACAACCACCTGGGCGGCGACGACTGGGATCAGCGCGTCATCGATTGGATGGCCGATAAGTTCCAGCAGGAGAACGGTGTCGACCTGCGTCAGGACCCCATGGCCCTGCAGCGTCTGAAGGAGGCCGCCGAGAACGCCAAGAAGGAGCTCTCCGCCGCCCAGCAGACCACCATCAACCTGCCGTTCATTACCATGAACCAGTCCGGCCCGCTGCACCTCAACTACACGCTGACCCGCGCCGAGTTCGAGAAGATCACCCGCGACCTGCTCGAGCGCTGCAAGCAGCCTGTCACCAACGCCCTGCGCGACGCTAAGCTCAAGCTCTCCGATCTGACCGAGGTCATCCTCGTCGGCGGCTCCACCCGTATGCCCGCCGTCCAGGAGCTCGTCAAGACCATGACCGGCAAGCAGCCCAACATGTCCGTGAACCCCGACGAGGTCGTTGCCGACGGCGCTGCCGTCCAGGGCGGCGTGCTCACCGGCGACGTCGAGGGCATCCTGCTGCTCGATGTTACCCCGCTGTCGCTGGGCGTCGAGACTATGGGCGGCATCATGACCAAGATGATCGACCGCAACACCACGATCCCGACCTCCAAGACCGAGGTCTACTCCACCGCTGCCGACAACCAGACCAGCGTCGAGATCAACGTGCTCCAGGGCGAGCGCGAGCTTGCTCGCGACAACAAGTCGCTCGGTAAGTTCCAGCTGACCGGTATCCCGGCCGCCCGCCGCGGCGTGCCGCAGATCGAGGTCACCTTCGACATCGACGCCAACGGCATCGTCAAGGTCTCCGCTAAGGACAAGGGCACCGGCAAGGAGCAGCAGATCACCATCTCCGGCTCTACCGCGCTTTCCGACGACGAAGTCGATCGTATGGTCAAGGACGCCGAGGCTCATGCCGAGGAGGACAAGAAGCAGAAGGAAGAGGTCGAGGTCCGCAACCAGACCGACAGCCTGTGCTACTCCACCGAGCAGACCCTCAACGAGCTGGGCGACAAGGTTTCCGCCGATGTGAAGTCCAAGGCCGAGGCCGCTATCGCCGACGCCAAGAAGGCGCTTGAGGGCTCTGACGTCGAGGCCATCAAGGCCGCTGGCGAGTCCCTGCAGTCCGTGGCCTACGAGCTGGCTCAGGTTGTCTACGCCGACGCTCAGCAGCAGACCGACGGTGCCGCCGGCGCCCAGACCGACGACGATGTGGTCGACGCCGACTACGAGGTTGTAGACGACGAGGACAAGTAATCATGTCCGACTGTAAAGCTCGCACGGAGGCGGCTGCCACCAGCGCCGCCCCCGTTGACTCTGAGGAGAAGGACGTGAAGATTCCCGTAGAGGCCGTAGACGATACCGAGGCCAACGAGGCCCCGGCCGCCGAGGCTGCCGAGAACCAGGTAGAGGATTCCAACAAGGAGGCGACGATGACCGAGGACGAGATGGTGGAAGCCGCTATCCGCGCCGGTGAGGAAGCCGCCGACAACGACTTTAAGTTCAAGTTCGAGCAGGCCCAGAAGGAGCTTGCCGACGTTCGTCATGAGCTCGATGCTGCGGCAGAGGCTCAGAAGGCCGCCGAGGACAAGGCAAAGGACGCCACCGAGCGCACCGCCCGTCTGCAGGCCGACTGGGAGAACTTCCGTCGTCGCACCGCCAACGAGCGCATCGCCGAGCGCGAGCGCGCGACCGAGAAGCTCGTCACCGCGCTGCTGCCGGTGGTCGACGATATCGAGCGTGCGATCGACCATGCCCGCAGCCAGGAGCTTGCCGACGACTTTAAGCAGTTCGTCGACGGCGTCGATGCGGTGCATGCCAAGCTGCTCGATGTGTTTGCACACGAGGGCGTTGAGCCCATCGACCCCAAGGGCGAGGCGTTCGATCCGCTCGAGCACCAGGCCGTGGGTCGCGTCGAGGACGCGTCGCAGTACGACGAGACCGTCAACGACGTGTACCAGAAGGGCTACCGCATGGCGGACCGCATCCTGCGTTCCGCGATGGTGACGGTGACCTACGGTGGCGAGAAGCGCCCCGCACCGGAGCCCGAAGCGGCGCCCGAGGATGCTGCGGCCGACACGGCCGAGAGCACCGAGGAGTAATTGAGAAGGGCCCCGGGGCAACACCCGGGGCCCTTTCTGGCCTAGTGCCATATGACAGTATGAGCCGCCGCCCGTTGGACGGTGGATGAAACAGGAGAGGAGCTACGATGGCTGCAGGCAAAACCTTCTATGACATCCTGGGCGTATCCAAGAGCGCCTCCGACAAAGAGATCAAGAGCGCGTTTCGCAAGCTCGCGCAAAAATATCACCCCGATGCCGGCGGCGACGAGGCCAAGTTTAAGGAGATCAGCGAGGCCTACGAGACGCTTTCGGACGAGAAGAAGCGCAAAGAGTACGACCAGATGCTCATGTTCGGCGGCATGCCGGGCGCGGGCGGCGCGTATAGCGGTGGCTACGGCGCCGGCGCGGGCGCCAGCGGCTGGGGTGATATCTTCGACAGCATCTTTAGCGGCAACGGCGCCTGGGGCAGCGATTGGGGCTCTGGCTTTGCTGGGGCTGCGGGTAATGCCGGTGCCGGCGCGGGCCGCAACCGCGCGCGCAAGGGCGGCGACCTGTCGCTGACTGTCGACGTAACGGCCGAGGACGCGTTTCGCGGCGTGACGCACAAGGTCACCTACCGCATTCCCTCGACGGGCGAGCAGCAGACCATTACGGTCTCGGTTCCCGCGGGCGCCGTGGATGGCGGCAAGCTGCGCTACAAGCGTCGCGGCGAGTACGGCGTCGCCGGTGGCGAGCGCGGCGACCTGGTCGTGACCACGCACGTGGAGGAGCACCCGCTGTTTAAGCGCAAGGGCGCCGATGTGACCATGGAGGTGCCGATTTCGGTCTACGAGGCGGCACTCGGCTGCACGGTGGACGTGCCCACGCCCGGTGGCGCGACGGTTCGTCTGAAGGTGCCCGCGGGTACCCAGACGGGCAAGAAGTTCCGCTTTAAGGAAATGGGCGCGCCCGACGTTAAGCACCGCGGCCGCACGGGTGCGCTGCTCGTCGAGATCAGGGTGCAGGTTCCCACGAACCTATCCGATGACGAGCGCGACGCGATGACCAAACTGCGCGAGGCCGACACGCGCGACTATCGCGAGAAGGTCAACCGTTACAAGGCGACGTACTAGGGCGCCTGTGTGCCCGCCCGCGTCCGCGGGCTTATGATGTAGACGTGCGAAACGGAAAGGGGTCAGGTAGCATGGCCGAGGACAATAGGAACAAACCGCTGTACATGATCAGCGTGGCGGCTGAGCTGACCGGCATGCACCCGCAGACTCTGCGCGTCTACGAGTCCAAGGGCCTGGTGAACCCCCAGCGCTCGGGCGGCAACACGCGCCTGTATTCGCGTGCCGATATCGAGCGCCTGGAGCTCATCAACCAGCTGACCGATGAGGGCATCAACCTTGCCGGCGTGGTGCGCATTCTCGATATGAAGGAGCGTGCCGAGGAGCGCGAGCGCGAAAACGAGAAGCTCCGCGCCCGCGTGCGCCAGCTCGAGGACGAGCTGCACGAGTACAAGATGCAGAAGAAGATCACCGCACTGGCCCCGCGCGATGGCTCGGTCAACCCCGAGCAAGTCATGCGCAAGTTACTGGGCACGGGCGGCGACCTGTAGTTCCGCCGGCGCCGCCGGGCACTCATTGGGGACGTACTTAAATGAGTGCCCACAGAATGAGAGTGGATAATCTCCCGTTTTTGGCCTTTGTGCAGGCTCAAAGTGGGAGATTATCCACTCTCGCCATTTCGGCACTTGGGGACGTTCCTTTTCTGCCGGCACTTGGGGACATTCCGTGCGCCAAACCCGTCTTCCCGCCCCCGGCTCGCCTTATGCTTTACTGAGATAAAGTGAACGCGCAGATTCGTAACCCACTCGCAACCGTTCTATGGCACGATATTGAACGAATGTATGCTATGCGCCCAAATCTTTTGGGCAGAGTGGGAGACAGTATGGTCAAGCTGTACGAGGACGGCATCTACCTGCGCCGTGGCAGCGAGGTTGTGCCTGCGGCCGAGGCTGCTGAGCGCGGTATTACGCAGACGCCCGAGGATGCCAAGCGTGGCACCATCGCGTATTCGATTCTTCAGGCACACAATACGTCCGGCGACCCCGAGGCGCTCAAGATTCGCTTCGACGCCATGGCGAGCCACGACATCACCTTCGTCGGCATCATCCAGACGGCGCGTGCCTCGGGCATGGAGCAGTTCCCGCTGCCCTACGTGCTTACCAACTGCCATAACTCGCTGTGCGCTGTGGGCGGCACCATCAACGAGGACGATCACGTCTTTGGCCTCTCTGCGGCCAAGAAGTACGGCGGCATCTTCGTCCCGCCGCACATCGCGGTCATCCACTCCTTTATGCGCGAGAACTTCGCCGGTTGTGGCAAGATGATTCTGGGTTCGGACTCGCACACCCGCTACGGCGCCCTGGGCACCATGGCCGTGGGCGAGGGCGGCGGCGAGCTGGCCAAGCAGCTGCTGCGCGACACCTACGACGTCGCTTATCCCGGTGTCGTTGCCATCTACCTCACGGGCGCCCCGCGCCCCGGCGTCGGCCCGCACGACGTGGCGCTCGCCATCATCCGTGCCGTCTTTGCCAAGGGTTACGTTAAGAACAAGGTCATGGAGTTCGTGGGCCCCGGTATCGCGAGCATGACGACCGACTACCGCAACGGCGTCGACGTCATGACCACCGAGACCACCTGCCTTTCCTCCATCTGGGCAACCGACGAGGACACGCACGCGTTTTTGACCATGCACGGCCGCGGCGACGACTACCGCGAGCTCAAGCCCGCCGATGTTGCCTACTACGACGGCTGCGTCGAGGTCGACCTGTCGAGCATCAAGCCCATGATCGCGCTGCCGTTCCATCCTTCCAACGGCTTTGAGATTGACGAGCTCAACGAGAACCTCGAGGACATCCTGCACGAGGTGGAACTTGAGGCCGCCAAGATCGGCGAGGGCAAGACGCACTTTAGCCTGCTCGATAAGATCGTCGACGGCAAGCTGCACGTGCAGCAGGGCGTTATCGCCGGCTGCTCGGGCGGCAACTACGACTCCGTGGTGCAGGCTGCCCGCGTGCTCAAGGGCGCCAATACCGGCTGCGGCGAGTTCTCGCTGTCGGTCTATCCCACAAGCCAGCCCGTGGCGCTTGAGCTCACGCGTCGCGGCTATATGTACGACCTCATGGAGGCCGGTGCGATCGTGCGCACGGCGTTCTGCGGTCCGTGCTTTGGCGCCGGCGACACGCCCGCCAACAACGGGCTGTCCATCCGCCACACCACGCGCAACTTCCCCAACCGCGAGGGTTCCAAGCCGGGCAATGGCCAGCTGAGTGCCGTGGCCCTGATGGACGCCCGCTCCATTGCGGCGACCGCGGCCAACGGCGGCGTGCTCACTCCGGCGACCGATCTGCCCGAGGAGACTTGGGACGAGGCCTGCGAGTACACCTTCGACGACGCTCCCTACAAGAAGCGCGTATACTGGGGCTTTGGCAAGGCCGAGCCTGCCGACGAGCTGGTCGAAGGTCCCAATATCAAGCCGTGGCCTGCGATGGAGCCGCTCGGCGACGACATTCTGCTCAAGGTGTGCTCCAAGATCATGGACCCGGTCACCACGACCGACGAGCTCATTCCCTCGGGCGAGACGAGCTCCTTCCGCTCCAACCCGCTGGGCCTGGCCGAGTTTACGCTCAGCCGCCGCGACCCTGCCTACGTGGGCCGCTCCAAGGAGGTTGACGCTGTGGAGAAGCGTCGCGTTGCCGGCGAGTCCGCGGGTGACCTGTCGGTGCTCGATGTCGAGCTTGCCGGTGTGTTTGAGGCGCTGGCCGGCGCGGGTGTCGCGGCCGATGCCAAGGCGACCGAGTTCGGTTCCATGATTTACGCCAAGAAGCCCGGCGACGGCAGCGCCCGCGAGCAGGCCGCGAGCTGCCAGCGCGTGATCGGCGGTCTGGCCAACATCGTCCACGAGTACGCCACCAAGCGCTATCGCTCCAACGTGATGAACTGGGGCATGGTGCCCTTCCAGATGGAGACGGAGCCCAACTTTGAGGTGGGCGACTACGTCTTTGTGCCGGGTATCCGCGCCGCGCTCGATGGCGACCTGAAGAACATCGCCGCGTACGTAGTACGCGGCGATGGTGCGGTCGAGCAGATTGAGCTCTACATTGCCGATATGACGGCGGAGGAGCGTGCCATCGTCAAGGCCGGCTGTCTGATCAACTACAACAAGTTCAAGGCCGCTGCCGAGTAACGTTGCTGTGCGCCCCGGACACACCTTTCCCTCGTGCTCACGCGCTTCGCGAGGGCCGCCCGAGGGAAAGGTGTGTCCGGGGCTACCGCGACGCTCTCGTTGGGTCTTGAGGGACGCTAATAAATAGACTTGCTTGATGCCGCCCCTGTTATCGGGGCGGCTTCTTTTTGTCGAAGCACCGCATTGGGGACGGGCGCCTTGGTGGTGTCCGAGGTTTATCTCAATCTGTAACAGGTGGACCTCTATTTGCCGAGTAGTTGTTACAGATTTAGATAAACGGGAGCTGCTGAACATTTCATCTCAATCTGTAACATCTGAGGTCCAAAACGGCAGCTAGATGTTATGGATCGAGACAGTTGAGCGCCAGAGTCGAAAACCACCACAAAAGGGCCTGTCCCTTTCGTGGTGGTGGGGAGTGGACGGTTTCTTTTGGTGATAGTGTTAGCTGGCGGTATCATTAGCGCACGTCGCAGGTTTGTATTGTGAGGTGTTTTGCCGTGAGCCGTTCAACCCGTATTGGATTGATTGTCTTGGCGCTTGCGATCGCCGTGGTTGGCGCGGGCGTTGTCGGCATGGCATTGCTACCTGCTGCGGTGACGGAACCGGTGGTTAAGCCTGTGATTCAATCTATCGAACTTCTGACCGGCGACGACAAGCCCGAGACCATTACTGTTGATTTTGATGAGCAACCGGCTGCGCTGGGAATTAGCAATTATCCGCGCATTCAGCTTGGGGCCATGCGCTATACCACGGATACAAGCCTGATCGATAGGGCGTCCGAGCTACTCAAGGGTAAAACCTTCAAGCGTTGGTATGGATATGCGTCCTATCGAGCAAAGGCGAACGACATGGTTGGCGGATACCGCTCGTCCATCGAGTTGGACACCACGAATGGCGCCAAGTTATGTGATGTTTCGTACGATCCGGGCTACGAGGGCAATGAGGGTCCGAGCATCTACATCATGGACGGCGATGTCGCCTATGTCATGGAGGGCGACCAGACCGAGCTCAACGATTTTATGGGCAAGTGTATCCAAGATGCCTATAAACAGACCTGCTTACCCGACCCGCAGACTGCACGCGATAGTGGATCTGCCCGTACATGGCTGTTCGAGGATGAGATGCCCTGGAACGCCGAATCGGGAAGCACGGGTTCGGCGAAAGAGTAGAGAGCGCGACCACCACAAAGGTGTCTGTTCCCTTCGTGGATGGTGATTGCATGCGGGGTACCATGGGAATATTTCATGATTCAACTTTGATGGCGGGAGAGCAATGGCTGGACAACTGACAAAGCGCGCGTTGGAAGATTCTCTTAAGCGACTACTGCTTCAAAAGCCACTGACTAAGATCACCATCGCGGACCTCACTGAGGACTGCGGGGTCAGCCGCATGACGTTCTACTATCACTTTCAGGACATCTACGACCTGGTTGAATGGGCATGTGAGGAAGACGCCGGCCGCGCGCTCGCCAACAACAAGACGGCCGATACCTGGCAGGTGGGCCTGGAAAACATCATGCTCGCGGTGCGCGACAACAAGCCCTTTATCATGAACGTCTATCACTGTGTGAGCGCCGAGCGCATCCAGCGTTTTCTGCAGCCCGTGACATTCGACCTGATCGAAGGCGTGGTCGAAGAGCACGCCGCGGGCAAGAACATCTCACAAGGCGACAAGGACTTTCTGTCCCGCTTTTTCGCACATGCATTTATAGGTGTAATGCTCGACTGGATTGCCGCAGGCATGGCCGAGGACCCGAGCACAGTAGCCGAGCGCGTTTCCAAAATATGCGAAGGCCAGATTGACGCAGCGCTGGCGAGATTTTGACTATTTCACGTTGGAGCGCAAAGCGACCAAGTGCGTCATGCCGGGCCGGGTTTCGGTTTGGGAAGTTAGCGAAGCCCACTTCCCAAACCGAAACCCGGCCCGGCATGACCTTGGGAGACCAAAGCCAAGCAGATTTGTACAATCCGCCCCCGTTGATTAAAAATCGTACAAGGTGACGATCTTGTATCGGCTAGGCTGCGTTGATCAGGGCAAAAGCTTGTTAACGAACTTCGTTAGCAAGGAGGAACCATGTACTATTCAAGTGGAAACTATGAAGCCTTTGCTCGTCCCAAGAAGCCTGCGGGCATCGACCACAAGAGCGCCTACATCATCGGCACCGGCCTGGGCGCGCTTACCGCAGCCTGCTATCTGGTGCGCGATGCGCAAATGCCCGGAAGCCACATCCATATCCTCGAAAAGGACCCCGTTGCGGGCGGCGCCTGCGATGGCGCCGACATCCCCGGCGTGGGCTATGTCATGCGCGGCGGCCGCGAGATGGACAACCACTTTGAGGTCATGTGGGATCTTTTCCGCTCCATTCCCTCGATTGAAGATCCGGACATCTCCGTGCTCGACGAGTACTACTGGCTCAATAAGGAGGATCCCAACTACTCGCTGTGCCGCTCGACTAAGAACCGTGGCCAAGACGGCGGCACCGATGGCAAGTTCGGCCTGTCGGACAAGGCAGCGACCGAGATCATGGATCTGTTCTTTACGCCCGACGAGGAGCTGGCGAACCGTCCCATCACCGATTTCTTTGACGACGAGGTGCTCAACTCGAATTTCTGGATGTACTGGCGCACCATGTTCGCCTTTGAGAACTGGCACTCGGCGCTCGAGATGAAGCTCTATATCCGCCGCTACATCCACCACATCGCGGGTCTGCCCGACTTTAGCGCCCTGCGCTTCACCCGCTACAACCAGTACGAGTCGATGATTCTGCCCATGCAGCGCTATCTCGAGGCGCACGGCGTGCAGTTCCACTTTGACACCAAGGTCGAAAACGTGGTGTTTGAGGTGGGCGGCGGCGAGGGTCCGCGCCGCGCCGTCACTGGCACCGGCCAGGACACGATTCAGCGCATCCAGCAGGCCGCCTTTGCGCGCAACCCCTACAGTACGAGCACCAAGAAGGTCGCGCGTCGCATCACCGTGACGCATGCAGGCGAGATTTCGAACATCGACCTCACTGAGGATGACCTGGTCTTTATCACCAACGGCGGCTGTGTGGAAAACTCGACGATCGGCGCGCAGGATAAGCCCGCCGCATGGGATCCGACGATTCGCCCCGGTGGCGGTTGGGACATGTGGCGTCGTATCGCAGCGCAAGATCCGAGCTTTGGTCATCCCGATAAGTTCTGCGGTGACCCCGAGAAGAGCAACTGGATGAGCGCCACGGTCACCACGCTCGACGGCGAGATTGTGCCCTATATCCAAAAGATCTGCCATCGCGATCCCTTTACCGGGCACGTCGTGACCGGTGGCATTGTGACCTGCGAGGATTCGGGCTGGCTTATGAGCTGGACGATCAACCGCCAACAGCAGTTCCGCGATCAGCCCAAAGACCAGCTTTGCGTGTGGGTGTATGGCCTGTTTACCGACAAGCCCGGCAACTACGTCAAGAAGGCCATGCGCGACTGCACCGGCGAGGAGATTTGCCAGGAATGGCTGTATCACCTGGGCGTTCCCGAGGATAAGATTGTTGAGCTGGCGGCAAATCACGCCAACACCGTGCCCGTCATGATGCCCTACATCACCGCCTTCTTTATGCCGCGTGAAGCAGGCGACCGCCCCGACGTGGTGCCCGATGGCGCCGTGAACTTCGCGTTCCTGGGCCAGTTTGCCGAGACGCCGCGTGACACGATCTTTACGACTGAGTACTCCATGCGCACCGGCATGGAAGCCGTCTACACGCTCTGCGATGTCGACCGCGGCGTACCCGAGGTCTGGGGTTCGGTCTTTGACGTGCGTGACCTCCTTATGAGCAGCGTTAAACTACGCGACGGTGAGCCCATCACCAGCATGAAGCTGCCCATGGTCGAGCGAATTGCACTCAAAGAAGTGCTCAAGAAGGTCGAGGGCACCGACATTGCCAAGCTCCTCAAAGAGTACGGCGCAATCTAGCGCACAAGAACCACCACATTGGGGAACCTTTGTGGTGGTTTCTGTTTGTCTCGATCTGTAACATCTTGGCCGCTAAAAGTGGGCCTGGTGTTACAGATTTAGATTTTCGATTCGGGTGTCTTCTGTTTGTCTCAATCTGTAACAGGTAGAGCTCTATTTGCCGAGTAGATGTTACAGATTGAGATAGTAAGGGGACGAGGCCGTAGCGGGTGAGCGTGCCTGCTCCCTATCTCTCAATCACTCAGAAAATCTTATATATAGAGACTTAGATTTATGTATAAGATCGCGTAAAGCTGGCAACAATACTTCTCGAACAACGTGAAGCCGCCCCGTAGGGCGGCCGCCCCAAGAGAGGTGATTCCATGAGAATCGATAAGCTAGCAATGACGTCGCGCGAGGCGTTACAGACCGCCATGAGCACGGCTGCCGACGCGCAGGCCGGCGCGGTGGAGCCGATTCACCTGCTGTCCGCCCTGCTCGGTGCCGGCGAGCGCAATATCTCCGTGATTATCGAGCGCATCGGTGCCGACCCGGCCCAGCTTGCGCGCTCCACCCAGGACGCCATCGACCGCGCGCCCAAGGTTTCGGGCGAAGGCCAGCAGATGGGTCTTTCCAACGAGCTCGTCCGCGTGATCGAAAAGGCCGAGAAGAAGGCCACCAAGATGGGCGACAGCTTTGTGGTGACCGAGCATCTGCTGATGGCGCTTGCCGAGGACAAGGGCGAGGCGGGCCGCGTGCTGCGCGACGCCGGCGTTACCAAGGAGCGTATCGAGCAGGTCTACGAGGAGCTGCGCGGCGATGACCGCGTGACGTCTGCCGAGGACAAGACCCAGTTTGAAGCGCTGGAGCAGTACGGCCGCAACATCTGCGACCTCGCCCGTGCCGGCAAGCTCGACCCGGTCATCGGTCGCACCGACGAGATTCGCCGTACCATCCAGGTTCTGTCCCGCCGCACCAAGAACAACCCCGTGCTCATCGGCGAGCCGGGCGTCGGCAAGACGGCCATCGTCGAGGGCATCGCCCAGCGTATCGTGGCCGGCGACGTGCCGAGCACCCTGCGCGACCGCGACCTCATCGAGCTCGACATGAGCGCGCTGGTCGCCGGCGCCAAGTACCGCGGCGAGTTCGAGGACCGCTTGAAGGCCGTGCTCAAGGAGGTGCAGAAGTCCGAGGGTAAGGTCATCCTGTTCATCGATGAGCTCCACACCATCGTGGGCGCGGGCGCTACCGAGGGCTCCATGGACGCCGGTAACATCCTCAAGCCGGCGCTCGCCCGCGGCGACCTGCACGCGATCGGCGCGACCACGCTCGACGAGTACCGTAAGTACATCGAGAAGGACGCGGCGCTCGCCCGTCGTTTCCAGACCGTTATGGTGAGCGAGCCTACCGTCGAGGACACCATCTCGATCCTGCGTGGCCTCAAGGAGAAGTACGAGATCTTCCACGGCGTGCACATCACCGACAGCGCGCTCGTGGCCGCCGCCGACCTCTCCGATCGCTACATCGCCGACCGCTTCCTGCCCGACAAGGCCATCGACCTGGTCGATGAGGCCGCAAGTCGCCTGCGCATGGAGCTCGACAGCATGCCGGTCGAGATTGACGCCACCACGCGCCAGCTCACCCAGCTGCAGATCGAGGAGCAGGCGCTCATGAAGGAGACCGACGACGCCTCCAAGGAGCGTCTGGAAGCCCTGCGCCAGGAGATTGCCGAGGTCCAAGAAAAGCTCAACGTGCAAAAGGCCGGCTGGCTCAACCAGAAGAACGCCATCGACCACGTGCAGGAGCTCAAGGGTCAGCTCGACGAGGCCAAGAGCGAAGAGGAGCGCGCGACGCGCAGCGGCGACCTGGGCCGTGCGTCCGAGCTGCGCTACTCCGTGATTCCGGGCCTGCAGCAGCAGATTCAGGATTCCGAGGCCGCGCTCGAGGCGCAAAAGCAGCAGGACGGCGAGGGCCTCAACGAACAGGTGACCTCCGATGAGATCGCCGAGGTCGTGAGCGCCTGGACCGGCGTGCCCGTGTCCAAGATGATGCAGGGCGAGCTCGACAAGCTGAAAGGTCTGGAGGGCGAGCTGCATAAGCGCGTCATCGGCCAGGACGAAGCCGTCTCCGCCGTCGCCGCAGCTGTGCGCCGCAGCCGTGCGGGCCTCTCCGATCCGGACAAGCCCATCGGCAGCTTCTTCTTCCTGGGCCCCACCGGCGTGGGCAAGACCGAGCTCGCCAAGGCGCTGGCCGAGTGCCTGTTCGATGACGAGCGCGCGCTCGTGCGTATCGACATGTCCGAGTACATGGAGAAGTTCAGCGTCCAGCGTCTGATCGGTGCGCCTCCGGGATACGTGGGCTACGACGAGGGCGGCCAGCTCACCGAGGCCGTGCGCCGTCGTCCGTACTCCGTGATCTTGCTCGACGAGATGGAGAAAGCTCACCCGGATGTCTTTAACGTGCTGCTGCAGGTGCTCGACGATGGCCGTCTAACCGATGGCCAGGGTCGCCAAGTGTCCTTCAAGAACACGATTATCATCATGACGAGCAACGTGGGCTCTAAGGCCATCGCCGATCTTTCGGGCAAGGACGAGGAAGAGATGCGCCACCAGGTCGATGCGGCCATGGCTCAGACCTTCCGCCCCGAGTTCCTCAACCGCATCGACGATATCGTGGTGTTCCATCCGCTCGGCATGGCGCAAATCGAAAAGATCGTCGATATCCAGCTTGCCGATGTCCGCGCACGTCTTGCCAAGGAGCGCATGACGCTTGCCATCACCCCGGCGGCCAAGCAGATGCTCGCCGTGGGTGGCCTGGACCCCGTGTTCGGTGCCCGTCCGCTCAAGCGCCTGGTCCAGCGCGAGGTCGTGGACGCCATCGCCGCCGCCATCATCGACGGTACGGTGCGCGAGGGCGATCAGGTGACGGTCGATGCCGACAAGGACGGCGGCTTTACCGTCGTGTGCGATAACACGCCGTCTGCTACCTACGAGGTGCCCGACGCGCAGTAGGTTTTTGGCGCATGCCTTATAATCTACCTTTTGAGCCGAACGCCAAGGGCGGCGGATCCAATGGGGTCCGCCGCCCTTTTTCGTGCGACAATCGATGATGCTGAACGGATGCGATGCAAGGAGCTATGCAGATGAAAGACGAGATCAAGACAAGCGCGCCGGCGACCGATGCCGCACCCGCCGCACCCAAGCCTGCGCCTAAGCCGGCACCCAAGCCGCGCGACCCCTACATCCGTGCCGAGAACGAGGACGACGACGGCTACGATCCCTACAGCGATCGCCGCCCCGAGCGCGAACCTCTCTTCGAAGCTGACCCCTGGCGTTAAGTAGCTAATTTGGGTGTCGCGGGCTGCTAGTCTTGGACCTTGATGCTCGGCAACAGTAAAACTTGATTTTCTATTAATCAAGTTGCACGTAATCTTGCTCTCTAGCTAATCAAGAATCGGTATAATTTTGATTAGCTAGAGAGCAAGATTGGAGAATCATGGCATTCAACGACTTGATCGCCCAGAAAATAAAGGACTTTGAACAGCAGGGGGTTCCACAGGTCTTTGAGCGAGACCTTGATCTGGGAAACCCACAGGAGCCAAAGCGCGACAACATCGTAAATGTGGTTGTGGGGGCCCGCCGTTGTGGAAAGACGTATCGCTTGTATCAGGAGATGCAGCGGCTTCGGGGCCGGGGCGTCGAGCTTGATCGGATGCTTTACTTTAATTTTGAGGACGAGCGCTTGCGCCCGTATGAGCCATCGTTGCTGGCGGACGTGCTCGACACGTTCTATGCGCTGCATCCTGCTGCTCGAACCGAGGGCGCTTACATTTTCTTTGACGAGATCCAGGAAATTCCCGAATGGGGTGCGTTTCTGCGGCGTGTAGTCGATACGGAGAAAGCGACCGTCTATGTGACGGGATCTTCTTCTAAGATGCTGTCCTCAGAACTTAAGAGCGAGTTCAGGGGTCGTTCTCTTATACGAGAGCTTTTTCCGTTGAGTTTTTCGGAATACGTTCGATATAAGATGGGGAGCGTTTTCGAGCCAGATGCGACCTTTTCCCCAAGCGATGCAGCGCTGCTTCGACATCATCTGATCGGATATCTTGAACGAGGGGGATTCATCGCGACGCTTGAGCAGACGCCCACAGACGCGATTCAGCTGCTACAGGAATATGCTTCGCGAACGGTCGCTATGGACGTCATTGAGCGTTACGACGTCAAGAACCCTCGCCTGGCATCGCTGTTCCTAACGCGGTGTATGGCATCTTCGGGACGAGAGCTGTCGGTGAACAAAGTGTACAACGAGTTCAAGAGCAGGCAGATACCCGTCAGTCGTAATTCGCTCAGCGACTTACTTGAGTATTATGAGGATGCCTACCTGCTGTTCTCCGTGCCGGAGTTCACGCGTTCACTGGCAAATAACATGCGGTCTGCGTCTAAGGTCTACGCTGTCGATCCTGCGATGTTTGGAGCATTCTCTCCCGCATCGGCATTGGACCAGGGCCAGAGGCTCGAGACCGCAGTGTTCAACGCGCTAAGAAGAAGGACTCCCGCGGTGAGGATCGGATCGGTCTGCCGCCTGCTGATCAAAGAGAAGAGCAAAAGCCATGAGGTGGACTTTGTGGCTGGGGACGCACTTCTCATGCGGGCTTATAGCCTGATCCAGGTTAGCGTGGAGATGGCAAGTGAGAAAACGCGCGAGCGCGAAATTGCCGCGCTTGATGCCTCGATGGCCCAGTTCGATCTTGGTGAGTCGGCAATCGTTACCATGGATGAGCAGGCCGATATTCCATGCGAGCACGGTGTGGTACACGTTGTTCCCGCATGGAAGTGGCTCCTTGCCTAATCATCTACGGATCTGTGGGGCCAGGACCTCCTGGCCCCTTCATCACGGTTGGGGAGCACCATGATGCGCCCGGCTAGTCCTGGGCCTTGATGCTCGGCAGCAGAATCTGGGCGAGGTAGTCGCACTCGAGCTTGGTGGCAGCGTCGGCCTTGCCGTCTTTGCCGACCAGCATGTTCTTAATCTGGCTGTAGGTGTAGCGGTTGCCGGTCGTGAGCTCGACAAGCTCAATGGCCGTGTCCATGGG
The DNA here is from genome assembly GCF_003459795.1 of Collinsella sp. AF18-8LB. Taxonomy (NCBI): domain Bacteria; kingdom Bacillati; phylum Actinomycetota; class Coriobacteriia; order Coriobacteriales; family Coriobacteriaceae; genus Collinsella; species Collinsella sp. AF18-8LB. The sequence continues at coordinate 116,386 of NZ_QRWU01000005.1, forward strand.
GTAGGTCGACACGGGATTCTGCGTCCGCCCGTTGATGGTCTGGGGCACCACATACGGATAGACGGGGCCGCTGGCGTAGACCGTGTAGCCGTTACCAAGGTTTGCCGTGCCCAAAACCGTATCGCCCTCATCGGGCGTAAAGCTCTCGCCGTCGCGCACCGCGACGAGCGTCACGATCGGCGTATCGCTGTCGCCGGCAAGATAGATGCATAGCGTGCTGCCATTCTGCCAAGTCTCGACCTTGCCGTACCACTCAACGGGAATATCGAGCTGATACAGGTTCGTTGCCTTATGCCGAGCATCGGCGTCGCGGGCTGCCTGCGCCTCGCTTGCGCTCACGGCGTTGGCGGCGGCATCACGGCGAGCGGTTGCCGCCTGCTGAAGTATCTTGGCGGCCGCGGCAGAGCTACAACCGCCCTCCTCGGCATATTTGGCGGCGGCATCGATCTGGTCGTCGGTTACCGTGTCGGCCGAAGGCACCTTGAGCTTAAAGGTAGCCTGGGCACTTAAATCCTGTCCATCGCTCTTAACGGTGACCTGCGTCTTGGTGGTCGGGACGGTATAGATGGTGCCGTCGGCCGCGATGGGGGAGGCAGCGATGGAGAGCGTGTAATCGCCGGGCAGCAGTTTGATGCCGCGGCCGTGCTCGTCAACATAGAGCGTTTCGCTCACGGAGGAGGCGTCAGAATCCTGCCCACTCACCTGTACGGGAATCTTGGAGCCAGTGGAACAGTCGAGGCCAGCGGCATGCACGCCAATCTGCACTGACATCATCGTGTGGGCATTGGCGGCGACAGCGGCAGCCTGCTCTTGCTGATATCCGTTCCAGGCAGCATAGCCTGCACCGCCGGCGACGAGCGCGACGGCCGCGACACCGGCGACCATCAGATTGCGGCGCTTGGGCGACATCTTGCGATGGCGGATCTCAGCTTCGCGTGCCGAGGGAACGGACGGCAGGGGAATATCGCCCATGGCGATGGTCTCGTCCACGGCTGGTGCGGAACCTAGGCCAGGAAGCTCACGGGTCAGCGAATCCTCGGCCGGCAAGCTGTTGAGCAAGACGGTTTCCTCGCCCGTGTCGGATTCGGGCTGGTTGCCGGCCTCGCTTTCGGTGTCTTCGTTATCTGCCTCATCTTCGGCAGGCTCAACATCGTCTGCATCCTGATCATCGGACTGCGCCTCGGCTTCCGGCTCATCCTGCACGTCAACGCCCGAAACGTCAAACGCAATCTCATCGAGTGAAATCCGGTCTAAGCTCTCCAAGGCCTCAGCGCAAGCTTCTGCATCTTGGGCCGCGTCCTCTTGGCCCCTCGTCTCATCTTTCATATATCCCCCAAGCTCAATATCGGGACAACAATGTACCCAAAATTGGAGCCAGATAGAGCTGGCGTGCGGTCGGAAATATGATTTTATCTGCGCGATACATTGTGAATATGTGCGTGAATGCACGCGCAACAACAAAAAGCCCCCGGAAAGCGGACAAATCGCTTCCCGGGGGCATGCAATACGTTGCATTGCGCGGAGTCGGCCAGGCGACTTCACATTCAAGCGGCGTTTGCGTCAGGCACGTTACTCGGCGTGCGCGTAATCGACCTTGGCGCGGCGGGCGGTAGCCTTCTCCCAGTCGCTGGTGCCCTCAAAGACATCCTGCTTGTAGGGATTGCGGCCGAGCTTCTTGGCGCGGTAGGCGATGTAGATGATCGCGGCGATGTTGGCGATCAGCGCGACGACCGAGACCGCGGTGGCGGCGCCTGCGTCGAGCGTGGAGTGGGTCACAAAGATGGACTCCTCCTGGAAGTAGGGGAACACCTGGGCAAACATGCACCAAATAGCCAGCGTAAAGGCGCGGTTCTGAATCCAGCCACCCTTGTTCCAGATAAAGGCGGCGACGGTGGGCGCCAGCAGCAGCGCAAAGCCGCAGAACCAGGAGTGGGTGGGCAGGCAGTTGTAGGTGTAGCAGAAGTTCCAGATATCGTAGGCGATGATGTAGACCCAGGTCATGTCGGGCCACAGCATGTCGGTCTGGTCCTCGGAGGCGTAGACGCTCCACCAGCCGGTCATGCAGAAGATGTTGATGATGCCGGCGATGCCGTTGAACACGTTGTTCCAGCCGGCCAGCTGCGTGGCACCTTCGGAGGTGACCCAGGTGGACTCGCCCAGGACAAAGAAGTGATAGGCGCTCTCAAAGTCGGACACGACGGCGATCATGATGTTGATGGCGACGATCACAAACGGCCATGCGCGGAACCAGTGCGCCTTGCCGATCTTGCCCCACTGGTACTTAATGGCAATGAAGCCCCAGCAGCCGGCGAGCGCTGCGTACACCTTGGCGTAGTGGAACCAGCTGTTCTGGTACACATGGGTGGGGTTGGTGAGCGCCCACTCGGCACCCTGCGAAACGCCGATGGCGATGGCGACGCAGTAGATGGTCATGGCCAGCGGAGCCACGCCAAAGATGATGGCCGCGCCGAGCTTGGTGCGGCGGCCGACCTCGTTGAGCACGATGAGGCCAATAAAGACCATGGCCCAGCCGGCCCAGTGGATAAGGGTATTGCTTCCCCAAACATCGAACAGCATGCTGCTCTCCTTTCACACGCCCGCGGCCCCTCTTCTGATCGCGGGCAGTTTGGCCAAATGTCGTCAGTTCTGGGGCTTGCGCTCCGGATACTTGGCGGTATAGCCCTCGATATGGAGTGTCGAGGCGATGATTTCCTTGACCGTCTCGTCGGGCACATCGGGGTGCGTGCGGATATACATCAACAACCCCATAATGAGGGTGTAGAACGTCTCGTAGACATGGTCAATGCGGAGCTCATGATGGGCGACAAAATCCACCACGGTGGTGTCGCAGATGTATTGCGCCACGCGCTGGACCACGTTGTGCAGAAAGCCGCCGTAGAGCGCGCCGCTGCTGGAGGTCAGGGTGCTCGGCAACTCGTGGCCGCTCACGACCAGGCGTTTAAAGAGCGGAGCGACGGTGTCGAGTGCGCCTTCGATGTCGCCAACCGTGCGGCTGGCGTTCCACTGTTCGAGCTCGGCGATAAAGCCGTCGATCGCCTCGTCCATAACGGCGGTGACGGCGGCGTCCATATCGGCAAAGTAGTGGTAGAACAGTGAGCGCGTGCAGCCAGCCCGCTTGGTCACGGCCGATACCGAAAGATGGGACACGCCCAGCTCAGCGCTCACGGCGCTCACGGCGGCGAGAATCTTGCGTCGGCGCTCGTCACCCGTCAGGCGCTTTGCCGTGCTGTCGGACGCGAGGACGGCATCAGCGACAGAGATGTTTGCCGTGTTGTCGCTCATACGTTTGCCGCCTTTCATCCGTTTGGGCCCGACCGTTCGCCTAACAGTCTTGAATATTGTTGACGGTTCGTCAATACTGTTTTTGACACAATGTCAACAATAGCGGGTGAACGGCATGGGGGCATGTCGAGCCCGTACAAAGAGGGGCGCTGCGGTCTCGCCGGGCTGTGGCAAGAGAAGGGACGACTATGATTCTCAACGGACCGGGGATTAGCTATACTGAGCCCGATATCGGAGCGGAGTTTGTGCCGCCGCTGCCGGAGCATCCGCGCGAGGCTATCGTCAAACTGTGCGAGCACTGCACCAACCGCCTGTTGCACCGCGACGAGCTGCTGGGCTACGAGTACTGGTCGTTTGCCGAGGCCGCAACCGACGAGCAGGCCGAAGTGCTCTGCAAGATGAAGATGCGCCGTCCCTATACGCTGCCCGAGATGGTCAAGCTCACCGGCATGCCCGAAGCCGATATCGAGAAGATGCTCGACGACATGAGCTACACGGGTCTGCTCGAGTACAACTGGGAAAATCCCGAGCGCGCCAAGCAGTGGGTGTTGCCCATGCTGGTACCGGGTTCTGCCGAGTTCCTCAACATGCGCGTGAGCCAGCTCGAGGAGCATCCGGTCTATGCCAAGTTCTTTGAGCAGGCGTCCAAGGGCCCGCTGTCCCGTGCTACGCCGATGGTGCCGCCCGGAGGCGCCGGCATCGGCATGCATGTCATTCCCGTCGAGAAGGCCATCGACGCCTCGAGCACCTCGGTGCCGATTGAGCATATCGAGCACTGGCTCGATAAATACGACGGCAAGTATGCCGCGAGCACCTGCAGCTGCCGCGCGAGCCGTCGCGTGATGGGCGAGGGCTGCGCCGACGATCCACGCGACTGGTGCATTGCCGTGGGCGATATGGCCGACTACGTGGTCGAGACCGACCGCGGCCACTATGTGACGCGCGAGGAGGTCTACGACATCCTGCGCCAGGCCGAGGACAACGGCTTTGTGCACCAGATCACCAACATCGACGGCGAGAACAAGATCTTCGCCATCTGCAACTGCAACGTTAACGTGTGCTACGCCCTGCGCACCTCGCAGCTGTTCAACACGCCCAACCTGTCGCGCTCTGCCTATGTCGCCAAGGTCGAAAAAGACAAGTGCGTGGCCTGCGGTCGCTGCGTTGAGGTATGCCCGGCCGGGGCCGCCAAGCTCGGCCAGAAGCTCTGCAGCAAAAAGGCGGGCGGACAGGTGCCCGAGTATCCGCGCCAAGAGTTGCCCGATGCCACCAAGTGGGACCACACCAAGTGGTCGCCCAACTACCGCAACGACAACCGCATCGAGACGCATGAGTCCGGCACGGCGCCCTGCAAGACGGCCTGCCCCGCGCATGTCGCTGTTCAGGGCTATCTGAAGCTTGCGGCGCAGGGTCGCTATGACGAGGCGCTGGCGCTCATCAAGCGCGAGAACCCGCTGCCCGCAATCTGCGGCCGCGTGTGCAACCGCCGCTGCGAGGACGCCTGCACCCGTGGCCGCGTGGATGCCGCCGTGGCGATCGACGAGGTCAAGAAGTTTATCGCCCAGCGCGACTTGGATGCCGCGACCCGTTATGTCCCGCCCGTGGTGACGCCGACGCGCGCCGGCGGCTTCGATCAGAAGATCGCCATCATCGGTGCCGGTCCGGCCGGTCTGTCCTGCGCCTTCTATCTGGCCGAGAAGGGCTACAAGCCCGTCGTGTTCGAGAAGAACGAGCGCCCGGGTGGCATGCTCACCTACGGTATTCCCAGCTTTAAGCTGGAGAAGGACGTTATCGAGGCCGAGGTCGAGGTTATTCGCCTGATGGGTGCCGAGTTCCGCTATGGCGTGGAGGTCGGTCGCGATGTGACGCTCGACGAGCTGCGCGAGCAAGGCTTTAAGGCCTTTTATGTGGCCATCGGCTGCCAGGGCGGCCGCCTAGCCGGTATTCCGGGCGAGGACGCCGAGGATGTGACGGTGGCCGTCGACTTTTTGCGCGAGGTCAACAGTGGCAAGATCGACGCACTGCTCGGTCGCACCATCGTGGTGGGCGGCGGTAACGTGGCCATCGATGTCGCGCGCAACGCCTGCCGTCTGGGATCCGAGCATGTTGAGATGTTCTGCCTGGAGAGCGAGGCTCAGATGCCCGCCAGCGAGGAGGAGCGTCGCGAAGCCATCGAGGATGGTGCTCACATCAGCTGCGGCTGGGGTCCCAAGGAGGTTCACCTGGACGATGCGGGTCGTGTGTGCGGCATCACCTTCAAGCGCTGCACGCGCGTCTTTGACGACGAGGGCCGGTTTGCGCCCGAGTACGACGAGAACGACCTGCGCCGCGTCGATGCCGACCGCGTCGTCATGTCGATTGGCCAGTCCATTGTGTGGGGCGACCTGCTGGCTGGCTCCAAGGTGGAGCTTGGCCGCGGCCAGGGTGCTCTTGCCGATCCGCAGACGTACCAGACCGCTGAGCCCGACATCTTTGTGGGCGGCGACGTCTACACCGGCCCCAGCTTTGCCATCGACGCCATCGCTGCCGGTCACGAGGCCGCTGTGTCCATCCATCGCTTTGTGCAGCCGGGCTCCACGCTCACCATCGGCCGCAACCAGCGCCGCTACACCGCGCTCGACCGCGACGATGTTGTGATTGAGAGCTATGACAACGCGAGCCGCGAGGTGGCACGTGTCGACCGCGAGCGCGAGAAGGCTGCGCCCTTTAGCGAGTACGTCGAGACCTTTACCGAGGAGCAGGTGCGCGCCGAGACCGCTCGCTGCCTGGGCTGCGGTGCCTCGATCGTCGACCCCAATAAGTGCATCGGCTGTGGTCTGTGCACCACCAAGTGCGCGTTCGATGCCATCCATCTGGATCGCGACCGCCCCGAGTGCTCCACGATGGTCAAGTACGAGCAAAAGCTCCCCAGCCTCGGCAAGTACGCTTTGAAACGCGCGATCAAGATTAAATTTGGGAAGAAGTAAAAGAAACTAACAAGTCAGTGAGCGGCGCGGAGCGTCGCTCACTGACGTTTAGTTGACATCGCATCAACCGTTGTTGAAAGGTTTCTACCTTGCACGAATTGGGAATCGTTTATCATATCATTCGCGATGTCGAGAATGTGGCGCGCGCCAATGGTGTGAGTCGCGTTTCGAGCGTGACGCTGCTCCTGGGCGAGGTCTCGGGCGTCGTTCCCGATCTGCTGCTTGACGCTTGGCGTTGGGCGGCAGATAAAAAGCCCATCGCGCAGGGCGCGGAGCTTATCGTGGAGCCCGTCGAGGCCGTGACGCATTGCGACGCGTGCGGCTGCGACTACGCGACGGTCGAGCACGGCAAGACCTGCCCCCATTGCGGTAGCGGCGAGACCTATCTGCTGCAGGGCCAGGAGGTCATGATCAAGCAGATCGAGACCCCCGACGAGGACCCGACAGACGCTGCCCCCGATGGCCTCTCCGATGCCCCCGATGCCGTCGACGCCGCCAACCCCCTCCACATCGCCTAATTTAGTCGTTGGGGACGTTCTTAAACGACTAGTCATTTAAGAACGTCCCCAACGACTACTTTGCTAGAGCATATTTCTTACCATTAGTCAAGCACCATCTGTTTAAACGAAATGGCCTCAACCCGAGCACATTTGTGTCTGTTTAAAACCGGCAATAATGAACAGCGTGCTCAATTCGGTCATGTAAATAGATCAGCTATCAATCCTCAGCAGCAAATCAGTCAAAATACTGGAATGTAATCAGCTTGTAACAAAACAAGACGTTTAAACAAATAATGCTAGCTTTTGCAGTTTTTCATATAATTCTGCAGTATTTGCAGCTATACTCTTTTTTGTCGTGTAGGAATTACGTAGACAAAAAGGAGGTTATGTGATGGTAAGTATTGTTCTTGCTAGCCATGGTGACTTGGCGGCTGGAATCAAGCAGACGGGCTCGATGGTCTTTGGCGATCAGCCGTCTGTAGCCGTGGTCTCGCTCGAGCCGAGCATGGGCCCCGACGACTTCCGCGCCAAGGTCGAGGAGGCAATCGCTTCCTTCGAGGACCAGGAGCAGGTGCTCTTCCTCGTTGATCTGTGGGGCGGCACGCCGTTCAACCAGATCAGCGGGCTCATCGAGGGCCACGATTCCTGGGCTATCGTCACCGGTGTCAACCTGCCTATGCTCATCGAGGCATATTCGCAGCGCTTTGACGCAAAGAACACTGCACATGCGATCGCAAAACATCTCGTGACTGAGGCTAAGGCCGGCGTGCGCGTCAAGCCCGAGTCTCTGGAGCCCGAGGAGAAGAAGCCGGCTGCGGCCGCTGCTGCTCCTGCAGGCGCCATCCCTCCGGGAACGGTCATCGGCGACGGGCACATCAAGATCGCCCACGTCCGTATCGACACCCGTCTGCTTCATGGTCAGGTGGCCACCACGTGGACCAAGCAGATCAACCCCAACCGCATCATCGTGGTTTCCGACGGCGTTGCCCACGACGAGCTCCGAAAGACCATGATCGAGCAGGCTGCCCCTCCGGGAGTCCATGCCAACGTTGTGCCCATTAAGAAGATGGCCGAGGTCGTCAAGGACACGCGCTTTGGTGACACCAAGGCCATGCTGCTCTTTGAGAACCCGCAGGATCTGCTCAAGGCCATCGAGGCCGGCGTCGATATCAAGGAAGTCAACATCGGTTCTATGGCTCACTCCAAGGGCAAGGTCGTCGTCACCAACGCTGTCGCTATGGGCGATGACGATGTCAAGACCATCGAGGCTCTCAAGGCCAAGGGCGTCAAGTTCGAGGTCCGCAAGGTTCCTTCGGATTCCTCCGAGGATCTCGACGCCATGTTGAAGAAAGCTAAGGCCGAACTGGCCGCTCAAGCATAGTAAAGGAGGGTCCGATACATGTCCGCGCTTACTATTGTTCTAATCGCGATTATCGCGCTGCTTGCCGGTATGGAAGGCGTTCTGGATCAGTTCCAGTTCCATCAGCCGCTCGTTGCGTGCACGCTTATCGGTCTCGTAACCGGTCACCTTCAGGAGGGCATCCTCCTGGGCGGTTCGCTTCAGATGATGGCCCTTGGTTGGGCTAACGTCGGCGCCGCCGTCGCACCTGACGCCGCCCTGGCTTCTGTCGCATCTGCCATCATCATGACACTTGCCCTCAACGGCGGTGTTACTGATTCCGGCAAGGCCGTTACCGCCGCCATCGCCGTCGCCGTACCTCTGTCCGTCGCTGGCCTGTTCCTGACCATGATCTGCCGTACCCTGGCCACCGCTATGGTCCACGGCATGGACGCCTGCGCCGAGAAGGGCGACTTCGCCGGTATCGAGCGTTGGCAGTACGCTGGCATCCTCATGCAGGGTGTTCGTATCGCCATCCCGGCAGTGCTTTTGTGCATCATCCCGGCCGAGGCCGTTACCAACGCGCTTAACGCTATGCCCGACTGGCTGTCCGGCGGCATGGCTGTCGGCGGCGGCATGGTCGCTTCCGTCGGTTACGCCATGGTCATCAACATGATGGCCACCAAGGAGACCTGGCCGTTCTTCATCCTCGGCTTCGTCCTGGCTGCCATCCCTCAGCTCACGCTGATCGCCCTGGGCCTCATCGGCATCTCCCTCGCCCTCATCTACCTTGGCCTTAAGGACCTGGCCAAGCAGGGTGGCGGCATGGGCGGTGGCTCCGGCGACCCGCTCGGCGACATTTTGAATGACTACGAGTAGGAAGGGAGTGATACATATGGCAGAGAACAAGATTCAGCTTTCTAAGTCCGATCGTCAGAAGGTTTGCTTCCGTCATCAGTTCCTTCAGGGTTCGTGGAACTACGAGCGTATGCAGAACGGTGGCTGGTGCTACTCGATGATCCCTGCGATCAAGAAGCTCTACACCAGCAAGGACGACCAGATTGCCGCGCTTAAGCGCCATCTGGAGTTCTATAACACTCACCCCTATGTTTCCGCCCCCGTCATTGGCGTTACCCTCGCCCTCGAGGAGGAGCGCGCCAACGGTGCTCCGATCGACGACGTCGCCATCCAGGGCGTCAAGGTCGGTATGATGGGCCCGCTCGCCGGCGTCGGCGACCCCGCCTTCTGGTTCACCCTTCGCCCGATTCTGGGCGCTCTGGGCGCTTCCCTGGCCCTGTCCGGCAGCATCGCCGGTCCGCTGCTGTTCTTCTTCGCGTGGAACATCATTCGTTACGCCTTCCTGTGGTACACGCAGGAGTTTGGCTACAAGGTCGGCTCTTCCATCGCCAAGGACCTCTCCGGCGGTCTGATGGGCAAGGTCACCGAGGGTGCTTCCATCCTGGGTATGTTCATCATCGGTGCCCTGGTCGAGCGCTGGGTGTCCATCTCCTTCACCCCGGTCGTCTCCAAGGTCACGCAGTCTGCCGGCGCCTTTATCGACTGGGCTAACCTGCCCTCCGGTTCTGAGGGTGTCAAGGAAGCACTGACGATGTATAACTCCATCGGTGCTAACGCCCTTGATCAGGTGAAGGTCACCACGCTTCAGGCTAACCTCGATCAGCTCATCCCCGGCCTTGCTGCCGTGTGCCTGACCCTTTTTGTCTGCAAGCTCCTCAAGAAGAAGGTCAGCCCGATCATCATCATCCTGGCTCTCTTCGCCGTCGGCATCATCGGTCGCGTCTGCGGCTTCATGTAAGCACGCTTCGGCTTAAGACCGAGAGTTGCTAGGCAAGGGCTTTTAAGCCATTGAAACGGACCGCACCCGGTGGGTACACTGGATGCGGTCCGATTGTTTTATTTGGAGGGCGAGGCGCGCATGGCGCAATCTCAGAACAGCACGGTCGATCTGGCAACGCCGGCAACCTGCCTGATGGGTCTTACCAGTCACGGTAACGTAATGGTGGGCAATAAGGCGTTTGAGTACTATAACGAGCGCAATCCCGAGGACTTTATTCAGATCCCGTGGGACGAGATCGACTATATCGCCGCCGAGGTTTTGCGCGGCACCAAGAAGATCACGCGTTTTGCGATCTTTACCAAAGAGAACGGCCACTTTACGTTTTCGACGCGCAATGACAAGGAAACGCTACGCGCGGTGCGTAAGTACATTGACGAGGACAAGCTCGTTCGTTCGCCCGATTTTATCGACGTGACCGCTAAAGGCGCCAAGAGCATCCCCTCCGTCATCAAAAACCTCTTTCACAAAGGCAACTAGTCATTGGGGACGTTCTTAAACGACTAGTCATTAAAGAACGTCGCAGATGACTATCTCGAAGAGCGGCTATGCGCTGCATGGTAGTGGCGCAAATCTGCTACACTAATACAACATGCCTCCGTAGCTCAGGGGATAGAGCACCGCTCTCCTAAAGCGGGTGTCGACGGTTCGAATCCGCCCGGGGGCACCAGAGGAATATCGAGCCCGGTACCGCAGCGGTGCCGGGCTCTTCTGGTCTAAGGGCAGGATTCGGACCGTCGACACCCGCGTCACCAATTTCCCGGCGGGGGGAGTTTTCGAATCCGCCCGGGGGCACCAGAGGAATATCGAGCCCGGTACCGCAGCGGTGCCGGGCTCTTCTGGTCTAAGGGCAGGATTCGGACCGTCGACACCCGCGTCACCAATTTCCCGGCGGGGGGAGTTTTCGAATCCGCCCGGGGGCACCAGAGGAATATCGAGCCCGGTACCGCAGCGGTGCCGGGCTCTTCTGGTTCAATGCCATGTCAAAAATGAAGCGCCCGCTTGCTGGGGGAGCAAGCGGGCGCCTGTGAGCGAATATGTTTGCGGCGAGAGCCGTAATGAGCGGTTGGGTGGCGACTAGTTGGTCGTACCGGAATCGTCGCCCGTGCTCGTGCCCGAACCCGAGCCCGAGCCAGAAAGTGCAACCGTCAGCGTAATCGTGCTGTCGGTGGACTGCTTGCCGGTGGGGGAGACGCCCGTAACGGTGGCATCCTCGTTACCGCTCACGGGATTGCCGTTCTGGTCACAGAAGCCAATGTTATAGAAACCGGCGTTGTTGAGCGCGGTGACGGCGGCAGAGATGCTCTTGCCGTACAGGTTGCCCGGAACGCTGGCCTTGCCGGACTTCTTGGCAATGACGACGGTAATCGTGGCACCGGGCTTCTGCTTGCCGCTGGGGTTCCAGCTGATCACGGTGCCCTCGGTAACCGAGTCGTTCTCCTGGTAGCTCACGTCGACGCCAAAGCCTGCCATATCGAGGGCGTTTCGCGCCTGGGCCTCGGTCATGTCGGTCAGGTCGGGGACGGACGTGGTATCCGGGCCGCTCGAGACCTTGTACGAGATGGTCGTGCCCTTCTCGACTTCCTTACCGGCTTCGGTGACCTGCTCAAAGACCTGGCCCTCATCGGCCTCGTTGGCCTCCTCGGTGGCGTTGCCCTTTAGGCCAACGCTTGCCAGTGCCGCCTCTGCCTGGTCCTTGGTTAGACCGACAAGCTGGGGAACCTCAACCTTCTCGGAGGGCTTGGGGCCCTTGGAGATCACCAGGTTCACCTTGGTGCCTTTGGGCTTCTTGGTGTTGCCGTTGGGGGTCTGCTCGGCAACCTTGCCCTCGTCGACATCGTCGTTATAGCTCTGGTCGATGGTGCCGACCTCAAGGCCTTCCTCCTTGATCAGCTCGACGGCAGTCTGCTGGTCCTTGCCCAGCACGTCGGGCACGGTGACCTGTTCGTCGCCAAAGAGTCCTGTGGCAAAGGCCACCACGATGCCGATGACGGCAACAGCTGCCACCACGGCGGCGATGATCTTGTTTTTGTTGGACTTGGGCTTTTCGACCTCGTAGGAGCCGGTGGAGCCCGAAACCGAGCTACGGGCGGTATTCTGGCCGCTCACGCCCGAGACGGGACGCACCATGGCGCGCGTCTGATCGGAAAGCTCGCGAGTCTTGGTGGCGCCCAGCTCACCGGGGGCACCGATGATGCGCGTGGGCTCCGAGATGTTGACGGCACGACCGGACAGGTAGCTGTTGAGCACCTGACGCAGCTCGTCGGCGGTCTGGAAGCGGTTTGCCGGGTCCTTCTCCATGCACTTAAGGATGATGCGCTCAAGGTCGGCATCGACACCGGAGTTGATCTGGCTCGGCGGAATAGGCAGCTCGTTGACCTGCTTGAGTGCGACCGAGATAGCGTCGTCACCGTCAAAGGGAACGCGGCCGGTGGCGCACTCATACATCACGACGCCCAGCGAGTAGATATCCGAGGTGGGGCCGAGGTCCTGACCGCGGGTCTGCTCGGGGCTGACGTAGTGGGCGGTTCCCAGCACGTTGTTGTCTTGCGTGAGGTGGCTGTTCTTGGCGCGCGCGATGCCAAAGTCCATGACCTTGATGTTGCCGTCGGGCAGCACCATGATGTTCTGCGGCTTGATGTCGCGGTGGATGATCTCGTGCTTGTGGGCGACCGAGAGTGCAGAGCTGATCTGCGATCCGATCTGGGCGACCTTCTTGGGGTCGAGGGCACCGTGGCTCTTGATTCCGCTCTTAAGGTCGGTACCGCGCAGGTACTCCATGACGATGTAATAGGTGTCGCCGTCCTTGCCCCAATCGTAGACGCCAACGATATAGGGGGAGGAGAGACCGGCTGCTGCCTGGGCCTCCTGCTTAAAGCGTGCGGCGAAGGTTGCGTCGCCAGCATACTGTGGCAGCATGATCTTGACGGCTACCGTGCGGTCGAGGACCTGGTCCTGTGCACGGTAGACGGTCGCCATACCGCCTGTCCCCACCTTATCCTTGAGGAGGTATCTTCCCCCGAGGACCCTCTGTTCCATTCCTGCTCCTAACATAACTATTCGCTCAACGATGTGTGTAGTACCTACGATGTGGCCGCTGGGGCCGTGTGGCGCGTTGCCGCTAACTCTTCGGCCGCGGCGCGCCTCGGGTGTCCGATTCGATCATGGGCATCACGCTCCCTGTGCGGCGAGCGCCGCGGTCAGGACGATGCCGGCAATCTTGGCCGCCTTGACGTCGTGTTTGTCGTAATCCTCCAAGGCCACCGAGATGGCGACCGTGGGTGAATCGTAAGGTGCAAAGCCAACGAACATCGAGTTGACGTTGGTGCCGCCGATCTCTGCCGAACCGGTCTTGCCGGCAACCTTGACGCCGGGGACCTGGGCATCGGCGCCGGTACCGGACTGGACGACGGCGAGCATGGCCTGCTTGACCTGGTCGGCCGTGGCAGAGCTGACAGCCTGGCCCAGCGAGCGGGACTGCGTGGTCTTAACCACGGTTCCGTCTGGGGCGAGTACCTGGGCTACAAAGTACGGGTCCATGACCACGCCACTGTTAGCGATGGCGGCGGCAATCACGGCGTTTTGCATGACGGTGGTCTGCGGGCCGGGCGTGTGGTCCATGCCGACAGGCTGGCCGGCGCCGGCCCAGGCGGTCTCCCACTCGGTCATGAGCGACGGGTCGGCCATGATGGAGGCCGTGGAGGTCAGGTCCTGGCCGAGCTCTTGGCCGTAGCCAAAGGCGTTGGTAAACTGCACGAGCGTGTTTGCACCAACTTCGTTTGCCACCTGGCCAAAGACGACGTTGGAGGACACGGCAAAGGCCTGCTGCAGGCTGATGGTGCCGTAGCTCTCGTTGGCATAGTTGATGACCGGTGCGTTGCCGATGTCCATGGAGCCGGGCGCCTGGTAGGTGCTGGTAAGGCTGGCGGTACCGGTCTCGAGTGCTGCGGAAAGCGTAACGACCTTAAACGTGGAGCCCGGCGTGTACAGCGCGTCCATGGCGCGATTGTACATGGAGCCGTCCTCGCCGCCGCCCGCCTGCAGCAGGGCGTCGATGTTGGTGTTGTCGTAGGTGGGCGAGCTGGCACATGCGAGTACCGCGCCGGTACGCGGGTCGATGACCACTACAGCGCCCTTAAAGCCCTTGAGTGCCTGCTCGGCAGCTGTCTGGATACGCGAGTCGATGGTGAGCTTGGCGGTGTTGCCCGGCTGGGTCTGGCCCGCGAGCGACGCGATGGCGTTGTTCCAGCTGGAGTAATCCTTGGAGCCGGTGAGCGTGTCGTTCATGACACTCTCGATGGCGGTGGTGCCAAACTGCTGGCTCACGTAGCCAACCACGTGCGCTGCCAGGTTGCCGTTGGGGTAGGAGCGTACGTAGGTGCCGTCCTCCTGCTGCAGCGACTCGGCCAGCGTCACGCCGTCGGACGTGATGATGGAGCCGCGCTGGATGTACTTGGAGCGGGCGATGGTGTGGTTGTTGGTCGGCATATCCTGATAGTCCTTGGCCTTGATGACCTGGACATAGGTGAGGTTGCCGATAAGGATGGCAAACAGCGCCGTAAAGGCTAGCACCGCACGGGTTAGACGGTTGGCGAGCGCAACGCGGCCGAGCACACCGGATTCAGGCGTGTCGAGCAGGCGACGACGCATGCGCGAGCCGACGGAATGGCTGCCACTGCCGTAGGAAGACGAGGTGGCAAAGCGCGTGCCCGTCGGGGCGGCGGCAGATGCGACCTGATCATCGGTGATGGCGGCCATGGTGCCGGTGCCGGTAAGCTCTGCCTCGCGTCCGGTTGCCTCGTCACCGGCGCGCAGCAGAAGCGCGACGATGATAAAGCTCGCCAGCAGCGAGGAGCCGCCCTGGCTCATAAAAGGCAGGGTGACGCCGGTCAGCGGGATCAGGCGGGTTACGCCGCCAACGATCAAGAAGGCCTGGAAGCTGATGGCGGCCGTAAGGCCCGTGGCACTAAAGGCTGCGAGGTCGGATTTAGCGCGGGCAGCCGTGGTGAGGCCACGCACGGCAAAGAGCATAAACAGGATGAGCACGGCGCCGCCGCCCAAAAGGCCCATCTCCTCGCCGATAGCCGAGAAGATAAAGTCGGACTCGACGACGGGGATGTTGTTGGCCATGCCGTTGCCGATGCCAACACCGACCAGACCGCCATCGGCAAGCGAGAAGAGCGACTGGACGATCTGGTAGCCCTGGCCCTGGGCGTCCTTAAAAGGATCGACCCAAACCTGGAAACGTACCTGAACGTGAGACAGGAACTTGTAGGCGCCCACGGCTCCAACGGCTAAAAGCGCAAGGCCGATAACGACATACGAAAAGCGCCCTGTGGCAACGTAGAGCATCAGCAAGAAGATGGTGTAGAACAGCACGGCCGAACCCAGGTCGCGTTCGAAGACGACGACGAGCAGGCACACACCCCACACGGCAAACAGCGGCAGCAGCAGTCGCAGGCGAGGGATCTTAAAGCCCAGGATCTTGCGGTTGGAGATGGAGAGCAGCTCGCGGTTCTCGGCCAAGTAGCCGGCCAGGAACAGCACGATAAAGACCTTGGCGAACTCGCCGGGCTGGATGGTAAAGCCCGCGATGCGAATCCACAGCTTGGAGCCCGAGATCGTGGTGCCGATAAAGATGGGCAGCATCAGCAGAATGATGCCGATAATGCCAAAGGTGTACTTGTAGCGCATGACCACGTCGAGGTTTTTGACCAGTGCAAGCGTTCCCACCATGAGCGCCACCGAGACAAACAGGATGATGAGCTGTGAGATGGCGAGAGCGGGGGCGAGGCGTGTCACGAACGTGATGCCGATGCCCGAAAGTATAAATACGATGGGCAGGATGGCGGGGTCGGCGCCAGGCGCCAAGATGCGCACGGCGATATGTGCTGCGGCGAAGGCGGCGAAGAGGCCGATCGGTACGGCGAGCGTCTCAAAGGAGATGGCAGCGCCCGCGGTGAGGACGTACATCGCATACAGCAGGATGACGGGGAACGCCGAGGCGATGAGCAAGAGCAGTTCGGTGTTGCGGCGACTCATAAGCGGCACTCCCTTTCTAATTCTTATCGGAGGCTTCGGCCTCGGCGGACTGTTCGGCGGTTTTCTCGGAATCTGATTCGGAGGTCGATCCCTGGTCGGTGTTGTCGCGAATCGTTTGCGCGTCGATCACCTGGCGGGTCTGCTCCTCGTCGATCTGGTGGCGGTACTTGGATATCGTGTCCTGCGCATCGTCGACACTTGTTTGCGGAATGCCCGCCTTGAGGCGGTTTTGCGTGTCTTCGGGCAGGTCGGACAGCTTGATACTGGTTTCGCTTTCGAGCCAGTGGAGCTTGAGTCCGAGTGGCTTGCCGGGCAGGCCGCGCCAGACGGCGACATTGCCCTGGTAGGTACCCAGGTAGTACGAGCCGGTGACACCCGTGTAGGCCCAGATGGCAGCCGCCAGCACCAAGACGAGACCTAAGACGACGCCGATGGTGACGTTGCGGCGACGCACGCGTTGCGCCTCGCGCATAACGCCATCGTCAACCAGGTCAACGACTACTACGGTCACGTTGTCGTGGCCGCCGGCGGCAAGCGCCGCGTCCACTAGGTTGTCGACGCAGATTTGCGCGGTTGAGGACTGCGTGGCGATGTTCTCGATATCGCTATCGGGAATCATGCTCGAAAGGCCGTCAGAGCACAGGATCAGGCGGTCGCCTTCCTCGATATGCAGAGTGAAGTGGTCGGCATACATGGCGGGGTCTGAGCCCAGCGCACGGGTGATGACCGAACGGTTGGGGTGGACGCGAGCCTCGTCTGCCGTTATCTCGCCGGCGTCCACGAGCTCCTCCACGTAGGAGTGGTCGCGGGTCACGCGGATGAGCGTGCCCTCGTGGAGCAGGTAGGCGCGAGAGTCGCCCACGTGGGCGATGGCGAGCGTGTCGTTTTCGATATAGGCGCAAGTGGCTGTGCAGCCCATGCCGGGCTTGCCTAGGCCGTTCAGGGCGGCCTCGATTACGGCGGCGTTGGCTGCCTCGACGGCTGCGGCCAGGCGTGCTGCGTCGGCGGACTGCGGGGCCGTCTTGGCAATAGTCTCGACGGCGATGGAAGAGGCTACCTCGCCGGCGGCGTGACCGCCCATGCCGTCGCATACGCAAAAGAGCGGCGACTGCACCAGGTAGGAATCCTCATTGTGCGGGCGCACACAGCCAACGTCGGAGCGGGCACCCCACATGAGTTGCGTGGTGGTGCCGGCATCATAGGTCGAGTCGGTCTCGATGCGCTCCTCGGTCAGGGGCTCAAAGCTCATGGTCGAGCCGGGGTCTTTGAGCTTGGCTTCAACGGCGGCTACGTCGATCTCGGCTGTGTCACCGGGAGAGACGGTGTCGGTCTCGGCGTTTGATTCGGAATCGCCGGTGTCCGAGGAGCCCGACTCCTCGGACACGCGGGCGGTCGACTCGTCGTCTTGCGGGCTGACGTCTATAGGCTCGGGTGTCGCAAAGTGCGACGGCGCGGGCGTGCTTTGCGACTGGGCGGCGGGCTCGGCCACGGCATCGGACTCGCTTGCGGGCGCAGGCTGCGGGGTCTTGGGCGCAGGGCCGTCCTCGGGGGATGGCCCTGCCTCGGGCGCCGGCGTAGACGCGGGCGCAACCCCGGATGACGGGGCTATGGGAAACGCCGGCGCGGCGGGCTCGGGTGCCGCAAACACCGCAGCGCTCTCGTTGATTGCCGCGGCGACGGGCTCTGCAAAGTGAGCTGGCGTCGGGGTTGCTTCTGGCGCTGTGGGCTGATCCGCAGCATGTGCGCCGATGGGCGCCGCTACGGCATTCTCTTCGTCCTCGTTATCGGCGAGATCCGAAATATCATGCGTTACATGCGAAAGAGGCAGGGAGAACACGGTGTCCTCGGGTTCCACGGGTGCGGAGCCCGCCGGAGCGGCGTGGGCCGGCGCAGCTGTGGCGGCGGCCGGTGCCTCGGTCATAGTTGCGGACTTGTTCTCCTCGTCGATCATCGACGGTTCACCTTCATGACCACGTCGCCAATCTGGACTTCGTCGCCCTCACGCAGCGTCGCGGGCTCCACGAGCTGGCGGCCGTTGACGAGCGTGCCGTTAAGCGAGTTGAGGTCCTCGATGATGAGCGCCGGGCCCTGCAGCGAAAAGCGCGCATGCGAGGCCGAGACGAACGGTTCGTTGATGCAGATGTCCGAAGATGGCGAACGACCGACGATGACGGGGCCGAGCATGTCTACGTGGATGCCGCGGATACCGCGCGGACCCTTGTCCACATCAATCGTCCAGATAGCCGAGTCGCGGCGCTGCCCGCGCACAAGTCCCACGCCGGTCTTCATGACGGCGAACAGGAAGATATAGAGCAGGGCGACCAGGACGATGCGGCCTGCAAAAAGGACGATATCGATGTTCATAAGCGACTATCCCCTAAATTCAAAGGTGCTCAGGCCAAACGTCAGCAGATCGCCGTTGCGCAGCGGGCAGCGCGTAATGCGGCGGTTGTTGACGAGCGTGCCGTTGGTGGAATTGAGGTCCTCGATCGACCAATCCGAGCCCGTAAAGGTGAGCTGGGCGTGGCGACGCGACACGTTGGGGTCGCGCAGGGCAATGTCGGAAACCGAGCGCTCGCGACCGATGGTCACCTGTGCGGAGGTGATGCTATGGCTCTCGCCGCTCACGACGTCGACGAGCTGGGCGAGCGGGCGCTGCGGGGCGCGGGTGCTCGCCATGTTGGAGGCGATGCCGGCTGCGGCGCCTAGGCCCACGGCGGCACCGGTCGCGGCGGCTCCGCCCATGCCGGCAAGCGCGTCGCGCGAGACGGTCTGCGGCACCGGGA
>NZ_QRWU01000006.1:0-109984 GCF_003459795.1 Collinsella sp. AF18-8LB
ACTCGCTTCCCTCCGGAGAGGGGTGCCGTTCGACTTGCATGTGTTAGGCGCGCCGCCAGCGTTCATCCTGAGCCAGGATCGAACTCTCCGTCCAAAAATGTATGGGCTTCGAGCCCGTCCGGTCCTCACAACTTCTTCGCTGATCGGTTCCGTTCGATTCATATGGTTCTGTTTGATAGGAAAAGGAATTTCTCGGGGCCGCCTCTCGGCGGCCTTGCGAAAAACAATCCAAGTCAGACCATTTCAAATGGTTCGATGTCTGCCCGGATGCGACACTGAATGTGTCCATCCTCGCAGTATCCGGTTCTCAAGGTGCACGCCTGCGCGGTCCATCCGGTTCGACCGGGCCGCGCGGCAAGGAGATATATTGCCAGACCGGAGGGGCCCCGGGGGCGGGAATCACGCACTCCATATTTTGTTCACAAATGAATAGAACCCTCAGTTGCTTCACTGAGGCCGTATTCGAAGCAAGAGCTTCTGATATTGGCGATGACCAGCTGGTTTATAGGTGTTAAGGCATCGGTCATCTCTGGAGCGCCACTTTACTCCAAAAGTATCAGCTATTTGTTTCCCGTCGGTAAAAGGCAGGTTTTGTTCGCCAAGCGTTCTTATATATAGAGAAGTTCGGGTTCGAACCCGTGGCTCGGCAACAAAATGCGACCAACCGGAGTCAATCGCTTTCTGTTCTATGGTGGGCCGTCAGGGGTTCAGCCTGCTCCGCAGGCGGCCGCTGCGGCGCTTTCTCGCCTCGCGCGCTGCGCTGGCAAACGCTCTCGCGTTTACTCAGCTCCGCGCCCCGACGGGTTCGAACCCGTGTACCGGCAACAAAAAAGCGGCCGGCATCCGCCAGTCGCTTTTCTTTTCTATGGTGGGCCGTCAGGGGTTCAGCCTGCTCCGCAGGCGGCCGCTGCGGCGCTTTCGCGCCTTGCGCGCTGCGCTGGCAAACGCTCTCGCGTTTACTCAGCTCCGCGCCCCGACGGGTTCGAACCCGTGTACCGGCAACAAAAAAGCGGCCGGCATCCGCCAGTCGCTTTTCTTTTCTATGGTGGGCCGTCAGGGGTTCGAACCCTGGACCTTGGGATTAAAAGTCCCCTGCTCTGCCAGCTGAGCTAACGGCCCGCAGGTGGCATTGTACCACGGTCTGGGTCTATTCCCAACTCCATTGGCCGTTCTGGAAAATCACAACTTCACGTCCATCAGGCGTAATGCCCGTAATATCGATGTCGTCCGTGCCGACCATAAAGTCGACATGCGTGCTCGAGACGTTAACGCCATGCTCCAGGAGCTCCTCCTTGGACATGTCATACCCGCCCTCGATGCACTCGGGGAAGCCGACACCCAGCGCAAGGTGGCAGCTGGCGTTCTCGTCATAGAGCGTATCGTAGAACAGAACGCCACTTTCGCGGATCGGCGTGTTCTTGGAAATGAGCGCGACCTCTCCCAGATGAGCAGCGCCCTCATCGGTATCGATGATGCTCGCAAGCGTCGCCTTGCCCACGCGGGCGTCGTAGTCCACCACACGGCCGCCCTCGAACTTAATCCAAAAATCGTCGACCTTGTTACCGTGGTGGATGAGCGGCATGGCCGAATACACGATACCGTCGGCACGCATGCGATCGGGCGAAGTGAAGACCTCCTCGGTGGGAATGTTGGGGAAGAAGGGATGTCCATCGGGCGTCTTGCCCTTGCCGCCGGCCCACTCGTGACCTTTCGTCATGCCAATCGTCAGATCGGTTCCGTTCGAAGCGGTGTAGTGCAGGCAATCAAATTGATTATCGTTTAGGAAACGCAGGTTCTTTTCGAATGCGGCGTCATGGAGTTCCCAGTCGCTCTCCGGGTCCTGGCCATCGGCGCGAGCGGTGTGCAGAATCGCATTCCACAGCTTATAGATTGCAACCTCATCGGCGTCTCCCGGGAACACCTCGTGCGCCCAAGCCACGACCGGAGCGCCGGCGATGCACCACGGATTGATGTTGTAATCCAGCCCACGGCGGAAAACTTTGCACTGCGTATTCCTCGCCTTGGATGCCGCGGCCGGCTTGGCTGGATCGATGCCCTTGAGGGCTGCGGGATCCGCACCCTCGATAAAGATAAAGCAGGCACCGTCCTGGGCCAGGGAATCCAGCTGCAGGCGCTTCCACTCGGGCGTCTGCTCAAAATAGCTTTTATCGACATGCTCGTACGTGAGCCTCGTCACGGCATCATCGGCCCAAATGACCGTCACGTGGCCGGCGCCGGCAGCATAGGCCTCCGCGACCACCACGCGCGCAAACGGCGCGCACTCGACCGGAGACTGAACGACGACTTCCTGGCCGGGCTTGACGTTTACGCCCTTGCAGACAACCAGGCGAGCGTAGTTTTTAATCTTGGGCTCCAGGGCCTTCATGCCCTCCAGAGCTTCTTCAACCGTCAGGGCAGCTCGAATCATGTGCCACTCCATCTATCTATAGAACAGTAAAAAGGCGCGCCGCAAAAACGACGCGCCTTATATCTTAGCGATATGTATGGATACAAACGCTACTTCTTCTTGGAGTCCTTCTTGTCCTCCTCGGCAGCCGCGCGCTCGATAAGGGCGTTGAGCTTGTTCTCGGACATGCCCTCGGCCTGCGTGCGGTACATGTTGCGCAGGGGACGAATACGAATGAAATCGTAGATAAAGTCACCCAGAATGATGACATAGGACAAAACGATGCCGACCATCTGGACGGGGCTGGACACCATGCCAGCGGGAGCGAAGTACAGCGAAGCCCAAATGGCCACGACGAGCACCATACCGATGGCGAGCACGGCCCACCAGATGCGACGGCGCTTGGTGTAGTCCTCATCCTGCTTGAGGAGGATATTCGACACCGTATAGATGCGGTCCTCCTTGGCGCGCTGCTTAGCCTTGCGGGCGCGCTTCTCCTCTTTAGAGAGGCCCTCGAGGTTCTCACCCTTCTCGAGCTCTTTGCGGCGTGCCTTAGACGAAGCCGGCACGACGCGAACGGAGCTCGCTGCTTGGCGGGCGGGCTTAGCAGATGCGGCAGACTTGCGCGCAACCCCGGTAACCTCGTGGGATTGCGTGCGCTTGTTCGTGGCGCTGCGGGTACTCACTTACGCGTTCTCCTTCATGCTTGTGAACTGGGAGCCCGTGATGATCTGGAAGGCCTCGCGATAGCGCTCGGACGTGCCATCGATGACCTCGGCGGGCAGGTGCGGGGTCTCCCCCGTCATATCCCAGTTGGCCTTGAGCCAATTGCGGACGAATTGCTTGTCGTAGCTAGGCTGGATCTTGCCCTCCTCGTAGCTGGCGGCAGGCCAGAAACGGCTGGAGTCGGGCGTGAGGCACTCATCGATCAGCGTGACCTTGCCATCGATGACACCAAACTCGAACTTGGTGTCGGCAATGATGATGCCTCGAGTCGCGGCATACTCGGCAGCGGCCTTGTAAATCTTGAGGGACAGGTCGCGAATCTGCGCGGCGATGTCCTCACCCACGATCTCGCAGCAACGCTCGAACGAAATGTTCTCGTCGTGGTCGCCGATCTCGGCCTTCGTGGACGGCGTGAACAGCGGCTCGGGAAGCTTGGAAGCCTCGGTCAGGCCCTCAGGCAGCTGGATGCCGCAGACGGTGCCGTTCTCGTCGTAGGTCTTCTTGCCCGAACCGGTCAGATAGCCGCGGACGATGCACTCGATAGGAATCGTCTGGGCCTTCTTAACCAGCATGGCACGGCCAGCGAGGTAGTCACGATACACAGCAAACTCCTCGGGGAAATCCGCCGGGTCGATGGAGACGAGATGGTTGGGGACGATATCGGCAAACTTGTCGAACCAGAACGCCGAGATGCGATTGAGCACCTCTCCCTTAAACGGAATCTCGTCGGGAAGAATGAAGTCGAACGCAGAAATGCGGTCGGTGGCGACCATCAGCAGGTTTTCACCGGCATCGTAGATATCACGAACCTTGCCACGGGAATCCGGACGACGCTCCATCGTTGTCACGTGAGTCACTCCTTACCTAAATACGACAGAAATGCGGGTTCTTTCCCACACGTTTTCGCAAACTCGGAGCGGCAGGGACGCGGCTCCTCCTTCACCGAATAGCGAAAAGCTAGTGCTCCATTGTAGTAGATGCCGCGTCCGCCGTGTGCTCGCGGGGCAGATGAATTGTAAAAGTCGTACCCTTTCCAAGCTCCGACTCCACGGATATGTAGCCATGGTGACGCTCGACGATCTGCTTGGTCACGGCGAGGCCAACGCCCAGGCCGCCAGCTTCGCGGGCGCGGCTGGCATCAGCGCGCCAAAAACGGCCGAAGATGCGCGACAGATCGTCCTTGGCAATGCCGATACCGGTATCCGAAACGGCAATACTGACATGCTTGCGGTCACTGAGCACCGACACCACGACCCAACCGCCCTCGGGGGTGTAGCGCATGGCGTTGCTCATGAGGTTGATGACGCATTGCGTGATCATATCGGGGTCGGCCTCGACGACATCATCGTGACCTTGGGTCTCGTCTGCAAAGCGCAAGCGCAGATCGCGGTCGACAAACAGGCGCTCCTGAGCGTTGACGATGGAGCGCACGAAGGGGACCATGTCCACCTGCTCAAGGTTGAGCGGCGCCGTGCTGTTTTCCATGCGCGACAGGTCGAGCATCTGCTGCACCAGACGGGCAAGTCGACGCGTCTCGGAAGCAACGGTTTCCAAATGCTCATCATCGGTGGGATACACGCCGTCCTGCATGGCCTCGACCGTTGCAAGCATGGCCATAAGCGGTGTGCGAAGCTCGTGCGCGACATCCGAGGTCAGGCGCTTTTCGTGCTTCATATCCTTCTCGAGCGAGGTGGCCATCTCGTCAAAGGTCTCACCCAGCTGATCGATTTCGTCATCGCCGCGCAAGCCCGTGCGAGCGGATAGATCGCCATCGCGAATTTGCTTGGCCGTGCTGGTAATACGATGAATCGGCTTGGTGAGCATGCGCGACATGAGCGATCCGATAACGACCGAGATGCAGACTGCCACAACCGCGGCAAGGGCCATGGCGTTAAAGGTCTTCTCTCTAAACGCAGAATCTGCCTTGGTGAGCAGGGCGTCGGAGCCGATGGCCCATAGCTTTACCTGTCCGACATGCTCGCCGGAAGACGTTATGATTTCGACGTTGGCAACACTATCGGAGTCGGTGGGCGCCGACGAAACCGGGCTATGCGAGGCCTTTTTACCGCTCGAGCTGCTCGACGCCGATTCGCTCTCGCGCACATCGGCGGTCGCACTTGCCGAAGGCCATGAGTCGTCATAAACGATCACACCCTTTTTGTTGACGACCTGCATGCCCAGATCGTCGGACACCAAACTCGATGTCGCGACCGTGCGCAGCTCGCCCGCCGTCCAATTGCCGTTTTCCTCGTACGACGTCGCAAGCTTTTCGGCGGCAGAATTGGCGATCTCAACGATATTGGAACGCGTGTAATCCGAAAAGACGGTGCCCCATACAACGGAGACAACGCCCACCAGCACCAATACCGTCATGAGCGACGTCAGGGCAAAAGCCAGGGCCATACGCGAGGGATAGCTCATCGTTGGCCGTGAATCGGAACGAGGCGTGTTCCAACTTGCTTTGGAACCCGCCTCGTTCTCCTGCTTGTGCTTTTGTCCGATTTCAAAGCGCGCAGGTGTCATATGTGATTTCCCTATTTCTCGTCCGCCTTATCGGTCTTGGCCGGGGCCTCGAAGCGATAGCCAACACCGTGGACGGTGTAGAGCCACTTAGGCTTCTTGGGGTCGTCGCCCAGCTTGGCGCGAAGGTTCTTCACGTGGCTGTCGATGGTGCGCTCATAGCCCTCAAAGTCGTAGCCGAGAACCTTCTCAACCAGCTCCATACGGTTGTAGACACGACCGGGATGACGAGCAAGCGTGGTGAGCAGCTTAAACTCGGAAGCGGTCAGGTCCACTTCCTTGTTCTCGACCAAAATCTTGTGGCCCGAGATATCGATGACCAGATCGCCGAAGTCGAGTACCTCGACGGCGGGCTCGTCGGCCTGATGGGCACGGCGGAACAGAGCGCGAACGCGCGCAACAAGCTCGCGCGGCGAGAACGGCTTGATCAGATAGTCGTCGGCTCCGAGCTCGAGGCCGATAATACGGTCCTCGATCTCGCCCTTGGCGGTAAGCATGATAATAGGCACATCCGAGGTGTCGCGAATGGTGCGGCAAACGCGCTCGCCGGGAATCTTAGGGAGCATGAGGTCGAGCACGACCAGGTCGAACTGATGCTTCTCGAACTCCTCGATAGCAGACTGGCCGTCGCCCACGCCCACAACCCAATAGCCCTCGCGCTCGAGATAGGCAGCGACAGCGTCACGGATTGCCTTCTCATCCTCGACCAGCAGAATCTTTTTTGCATCTGAAGCCATAACACGGCCCCCCTGTCTCAATTAGCTAAGAACAAGCCCATTTTAACGCACCTATGCCCACCGAGCACCGCTGCAGTGCGGCGGCTCGGCGGGCGGTACTCACAATTACAACGCGTTTATTCCCCCGTTGGCGCCTTTTTAACCCCTCGGTACTAAAGAGAGAATAGGCGGGCAGTGACCGTCTCGGGGATTCCCTGGCTGTTGCGTACCGTGGCATAGGTCAAAAACGTATTCGATTTACCCGCCGTAGCTGGATAATCGCCATATTCAAGGGCGCGGTCGGGCGACAGCAGCGAGCCATAGGTTTTGGCGGAGGTATCGATCAGAAAATGCGATGCCTGAACCTTAACCAGATATTTGTTCTTCCTGCCGGCAGCACATGCAAGCGGCTCACGCGACAGGAATAGGAAGGTCCCGTTCTCGTTGCCAATATAGGTGCCCATGTTTCCAAGACTTCCCACGCCGTTATAGGTCGCCTCGATGGAGAACACAAATGTGTCACCCATATATACGGCCTCAAAGGGAGACACCGAGGAGGGAAGGACCAGCTGAGCCCTTTTGGTATTGTTGCCGTCCGTCAGGTCAATCGCCGTCATGCCGTAGTAGACACCCTCGTCATTGCGCACGCGCGGGGATATGGTCAAGATACCGTCACTCACGCGCGGGGCAGATGCAAAGCGACCCGTTGACTTCCAAATGGTCTCGACCTTTGCCTCATCGAGCGAACGGCGGTAGCAATACGAATCGCTACTCGTCTTATTTCCGCCCGTTGAGGGCATCTTGTACCAAATGACAGACGATTCGAACGCCGTAAACATCGGCGGATCGTAGTCCTTGCCGCCTCGGTCGAGCTCAACCACATCGCCGACAAGCGACGCGCCTGCCATACTTTGCGCATAGAGCTTCCATGACGAGTTCGCAAAGTTCATCTCGACCCAAGCAAACACGCCATCGCCGGCGCGGACATCGTAAAACGAATATCCCGTACCTTCGACGGGATCCTCGATAAGCGTCGTGAGCGAGCCATCGCCCAGGTTGAGCACACCAAGCGTATTGGCATGCAGGGCAGAAGCAGGCGCCATCATCGCGGCAGCGTAGTCACCATCGCAGTAGTACAGTAGCGTGCCCAGCGGCAGCGTCCACGAGGCCGCAGGCTCAAGATCGATATCAACAGCTTCGTACTCATCCGTAATCGAGACAATCTTTGAGTCGTCTTTGATAACCTGTGGCTCGCCGGCAGCGTCGTCGCTGGTACCCGTTTTCTTTGAGCATCCGGCAAGCACCGTGGCAGCGCCCGCGGCAGCCCCTCCGAGCACAAAGCCGCGGCGCGATATTCCGTTCTTGATCTGGTCGGCGATACTCATTAGGCGATCTCGGCGCGAGCGGCCTCGATAGCGCGCGTGAGCTGATCGGCGCAAGAAGTCTTCTTCATACCGCAGGTATTACCAGCGAGAACCTCGATGACGCGATCGGCAGGAGCGCCCTCGACCAGCTTGGAGATAGCCTTGAGATTGCCGTTGCAGCCACCGGTAAACTCGACGCCCACCACCTTGTTGCCGTCATCGGACAGGTCAAGGTGAATATTGCGAGCACACACGCCCTGAGGCTTGTAATCAAACGAAATCATGCGATCCTCTCTCAGAATGTTATTCGAGACGACTATTATCCCCGTCTTTCCCTAAATGCAACGAGGCGCTTTGCCGGCAACACACATTACCAGCAAAGCGCCCTAAAAAGCTAACGTTATGCCCGAACCTACTCGAAGCTCAGCTGCTCCAGGCGATCGAAGACCGTGTCGATACGGGTGAGGAAGTCCCACGGATCAAAGATCTCGTCGAGCTTCTCCTGGCTGACGGTGCAGCGCGGGTCGGCCTCGAGACGCTCCTTAAAGGTGGGACCGGAGACGCAATCCTGCACCTCGTGCCAGGTAGCCATGGCGTTTTCCTGCACGATGGCATAGGCATCCTCGCGGGTGATGCCCGTATCGACGAGGGCCAGCAGGACCTTGGAGGAGAAGATGAGGCCGCGAGTCTTGTTGAGGTTGGCCATCATGCGAGCCGGATACAGCTGCAGGCCGTCGATAACGCGGATAAGGCACTGGAACATGTGGTCGAGTGCGATAAAGCTATCGGCCTGGGCGACGCGCTCGGCAGAGGAGTGCGAAATGTCGCGCTCATGCCACAGGGCGACATTGTCGAAGGCAACCTGGGCATTGGACTTCACGACGCGCGACAGGCCACAGACCTTCTCCATGGTGATGGGGTTGCGCTTGTGCGGCATGGCGGAGCTGCCCTTTTGGCCCTTGCGGAAAGGCTCCTCGGCCTCGAGCGTATCGGTCTTCTGCAGGTTGCGGACCTCGGTAGCAATGCGCTCGCAGGTGGCCGCTGTAGTGGCAAGGACGCCGGCCAGGTAGGCATGATGGTCGCGGCTGATGACCTGCGTGGACAGCGGATCGTGAACCAGACCCAGGTGCTCGCAGACATATTCCTCGACAAACGGCTCGATGGAGCTATAGGTACCGACGGCACCCGAGATAGCGCCAAAGGCAACGTTCTTGCGGGCGTCCTCAAGACGATCCAGATCGCGCTTGAGCTCCCATGCCCAAGAGCCAAACTTCATACCGAAGGTCATCGGCTCGGCATGGATGCCATGGGTGCGACCGGCACAGAGCGTGTTGCGCTCCTCGAAGGCGCGGCGCTTGCAAATCTCGCCGAGTTTTTTGACGTCCTCGATAATCAGGTCACAGGCCTGGGTGAGCTGGTAGCACAGAGCCGTATCGCCCAGGTCGGAGCTGGTCATGCCATAGTGAACCCAGCGGCTGGGCTTGGGGTCGCCCTCGGGGACATCGGCGTCGATGTACTCCTTCATGTTGGTCAGGAAAGCAATAACGTCGTGGCGCGTGACTTCCTCGATCTCGTCGACCTTTGCCTTCTCAAAGTTGGCGTGGTCGCGGATCCACTGGGCTTCGTCTTTAGAAATGCCGATCTTGCCGAGCTCCGCCTGGGCCTCACAGGCCAGGACCTCGATCTCCTGCCAAATGGCGTACTTATTCTCGAGGGAGAAGATGTGTCCCATCTCCGGGCGGGTATAGCGATCGATCATAGCGGCTCCTTTTTGGTTATTGGCACGTTGGTCGTAACCCAACCATTGTACCGTGCGCGGGTGCGAGTATGGACAGTAGGCATGAACCTAACATTTTGGAATTGGAGCGGGCAACGGGACGTCCGCGCGCCCGCGTCGCGGACGCGCACCGGCTGTGGGCGATCTCCTCGGATTCACGGAGACGATGGGGAGGCTTTGTTGAATTGGCCGTCCCGAGGTCTCCCACGCTCGATGGAGCGGGCAACGGGACGTCCGCGTATTTGCTTCGCAAATCCGCACCGGCTGCGGTCGGCATGCTCCGGTCCACGGAACCGCTGAAGGAGACCCGGTCGAGCCGTGTGTCCCAGCGTCTCCCTTTGCTGGGGGAGCGGGCAACGGGACGTCCGCGTATTTGCTTCGCAAATCCGCACCGGCTTCAGGCGCCTGTCGGCGCCTTCGCCTGCTCGCTACAAACGCTTCGCGTTTGCTTTACGCTCGCACCCTGTCGGGTTCGAGTCCCGGCACTTTATTGAAAAAAGCACGGCACCGTGATGGTGCCGTGCTTGTGCTCTTAACTGGAGCGGGCAACGGGACTCGAACCCGCGAGTGTCAGCTTGGGAAGCTGATGCCTTACCACTTGGCGATGCCCGCTTGTGTGTTGGCTAGTATAACGCGGTTGTCTTGTTCGATACAAGGGTGGCGATGCTTGTTTTAGCTGTGGAGATTCGTTTGAATATCACATCAATTGTGGAGACGAGGACCTTTGACCTCCTGTTCTCCCTATCTTCTACCTGCGCTTTTGTCTGATTGTTGTATTTGAGCTCAATTTGTCAGGAATTGGGCAAGCTTTTGGTCAGGCTCCGGTACTTACCCGCATGAACCTCGGCTGTAGCCTCATCCTACGCGCCGCAGCCTCCCCGTGCGGCGCACGAGGGATAAGGAGCAGCCATGTCCAACGCACCCACGCACTCTGTCCACAGCGCAATCGCAACAGGTCCGCTGCTCCTACTCCTCTTCCTGCTTTTCGGCTGCCTGGCACCGGGAGCCGCATTTGCCGTCGATGGCTACGATCAGCTCGGCTTCCGCACCATTAGCGATGATTGTGGACCCTTCTTCATCGGCAAATATGAAGCTCAGGACGCCTCGATTGCCTACTGCATGAACCAGGAACGCCCCGGGCCCACCAAGCCGGGCGGCCCATGGCTCAACTTTGATCAAGGCTGGGTGTGGCTCGACGACGAGTTCGCGGCAATCGTTTGTCACGGATATCCTACCGCCACGTCGTTTGGCGGTTATCATCTTTCACCAGATCGCGCCCGCGCCGCCACCCAGCTTGCCGTATGGATGCTCAACGGCACTACCCATGTCGACGGCACCTACTCCTACACGACCGCTCAGGGCAAAACCAAGAGTGGGCACTTTACCGCCGACAATGAAGTCGTGGCGGCTGCGCGGTGGCTCCACGACAACGCAAAATCAGGAAGCATCAAAGCCGCTCCACACCGCGCGCGGCGCTATTTAGGAACCGTATCGGGCGGCAGCAAACGTCAAGACATGCTCTATGTACTGCCGGCGGTCTCTGTTTCCTTCCAAAAGCAGTCTGCGAACACCGTTATTACCAGCGGAAACAATACCTATCAGTTTGACGGGGCAACATTCGATGTTTTTGAGAGCGCCAGCGACGCACGTGTCGGCACCATCCAGATGGACGGCAACGGTCGAGCGCAGGCAGCACTTCTGCCCAATACGGCATACTACCTAGTTGAAACGAAGGCGCCGGCCGGCTATGTCCCCCGTCGTGATCGCATCGCCTTTACCACGGGGAATGACGGTGGACAGGTCACCATTGATGAACAGCCCGGCACCATCAACCTGTGTATCGTAAAACTCGATGCCGCGACGAATGCCGGCCCCCAGGTGGGATCTTCACTCGCAGGAGCAGAGTTCACGTGTGTGTCGCAATCAACCCCCGGATGGGCGCAAATCCTCACGACCGACGAAAGCGGTCGAGCCACCCTCACCGATGTCCCCCTAGGAACCTTTACCATCTATGAATCAAAAGCCCCCGAGGGCTACCTGCCATCCAACGACAGCTGGTCCTATACCGTTGGAGCCGACCAGCTCGGTGATTCAGGCGTGGTCGAGATCGAATCGCGCGTTTCCGATATCCCCATTGCGTTTGACCTTGAGATTTCCAAATTCAAGGACTACGGCAATAGCGACCAATCCGGCCTGGAGCAGCCGGCGGGAGGTGTTGTCTTTGAGGTTGTCAGCAACAGCTCTCAGCAGGTTGTTGGCACACTGACCACAAACATCTATGGCTTTGCCTCAACCAAAGATCAGTCAGAAGCATGGTTTGGCGCAGGCAAGCGACCCGCCGGTGTCCACGGAGCCATCCCATACGACCGCGCCGGCTACACGGTTCGCGAGGTTCCGGAAACCGTCCCCGAGGGTTTTAAACGGGCAGGGGAATGGACCGTCGAGGCCAATCAGATTTCCGACGGCGCCGAGCTTCAATATATCGTGGACAACCACGCTCTGTCGACGCATCTCCAAATTGTAAAACGCGATGCCCAAGCAGGCGCTTCTGTTCCACTAGCCGGATTCACCTTCCAACTACTCGACAGCAATCACGAACCTGTCTCACAAACTTGCTGGTATCCAGCACATAACGTAATGGACACCTTTACGACTGACGCGACCGGAACCGTCACACTGCCCGAATCGCTCGTGCCGGGCACCTATTATGTACGCGAAACCTCGGCCAAAGAGCCCTATCTCGTCGGCAAAGAGATCGAGGTAAGCATACCCGCCGACATGAACCTAACGCCCGTTGCAATCGTCTCGTATTATGACCACGCCGCGACCGGAAACATCAGGATCGTTAAAACCGATGCCGTAGACGGCAGCAGCCTCGCGGGCGCCATCTTTGAGATCCGCGCCTCGGGTGATATCGTGCGCCCCGACGGTAGCATTGCCGCGCTCGACGGTGAGACTGTCGCTACTGTCATGACGGATGAAGCTGGAGAAGCACGCGCGGACGACCTCCCGCTGGGATCTGGTACCGCGCGCTACGAGGTTGTCGAGACTCAAGCGCCGGCAGGCTTCTTACTCGATCGGACATCCCATATTGTCGACCTTACTTATGCCGACCAGAAAACACCCGTTGTGGAGGCACGGCTTAACGTATCCAACGATTACACCAAGGTTGATATCTCCAAGGTCGATGCAAGTGGTGAGCAGGAAGTGGAAGGTGCACAGCTCACCTTATATGGTCCCGATAAAACCGAAATAGACTCCTGGACCTCATCCGACAAGCCGCACCGCGTCGAACATCTTGCACCCGGCACCTACTCGTTGCGCGAAATGATGTCTCCGCGGACCTATGACCTTGCCGAGGAGATAACGTTTGAAATAAAGGATACGGGAGAAGTCCAATCCGTCGCGATGAAGGATGCGCCCATCGAGATCAAAGGACAGGTCGACAAGCGTCAGGAGATTGTCCAACCTATCGGGAAGGGTCTGCTGGCCAACGGCGATGGTAAAAATCGCGCCGCAACGCAAACCAATACGGACGGACTTTTCTCCTATACCATCGACGCTCGAAACGATTCAGCTACCTGGGTTGATGAATTAACGATTACCGATGATCTTGAGTGTGCCGAGGACGATACGGCGAGATTCGTCTCAATCGAAACTCCCGTCGCCATCGGCGACCTCAACGGTCTGTGCAACGTGTGGTATCGCACGACGCCGTTGGACTCGACAGACGTCGATGAGACGGCAAACGCGACACTTGACGATGGGCACGAAAATCCTTGGCTTAAGTCCGACGAGGTAAAGGAGAGCCTTGGTGAGGACTGCCGCCTCGTCGATTACGACGGCTGGCACCTCTGGAAGGCGGATGTCTCGACCACAGAATCCACCACACTCGAGGCGAAAGAACTCGACCTTGCATCCAATACCATCGTAACGGGCATTCGCATTGAATACGGTGCGGTAGCCGCCGACTTTACGACTCGAAGCGATACAGATTCCTGGACCCATGATGATCTCAAAGATGAGCACGACGACCTTGACGATGCCAAAGTAATCCTTGGCACAGACGCTCGGAGCGCAGTCGTGCACATGCAGGCAACGTCGGCTTATACGCCCCAAACCGCACTCACCAACAGCGCGCGCGTCGATCTTTGCCGCAACGGCGGCGGCGATAAACTTGAGTCACATGACGAGGACCGCGTCATTCAACGCTGTACCCTACCGCAGGACCTACCGGCAACAGGATCAGTTCCCATCGCCGCTTGCATCACTGCGCTCCTGACCTCGGGTGCCGCAGCCATATGGTTCGCTCGCCTTAGGTCGATCCCAAAGAAGCGCTAGCGCGATGAAAAAGCGGGCGCGCCAGTCCCCCGGCTCGCCCGCTTTCAATCATTTAAATCGCCGTATCTACCCTGCAGACGAAGATCCACCATCAACGATTGCCTGCTCGGACTCAGGAATCCCATCGGCACCCGTGCTCTGTTCTTGCTCCACCTCTTCGCTGATTGCGGAGGCGGGGGTCGAGCCCTTCGCACCCACGATGTAGGCAGCCCCAAATCCTAACGCAATGGCGATCAAGGTCAAAATCACGTAGACAGGCCAATGGCGCTTAATATACGAAAACACGTTGACTCCTTAGAGCTCCGTCTACGAACGGCGGATAACCTCGGTCACGACCTCGGATACCGTGGCAATGTTCGTCGGGTTGACATTGTGGGGCAGGTCGTCCTCGGTACGAGCGCAAGCCAGGCGCGTGCCGTCCACGCCGGCGATGGTGAGGGCTCGGCGGCTCGCCTCGAGCGCGGCGTAGGCATCGGTCTTGGCATAGGGCATCTCGAGCGCGCCACAATCGACATGGAACGACTTGCACACCTTGCTGACCAGGTTCATGATGCGGCGATCGCCCTTGAGCAGCTGCTGTTCGCCCTCAATCGTCACCACCGAAAGCCTACCGGCGCCGACGGATTCAAGATTGATGAAGAATACACCGCGGAGCTTATCGCGATGCGAAGCCAAGAAGGCCTTCATACCGGCGCCATCACAATCCGAGGCGCCCGTTGCCACAAACCAGATATCGTGACCGAGCAGCTCATCATCGCCCATAGAGGCGACAGCCGAGAGCATATCTTCAGAAGAAGCGCCGTCGGAAGACGTAGCGCCGCCCTTCCAGCCATCGTTATCGTCCTCGAAATTATCCCACGAACCGATGCCGCGACCGGACTTCTTGGCATCGTAATCGTCTTCGACGCCCAGCCAATCACTCATGCTGTCCTGTTCGTTTTTCTTTTTACGACCGAACAGGCCGCCCAGGCCGCGCTTGCGAGACTTGGGTGCCGCCGGGGCGGGAGCCGAAATGGTCTCGATCGGCTGAGCGCCCGACGCAACGGGCATAGGAGGCGCAACGGGTGCCGATGTGGGTTCGGGACCCTGAGCGGTAGCAAAGGGGTCGTTGGCCTGTGCGGAGGGGTCGGGAAGGTCGAACAGCGACGTGCGAGACGCAACGTTTGCCTGCTTCATCGACGGCAGCGACGGATCGGGGACCGAAGCCAACGGAGACGAGGAAGGTGCAGGCGACGGAGCCGACGCCGGATCAGGAACATTCATCTGCGGACGCGGCGATGCCTGGGAGGAAATCTGGGCCATAAGGGAATCGACCGTTTCGTCCTGGGTGGGAGCAACATCGGCAACCGTGGCACCGGAACCACTCGGGGTCGGCATGGTGAAAATCTGCGTGGAGTAAGGCCTCGACTCATCTATCTCGGGAGCCTCGGAAACCGCAGGCACTTCTTCCTGCTCGACCTCGGTCGAATCATCTTGCTCGGCTGTCGCGTATTGCTCTTCGTCAGAGTTGGCCTCGACGGGCTCGTCCTCGGCGGCATCTTGGATTTCGGCAGCATCAATAGGCTCGTCATCGTCTGCCGCATCGCCCTGCTCATCGGAAACAGGAAGGGGCTCGGCAATCGCGGTGCCTTGCTTTTCAAACGTTATCGTGGAATCGAACTGCGCGGCATCAAACGACATGGTGCTATCGACGTGCTGTTGAGCCTCGAAAGACGTTGTCGCCTCAACAATATCCGCGGACGTCGGCTGCTGGGACTCAAAGGACGTTGTAGCTTCGGCGGCATCGACGGGCACGGACTGCATAGCCTCGTTCTGCTCGAACTCTTGCGCCGCGAGCTCACGTGCCGCCTCGGCTGCCTGCTGCTGAGCGATAGCCTCCTGCTCGGCAGCCTCGCGTGCGGCAGCGCGCTTCTCCTCGAAATCGTCGACAAATTTCTTGCCCTTTGCAAGCGCACTCTTAAAGAAGTTGGAAGCGCTGGCGCCAATCGAAGAGAACGCGGATGCGATATCGGCATGGGGCGTTGCCGCGGGAATCTCGGCTGAGAAATCAGTATCGCTCTCGTAAGACACGAGCCTCGGCTGTTCAACGTAATCGTCGTCAGACTCGTCCGCAACGTCTTGCGCCGGCGCGGCGGGAGCCAAAACGTCCAGTCCTGCAGCGGGATCGATCGCGGACACTGCCTCGGGCTCGGCAACGGCAGCGGCAACCGCGGCAGACTCATCATCCACGGTGGCAACGGGCGCAGGCGCAGTCACGACGGGGACAGGCTCGGACTCAAACGTCGGCTCCTCGCCCTCCTCGTAATCGAGCGTGCAGGACTCGGGAAGCATTCCGAGAGCACGGATGGCATCCGAACCAAAACGGATGTTGCCGGCGGCATTGCGATAGAGCTTGGGCTCGGGGTCGGGCGCGACAGGCTCCTCCGCCGGCTCGACAGCGGGAACCTCGTCATTGAACTCTTCGGCCTGGACAGCCTGATTCTGATCCTCGGGCACAATGGCGCCAATCAGCGTCTCGTCGGCAGACGCACCCTCAAAGCCCTCGATCTGCTCGTCGAAAGCCTCACCCTGTTCGGGCTCGGCCTGAGCGTCGGGAGCAATCGGCTGACCGAACTCGTCCTCGGCGTAGGTGGGCTCTTCATACTCGATGGTGTTGCCGTAGTCGTTTTGCTGCTGGGCCGCGGCATACTCCGCCGCTGCGCGCGCCATTTCCTCGGCACGACGCTTTTGCTCCCCAAAATAGGTATCGAACGGAGCATCGTCGGGAAACTCGTTTTCGCCCTGGAAGGGAGCAACGTTGTCCATAACGCCGAGCATAGCGGCGACAGAAGACTTGTTGCACACCGCGCCGGACGTATAGGGAAGAATGTGGCGGTTAGAGATGATGTTTGCCGCGTTGGCAAGTGCAACGAGGGAAGCGAGGATCGCGACAATCCACAGCAGAACCTTGAGCGCGCCGGGGAGCGGCAGGATACGCAGGATGGCAACGGCAGCGGGGGCAACCGTGGCAACGGGCAACAACTTGGCGATGAGCGCACGATACGAAGCATAAGGCTCGCGGGCAAGCAGCTCAGCGCGGGGAGAGTCGTAGTGTGCGACAACGACCACCGGGCGGTTGCGCGGAGACGCAAGCGGGCCCGAGGCCTTGTGGTAGGCGATGACATTTTGGCTCACGCCCGTCTTGCCCAGGCGCGAAACCACGGGGTGGCCCGTGCGCTCGAGCACGTAGAGCACGGCACCGACAATGGCCAGCAAGGTGCCGACCAAGCCGATACCGCCGCCGATGCCCATCAGCAGGGCGCCGGCAAACGCAAGAATACCGGTAACGGCAAATGCCAACCTACTGGGCGCCGGGGCATTGAACTCCTGAACCTCGGGATCAAAGCCGTGGTTGCGGAAGATCTGAGCGATATCCTCGGCAGCCAAGCGCTCTTCTTCACTGCATGCCGGCGTAATGCCGGTGTTCTGCAGCAGGTGGTTAATATAGTTCTGGGTGTTCGCCATGTGCGCTCCACATCCATAATCCGACAAATAGGCCCAATGCATGCACATTAGAACCGTATATAGTCGAAAGTATACCCCGAGCGAGCGCAAACGACCGAATTCGGGCCATCTTAACGCCCCGAGCGGACAAGGATATAGCCTAATCTCCATATCGGACTAAAATCATGGCAGCAAACCACCTTCTCATGCGAGGACTCTATGACGGCAAGCGACACGACCGCGACAATTAAAAAGGGGAATTCGGAGCCCAGTTTCGATAAAACGGCTCAGCGCATCCTCAATCTTTTCTTTGTGCTCAACAGCTCCCCCGAACCGCTGACGACCGAGCAGATCGTCTTGGATTCTGACCTGGGATATGGCTCGGGCAACATCGACTCGGATAAGCGCAAGTTTCGGCGCGATCGTGACAAACTGCTCGAGCGTGGCATCTTAATCAAGGAGGTTCGCCCCGCCGGTGCGCAGGAGACCGAGGAAAGCTCGTGGACAATCGACCGCGAGCACACGTTTGCCGCAGGTGGCCTCATCACCGCAGGCGACGCCGACATCCTACTCAACGCCATCGACCAGACGCTAGCGGCCGGCTCTTCCACCTTTGCCGCGCCGCTTGCCGATATTCGCTCCAAAATTGCCTACCTCACCGGTGGGACGGCGGTGGACGAAGCACCGATCCGCCGCTCTCCCGCCGTCGATGCGGTATGGAGTGCCTTTGCCGAGCGTTGCGCGCTGCGCTTTTTGTACCAAAACGGACGCGGCGAGCAACGCGAGCGGACCGTTTGCGTCTACGGCATGTTCGAGCGCGAGGGCGTGGCGTACTTCTGCGGCCTCGACAATGTCACCGACGACATCAGGACATTCCGCTGCGACCGTATCGTTCGCGCTTGGCGTCCTTCGAAGGCCTACGCCATCCCTGCGGACTTCAACCTCAACGATTACTTATTCTTTGAGTTCGATTTTGCCGACCGACCGCCCGTTGCAGCTACGTTCTCGTTCGCCCCTCAGACGCAGATCGATATGATCAACGGTCTCACGCGCGGGCGCGGCGAGCTCGCACACACCGATTTGGGATGGACCTGGACCGTTGACGTGCGCGACCTTGAAGCCGCCGCTTCATTTTGCATGGCCCACGCCATGGACGGCATGAGGCCCGTGGCCCCCAAATCGCTCAAACAGGCGTGGAACCACCTCATTGAAAGGACGGTGCACGAGCATGCCCGTGCGTAAACTCACCAGCGAGCAGAGGCTCTCGCGCGCCATCGACATCATGGAGGCCCTCTACGCCGCCGGCGAGAACGGCATGACTCGAACCGAGATTTGCAGTCGCTTTAACATCACGGGGGTGTCGCTCGACGAGATTCTCGAGATCGTCTCGACACTCGCTGATCGAGAATCGGGTGCGCGCATCATCTGCGAATGCCACGGCGAGCGTGTGGTCCTCACCGGTGACGCCGGGCGTGTGTTACCGCTGCGCCTGAGTGCCGCCGAGGGCGCTGTGCTCAACCATGAACTTGAATCGTTGGGGATCGAGCCGCAGACGGCGGCTCGGATTCGATCTGCTCTTCTACCCGAAGAGCTCGGCTATAACCAGCGCGTCTTTGACACCGTCAACCGCGGGTCGCACTGGCAGCAGCTGAGCTGCGCCATTCAGGACGGCGTTCGCTGTCGTATCTCGTATCGCTCGATGGACGATGCACGGCCACGCGAGCGTCTGGTCGACCCCTTGCGCATTACGGCAAACGGCGACCAAACATACCTGATTGCCTGGGACATCGCGGTCGATGAGCAGCGCACCTATCGCATGGATAAAATCGAGGGACTCGCCCTGACGGAAGACTCCGTCGTGCCTCACGCACCGGACGTTGCATCCCTCCACGATTCCCTTGCCCGGACGCAGCGTAGCGCAAAGCTCTTGATGCCATTCGATATGGCGGAGCATCTGGACTGGGCCGGCGTCACCCTCATCGAGCGCGGCGGGGCAGACACGGCAACGCTAACCGTGCATTATGGCTCCGAGCGTTGGCTACTGAGCCAGGTAATCGCAGCGGGCGGGGCCATCCGCATCTTGGATGACCCCGCCCTGTCAGAGCGTCTGTGCGATATGGCAAAATCCCTCGTCTGTCCGCTTTAGCGGCGCCGTTCGTGGCGTGCGCGCCACAGCTGTAGATAGTGCCCGATTTGTGCCGATTCGATGCGCTGATAGGAACTCGTGGGCAGCGACGTTAAGAATTTCTTGCCGTAGCCCTTCGTCACCAGGCGCGGGTCGGCCAAGATGAGTACGCCGCAATCGGTCGATGAGCGGATAAGGCGACCGGCTGCCTGCTTGACTTCAAGCACCGCCTCGGGCAGCGAATAGCGCGCCCAAGCGCGATCTTCGCGCAGATTGCGCTCGCATGAGAGCGGGTCTGTGGGGCTCGAGAACGGCAGCTTGGGAATGATGACACAGCGCAGCGTCTCGCCGCTGGCGTCAAACCCTTCCCAAAAGGCCTTAAGCGCAAAGAGTGACGAGGTCGGTTCGTTGATAAAGCGATCGCGCAGACGGCGAGGAGATGAGTTGCGCTGCTGGCAGTTGAGTTCCAGACCCGCACGGGCCATCTTGGGCTCAACGCGGGCGTATAGGTCTTCCATGTCGCGCCGATTGGTGAACAGCGTGAGCACCGAGCCGCCCATGGCAAGATGCGCGTCGATCAGCACACGCTCGAGCGCCGTAAGATAGCTCTCACGATCGCGCGGATCGGGGATATCGCCCGCAACGACTACAGCCATGTTCGAATCGAAGTCGTAGCTCGAGTCCAAGTGCAGCGATGAGGATATCGAGGCACTGATGCGATCGAGGCCGACGGCGTGGTTAAAGTGCTCAAAGCTCTTGGAAACCGTCATGGTCGCCGATGCAAAGATAGCCGTGTGGACCTCGGGCAGCCACTCGGTTGCCAAGGCCTCGCCAATATCGATACGCTCCGCGGTCATCGACTCGCCGCCGGCACGCAGCCTGCAATTGACTTGCAACGAATACACGTAGTGCTCATCGGTACCGTCAATGATGAGCTTGAGGTTCTCGGCCAGCTCGTGCAGGCGGCGCGAGATTTCACCCAGGTCGACAACAACCTCGGGCTTGTCGGCGGCGACGGCTTGTACCAGCGCGTCGACGCTCTTGTCAGCTTGTTCCAATGCGTCGATGGCAGTGTAGGCCGACTGCAAGAAATCATGCCAGTCGTCAGATTCGCGCAGCTCGGGGCCAATCCATAGATTGGCATTGTCATAACCCCCACGGGCACGGCGGCCGAGCTCGCGAACGCCATCAAACACGTCGGCGATCGCCATGCTCGCACGCGAAACCGTCGAGGTCGCTTTGGCAGTAAGGCCCAGATAGAGCGTAGAGCCCTCGGAGGTTGCCAAATCACGGGAAACCTGGCTTAGCGCGCCGGTGCTCGAGCCGCCCAGGCGCTCAAACAGAACGCGTGATTCATCCGCCGACACCACGCGCGCCCACTGACGGCGAGCCTCGTGCTCGATGGAATGGGCCTCGTCGATTACCCAATGACGAATCGGAGGCAAAATCCTGCCTTCGGCCGCGACATTGCGGAACAGCAGGGAATGGTTGGTGACCACCACATCGGCATGCGCCGCACGACGGCGAGCGCCGTGGACCAAACATTTATCAGGGAAAAACGGGCAGAGGCGACGAACACACTCGCGCGAAGCCGTCGTAAAGTCGGGGCGGTTGACGCTGCGCCACCGAATGCCGAGCGAGTCGAGGTCGCCATCGGCTGATTGGCAGACGTACGCCATGATGACCGCGACTGCCGTAAGCGTATCGGCAGGATCACGCTTAGTCGTAATTTCGACTTGGCCGCGGCTCATGCGCTCAAGCTTGCGCAAGCATGGATAGTGGTCATAGCCCTTGAGGGCGCAAAACGATAGGCCTCCGTCCAGCTGCTCGGCAAGTTTGGGCAGCTCATGATACATGAGCTGGTCGGCGAGATTATTCGATTTAGTCGCGATACCAACCGTGATGTTGTTGCGGCGTGCTGCCTCGGCAAAAGGCACCAGATAGGCCATCGATTTGCCGACGCCTGTGCCCGCCTCAATTACACGATGAGTGCCCGTGGCCAGCGCATCGCGGACCTCGAGCGCCATCGCGATCTGCTCATCACGCGGCTCGTAGGTGGGATACATGCGATTGACTAGGCCACCCGGCGCATAGTCTGCCTCAATCTCCTCACGACTCGGCATCTTGAGGACCGGCAGTTCGTCGGCGTCCACCCGATCGTCGGCGCGGTCGGCCTTGAGAACGTCAGCACGAGCGGCGCTGAGAGAGAAGATAGAGCCAGGGTTCTGCCCCGCCAAGAATGAGAAGATAGGACGATAGGACCAAGGCACACCCGGGTGCATGTCGGCTAGGCGCGCCATGAGGCCCTGGGGCAAGTCGGTGAGCGCCACGAGCAACACGCGCCATACGCCACACAGGGCGTCGACGTCGGCATTGGCACGGTGTGATACCGAGTCACAGCCAAACAGATCGGCCATAAAAGACAGCTTGTGCGAGGCCAGGCGCGGTAGCGCGATGCGCGACAGCGCCAGCGAATCGATCCAAATATCGCTCACGTTGACGCCGCCTTTGACCGACTCGATAAACGAGCGGTCGAACGTGGCGTTATGTGCGATCACCGGGCAACCACCGACAAAATCGGCGAGAGCGGCGACGGCCTCAACGGCCGACGGGGCATCTGCCACATCGGCATTTGTAATGCTCGTGAGCTCGGTAATCTCGGTGGGAATCAGCTGCTTGGGATGCACGAAGGTATCGAAGCGGTCGATGATCTCGCGGCCCGAAAGACGGGCCGCGGAAATCTCAATTAACTCGTTGTCCTGTACCGAAAGACCCGTGGTCTCGGTATCGAGGACGATAACGTCCTCTTCGATGAGGCCAAACGATTGTGTCTTTGCGCGTTCTGCAAGCGTGGCATAGGAGTCGATGACAAACTGTGGCGTTCCAGGAGATACAGCGTCCTCGATTAGCATGCAACGCCCGCTCGACGGAGACCCATACGGATTAGGCTGTCGCACACCTGCGGGAACGTCATGTCGTCGGTATGGCGAATCTCGTCAGGATACAGTGACGTATCGGTCATGCCGGGGATGGTGTTGGTCTCGAGAATGACGGGGCCGTCCTCGCTCACGATAAAATCGCTGCGCGAGATGCCCAAGCAACCGAGTGCCCTATGGGCCGCACAGGCAAGTTCCTGGGCACGCGCATAGTTTTCGGGCGAGATATGCGCCGGAATACGATGGATGTCAGTGGGATCGACGTACTTTACGTCCAAGTCGTAGAACTCGCAGTCCTCGGGCTTACGAATCTCGACGATCGGCAGGGCGCGCACGTCGTCCTCACCGTATACGCCGACGGTGATCTCGGTACCCTCGATGCACTTCTCGATCAGCACTTTGTCGCCGTACTCAAACGCCTTGGCGATTGCCGCGGGCAGCTCGGAGGACTCATGGACCAGGGAAATGCCATAGCTGGAACCGTTGACGGCCGGCTTCACAAAGCAGCGCTCGCCACAAACCTCGACGATATGATCGGTATCGACTTCATCGCCCACCTCGAGCGCGAGGCCGGGGGCAATGGGAATGCCCGCCTTGGCGTACAGGAGCTTAGAGACCTCCTTGTCGGCACCGCAGGCGCTGGCAAGCACGCCCGAGGCCGTGTAGGGGATACCCAGGGTCTCCATGGCACCCTGCATGGCGCCATCCTCACCGCCGGCGCCGTGCATGGCGATAAATGCCACATCGAAACCGCCGGTCGCCATGGTTACCATAAAGTCATCGGCGGCGGTGTCGAGCAGCTCCACCGAGGTGTAGCCGGCTTCCTTCAGTGCCGCCACGACGTTCTTTCCCGAGTTGAGCGAGATCTCGCGCTCGGCGGAATGACCGCCCGCCAAGACCGCTACGTGCATGTTCTCTAGGCTTTTACCCGGCATGGGCAGACCCCTCCTCTATAATTTCTGCAGCTGATACCATATTGTAGCGATACACTCTACGTTTCCCCAAAATTGAAAGGCTTCCATGAATCCCAGGACTAAATCTCAGGACATTCGCGACTTGAGCCAAAACGATATTCGCGAACTCGTGGCCGAACTTGGCCAGCCCGCCTTCCGCGCAAAGCAGCTCATCGAATGGGTCTTTGAGAAGAACGTTTGTTCGTTTGACGATATGACCAACCTTCCTAAGGCTTTCCGCGAGCAGCTTAAAGGCGCTTTCGCCTTTGACACGCCGACTGAACTCACCAAGCAGGTTTCCAAAGATGGCTCTCGCAAGTATCTGCTCGAGTATCACGACGGCATTTCCGTCGAGACCGTCGGCATGCCCCGTCGTAATAAGCTTTCCGTCTGCGTTTCCACCCAGGCAGGCTGTGGCATGGGCTGCGCCTTTTGCGCTACTGGCCTCAACGGCCTCAAGCGCTCTCTGACCGCTCAAGAGATCGTCGACCAGGTACTTCATGTATCCAACGACTTTGGCGAGCGTGCCACGAGCGTTGTCTTCATGGGCCAGGGCGAGCCGTTTGCCAACTACGATGAGGTTCTCAAGGCACTGCGTATCCTCAACGACCCCGATGGCATCGGTATCGGCGCCCGTCACCTCACCGTCTCTACCAGCGGCGTTATTCCTGGTATTCGCAAATTTGCCGATATCCCCGAGCAGTTCACGCTTGCCGTTTCCCTGCACTCCGCCATCCAGTCGACGCGCAATAAACTCATGCCCGGTGTTAAGAAGTACACGCTGCTTCGCCTTCACGAGGCGCTTCAGCTCTACACCGAGAAGACTGGCCG
The DNA here is from genome assembly GCF_003459795.1 of Collinsella sp. AF18-8LB. Lineage (NCBI taxonomy): Bacteria > Bacillati > Actinomycetota > Coriobacteriia > Coriobacteriales > Coriobacteriaceae > Collinsella > Collinsella sp. AF18-8LB. The sequence goes on from NZ_QRWU01000006.1 coordinate 24,180, forward strand.
CCGCCCGACCTATGAGTATGCCATGATTGAAGGCGTCAACGATACGAATCCCGAGATGCAGGCGCTCTGCGACTTCTGCGAGGGAACGCTGTGCCACGTTAACCTGATTCAGCTTAACGACATCGAGGGCAGCCCGCTCAAGCCGTCGCCGATTCATAAGGTTGAGGATCTTCAGCGCCGCCTTGAGTCTCGTGGCATCGAGACCACAATCCGTAATTCTCGCGGCAATGATATTGATGCCGCCTGCGGACAGCTGAAGCAGCGCTTCAAAGTTCAAAAGAACGCATAGGGGAGTCACACCCCAAAACGTTTCATGTGAAACATCGAGCAGCCCCGGTTGCAGGATATGCAACCGGGGCTGTTTCATTTATTGACCTCGATTATGAATCAGCTGCTACTGATCCCATTAAGAACAGCCAAAATATGGGGTCCTTGTCGTGTGAATCAGACAATTACCCAGCAAAAAATGCTGGGTAATTGTTAGGTACCTAATAGCCTACATTTTCCCATTGGTTGCTAACCCAACCTTGATTAATCTTGGGATTCTTCGTTACCTGAGCAGTACGCATGGCAACATCTTCAGTCATAACATCCATTTTCTTCTTGGACGTATCAACAATATCTTGCGCACCACGAAGCAAACGACCTCGGAGCTCATCGTCTGTCGCAATCTTATAGCCAGCAAAGGCACCAGCCGCAACAGTCGTCGCCAATACAATCGCAGTAAAAATCTTATTCCTCATCTTGGTCTCCTTGATCAAACTGAATCATTTCACCAAGAATACGAGAGAGCTCTTCCTCGTCTTTAAACTCAATCTCGATCTTATTCTTTCCACGTGAGCTCTTCACACGTACGTTGGTATTAAATACCTGACGAAGTACGCGGGCAGCCTTTTTAAAAGACTGAGGCGTTGCAGGCCGCGGCGTCTTAGGTGTCTCTCCGGCAGAAAACAACGGAGCAAGATTTTCTGTCGCTCTAACGGAAAGGCCCTCTGCAACAACCTTCTCAGCAAGTCGAATTCGAGCATCCTCATAGGGAACTGCAAGAATAGCACGTGCATGACCAGCTGTAAGTTTACCCTCAAAAATCATCTGCTGAACAACTTCGGGGAGATCGAGAAGGCGCAGCGAGTTTGTAATTGCAGAACGTGACTTGCTTACCGCCTTCGACAATGCCTCCTGGGTCATACCGCTGGCATCAATGAGCTGGCGATACCCCTTAGCCTCTTCGACGGGATTCAGATCAGAACGCTGAAGGTTTTCGATAAGTGCAAGAGCCAGCATCTCTTCATCATTAACATCTTTAATGATGACAGGCAACTCCTCAAGACCAGCAAGCTTTGATGCCTGGTAACGACGCTCACCTGCGATGATCTCATAGCCGTTTCCATGCTTGCGAACCAAAAGCGGCTGCAAAACACCATGTTCTTGGATTGACTCGCTCAACTCGCGAAGTTCAGTTTCGTTAAAGTGAATTCGTGGCTGATTTGGGTTGGGAACGATATCCTCAATAGGTAGTTTTGTTTCAGATGCAGCATTTGAAGCAGATGCAGCCGAACCACCGGTCTCATACTCGGCCTCTGAGACCAAAGCATTGAGTCCACGTCCCAATCCTCCACGTTTCTTTGCACTAGGCACGCTTGATCACCTCTTTTGCAAGGTTCATATATGCTTTTGCACCCTTATTTTGTGGCGCATAGGTAATTACCGGCTCTCCAAAAGACGGAGCTTCGGAGATTTTAACTGTACGAGGAATCAGTGTCTTAAACGCCTTATCACCAAAGTACGATTGAACTTCCTCAACAACCTGATTCGACAGAGAAGTACGCGAGTCATACATAGTCATAAGCACGCCATAGGTGTCTAAGCTCTTGTTCAGACGTGATTTGACCATCTTCATTGACTCAAGCAGCTTCGTAACACCCTCGAGTGCGTAATACTCGCACTGGATCGGAATCAATACGCTATCTGCTGCAGTCAAGGCGTTAATAGTAAGCAGGCCGAGCGATGGAGGACAGTCAATAAAAATGAAATCGAACTCATCCTGAATCGGCTCAAGCAAATCTTTGAGGCGTGTTTCACGAGCAATTGCGCTTACGAGCTCAATTTCAGCGCCTGCAAGCTGAATTGTAGCAGGAATTACGAATACCTTTTTGCAATTTGTATCAAGAACAAGCGATTCTGCCGGCACATCATTCAACAATGCATCGTAGATGCAGTGATCAAGGTCTTCTTTTTCAATTCCAAATCCACTGGTGCTATTTCCCTGCGGATCAAAATCAACAATCAGTGTCTTACGACCCTGCTCACCCAATGCTGCCGCAAGGTTTACAGCCGTCGTCGACTTACCAACGCCGCCTTTTTGATTGATGATTGCAATGATACGCGTGTCTTTTGCGCTCTTAGAGCGCTTAACGTCGCGAAATCCCACGGTCCCTCCTGGTGTGTATTAAAGCTGTCAAACGGAGGATGTTTCACGTGAAACATCCCGAATCGATATCAACTGCCATGTTTCACGTGAAACACTGCAAGTTGTTAATATCCATTATGTTTCACGTGAAACATCTAGGCAAGCGGATTCTTCTTTGCCATGCCATTTGCACGGGGCAATGAAACGGATGCCGGATGACTCTTTTTAAGAACAATAAACTCCCTGTGGCCCAAGCCATCAGGCAAATCGATTGCGTCATTCAGAAGCAAAGTGAAACCGCAGATCTTAGCTGCTGACATGCCGGAAGCAAGCTCCTCATCCGAAGGATTGCCCTTGGTGATAACAAATAACCCTCTATCCTTGAGATACGGAGCCGCATACTCAACAAGAATCGGTAGAGGGGCCAGTGCGCGTGCGGTTACGACAGAGAACTGCTTCTTATGGCTTCGAGCATATTCTTCAAGACGATAATGAACCGCATGAGCATGTTTCAATCCAAGAGCATGAACAAAAGAATTAACGGCATCAACCTTCTTGCCAACAGAGTCAATATAAGTAGCTTTACGATGCGTGGTTATGGTTAAAGGAATACCAGGGAAGCCAGCACCTGTTCCCATATCGAGCAAAGCCCCCTCAGGAGCCTTATTGATATAGGGGAGCAAAACTAGTGAGTCGAGGATATGAAGTATCGCAGCATCTTCTACGTTAAGGATACGGGTAAGATTCGTTGTCTTATTTGTTTCCAGAACTAAATCCAAATGCTGAATACATTTCCTCAGCTCAACATCAGTTACGCTCAAGGAATACTCATTGCAATAGGAAGTTAGACGACTCAACATCTCGTCAGCTTGCTGATCAGTAAGTACCAACAACGAAAGCTCCTTTCTGACAAAAATCAGTGTATCGAGAACTTTTGACAAAAAAAAGGGGACGTGGAAACCACGTCCCCTAAGCATAAGCTCGAGTAGATTATCGAGCAACAATCACAACATGGCGATCGGGATCAGAGCCCTCGGAATGAGTGTCAACGGCATCGTTGCCGCGAAGGGCAATGTGAACCAGTCGACGCTCATAGGCATTCATGGGCGGCAAGGAAACACTCTTATGAGTGCGAATGGCGCGCTCGGCAGCAGACTGCGCCATGGAGGCAACCTTGTCCTGACGGCGGCTCTTGTACCCCTCGACGTCCACTACAACCGGATACCTAAAGCCAAGCTTGCGGCTCACCAGCAAAGAGAACATGACCTGAAGAGCATCAAGGGTACGACCATGACGCCCAATGAGAACAGCAAGATCCGGAGCCGTTACATCCAAAATCAGCTCACCCTCGTCGCCCTCATACTCATCGATAGGAGAGTTGGCGGCATCGAAGTGCGAAAGGATGGAACGCAGGATGGAAATCGCGACATCGGCAATGGTGTCGAGCTCCTCGTCTGTCAGCTCTTCACCAGCCTTGTAGCGCTGTGCAATATCGGGATAATCGCCCGCGACCTGCGGGGCAACCTCCTCAAGCATATCCTCGATGATTTCTTCAGACATAACGTACTCCAAAAGTTAGGTACCTAAATAAGATTACTGTCCCACTACTTCTTCTTGTGCGGGCGCGGCTTCTTCTCGCGACGAGTGACCTCGACCTGCAGCGGAGCGTTCTTAAGACGCTCCTCCTCATCGGCCTTAGCCTTGTCGATAACCTTCTGCGTCACAAAGATCTGCTGGATAACCTGCCAGGCAGAGGACACATCGTAGTACAGCAGAACGCCGACGGGCAGGCTCCAGCCCATCCAAAGCATCATGACCGTCATAACAACGGCCATCATACGCATGCTCTGCGCCTGCTGGCCGGTCTGATTGCGCGACATATAGAGCTGCGGAATCAAGGTCAGGACGGCAAAGAGGATCAGGCAGATCAACGCAGGCAGTGCGACCATAAAGCCATCGGCAAAAGAGGCGCTCGGCGTGGTGGTCAAGTCGGGCAGAATATTAAAGAACGAGAACGTGCCGTCGTTAAAGTAGTCCGGCAGGTTACGCAGCAGCGTAAATAGGGCGAACAGGACAGGCATCTGGATCAACAGCGGCAGACAACCAGCCATGGGGTTGAACTTGTTCTCGCTGTAGAACTTCTGCATCTCCTCGGCCTGACGCTGGGGATCGTCGGCATAGCGCTCCTGGATCTCGAGCATCTTGGGCTGCAGCACCTGCATGCGAGCCGTCGACTTGGTCGACTTGAGCATAAGCGGCGTCAGCAGCAGACGGATGATGACCACCAGGATGATGATGGACAGGCCCCAGTCGACCGCAAAGGTCTGGATGAGCTTGAGCAGCTCGAAAAGGATGTTAACGATCCAATCCCACATGTAAGTTTTCCTCCGATAGCGAGTGCCCGCTAAGGCACAGGGTCATAACCGCCGACGTGCAGGGGATTGCAGCGAGCGATGCGCCTCACGGCAAGCCAGCAGCCTCTCAAAACACCGTACTTCTCAATCGCCTGGATGGCGTATTGCGAGCACGTTGGGTAATAAATGCAGGCGTCAGGCAATAAGGGCGAAATAACCTGTTGATATATGCGAATAGGAGCGATGGCAACACGTCGCAAAACGTGATTGCTCATCGCTCCTCCCCGGCAACGCCGGCGCGTTTCATAAGCGAACGCAATGCCTTGTCCATCTCCTGCGGCGAGGAATCCCTCGTCTTGGGAGTTGCGAACAAGATGATGTCATAACCCGCAACGGGAAATCCGCAGCTGTGGGCGGCCTCGCGCATCACACGCTTAGAACGGTTGCGCACGACTGCGCAACCGAGCCGTTTAGCACCAACGAAGGCGACCCTTCCGGAGTCGCCTTCGCCAACCGATTCACATATGGTCATTCGAATCAGAGGGTGATTGAAACGACGCCCCTGACTGAACACATGCTCGAAATCTTGCCGAGACTTAATAGTCTTCATGCGAGATGTGTGTATCGCTGCTAGACAGTGAGACGCTTGCGGCCCTTGGCGCGGCGACGGGCGAGCACGGCACGACCGCCCTTGGTGGCCATACGGGCACGGAAGCCATGGGTCTTGGCACGCTTACGCTTATTAGGCTGATACGTACGCTTCATCTTAAGTTCCTCCTGCTGCATTTCGAGTGTCCGCGGGGGCGCGGACGCAGATATAGACACGTGAGCTTGAAGATTGTAGGGAAATCAATGTTCAAATGTCAAGAAATCAAAGGTAAAAGGTTGCGCAGTTCACACGGTTCCCCCATAAGCCGAGCTCGATTTAGCGGTGCGTGGCAACTTTTCACGATATTTCATCGAGTTTTCAACAGGTCATGTTGGCAATGTTGAGAACTTTTCGTCCGTTTTCCAAAGTTTTCAACAGGTTTTGAAAGTTTGTCGAAAGATGAGAAACATTGCACGGTGAGCTACTATTTGTTCGAAACCTATTGAAAGATTGCGAGCGGCATGTCTGACGACTTTTACACCATGGTCGATTCCGGAGACCCGGCACCCGACAACGAGCACATCACCGGCGTGCGCGAAGAGCGCGACGAAGGCGAGCAGACGACCACGCAGGCGCCAAAAGCCATGTACGCCGCACGCATAGCGGTCTATGACGATATGCTGTCGACGCCGCGTGTGATCGTCATAGATCCGCAAGATGTCCGCACGTATTTGGAAGAGACAACCAACACCGTCTACCAGTGCATGAAAGAACAAGGTGGCCATATCTCGCTCATGGTCATCCGCGAGATTGTCGAAAACTTTATCCACGCCCACTTTGCCGAGCCCATCATCTCGATCCTGGACGGCGGCGACACTATCCGCTTTGCAGACCAAGGACCGGGCATCGATGACAAGGAACGCGCTTTCGACTTTGGCGTGACCAGCGCAAACAGCAACATGAAGCGATACATTCGCGGGACTGGGGCTGGGTTTCCCATGGTGCAGGAATACCTGGAAAATGCCGGCGGCGCCGTGTCCATCGAGGACAACATGGGCAGCGGCACCGTGGTTACGGTAAGTCTGGACCCCAAGCGCGTGCAGGAAATCGAGCGTGCCGGCGGACGCGGTGCTGCCGTGCGGCCCGAGACGGAGCAGCCCACATATCCCCTGCCGGGAGCTTTTGCGCAGCAGCCCATGGCAACGCAGCAGATGCCGCCACTGGGGTATGGCCAGCAGTTCCCGCAGCAGTACCAGCAGGGATATCAGCAGCCGTACCAGCAGATGCCGCAGCAGCAGTACAACCCCTGGGCCCAGCAGATGCCTCCGCAGCCTTACCAACAGTGGCCCCAAAGTTTTCAACAGCAAATGCCGCCGGTGCAGAGTTCTCAACAACCAGCAGCTCAAATGATGTATCCTAATGCAGCAAATCAGTATGCGCAGCCACAACCGGACGTGTTCGTAAGCGATCGCGGCAACGCCGCGCTGGGCTATCTGGCGCAAAATCAAGCGTGCGGCGCAACCGATCTGGCGAGGGCGTTTGGAAACTCGGCCCCCACTTGGTCACGCACGCTCAATGACTTGGCGCAGGCCGGCTTGGTCATCAAGCATGGCCAGAAATACCATCTGACCGAACTCGGCGCCGCTCGCGTGCGAGCTCAGAGCTAAAGAACGGGAGAGACAGTGGACGAGGAAGCAAGCATCATCCTGGGGGATGCCATCGCCTTTTGCCAGCGCGACGGCCAAGATGCACGCCTCATCAATATGCTGGGGCAATCGCGCGCCATAAGCCTGACCGAAGATACGCTCACGATCGAGGCGCCCTCGCGCTTTGCCATCGCGCAGCTCAAAAAGCATCAGTCGACTATTGAGGCCTATCTGGAAGAAATCGCCTTTGCACCGATTGCACTCGACATCGTGGCACCGCAAGGCGCCGCGACAGAATCCGCTGCCGCGACGGCGCCCGCCACGGCTCCCGCTACTTCCCCGGCGGCGCCGGCCTCCGCAGGCGACGCGCCGACAATCGAGCACCAGCACGGCGATGTTTCCCGTGAAACCATGGCACCGTTGCCGGCCGCGGCGGCGACGTCAACGAACGCACCCGTCACGCACATGCCCATCGCCCACGACGCAGCGGCGGGCGCGGATTCGGGCATTGCAATCAAGAACACGCTCTCGGCCGATGATTTTCGTCGCATGATGAACCAGATGAAGGGCGGAGCGCCGACTAAATCCACGCAAGCTGCGACCCCCGCTTCACCCATGCCAGCACCGACCGTGCCGGCCGAGCAGAATACGGATGGAGCCCCACTCGCCGCGAACTCAAAATTTACCTTTGAGAACTTTGTCTACGGCCCCGAGAACAGCCACGCCTATCGCTCGGCACTCAAGTTTGCCGCCCTCGCGGACGAGCGCGGCACGTGCACATCGCTGTTCATCTACGGCAAATCGGGCCTGGGCAAGACGCACCTGCTGCTTGCCATCAAAAACGAGCTCGCCGAGAAGTCGCCCGAGATCAAGGTCAAGTATGCCAACTCCCAGGCATATCTGGACGACCTGATGACCGAGTTCGACCGCCAAAAGAAGAGCAACGCCCCCATCATGCAGGCGTACCACGGCGTGGACGTGCTCATCATCGATGACATCCAAAACATCATCGGCAAGCGCGCGAGCGTGGACTACTTTTTCCAGCTCATGGACGAGTTCATCCGCAACAACAAGAAGGTCGTCATCGCGGCAGACCGCGCCCCCAAGGACCTGAGCATGGACGAGCGTCTGACCAGCCGCTTCAACGCCGGCATGCTCTGCCTGGTCGCAGAGCCCAGCTACGAGATGAAATACAAGATCTTGCAGCGCTATTACGAGAACACCATCGTCGCCGCTCCCGAGGCAGGCGACGACTCGCTGCTGGCGGCCTATGGGGGCGACGGCGGGCACCTGACCGATGAGCACTTTAAACACATGGCCGAGGTCTCGGGCACCAACATCCGCGAACTCGAGAGCTTCTGCGAGCGCTGCGCCGGCGAGGCGGGCGACCGCGAGCGCGAGGGCGGGGAGCTCACCTTTGATGATATCGACGCCATCGCCAGCCAGTACTTCGACACATCGGCCAAAAAGATCAACGTGCAAACGGTTCAGTCCGTCATCGAAGAGCAGTACGGCGTGACGCACGAGGAGCTCATCGGCCCGCGGCGCAACGCCAACATCGCCAAAGCACGCCACATTGCCATCTATCTGGCAATCGAGATGTGCGAGATGACGACCACGGCAGTGGGCGCCGAATTTGGCAACCGCAACCACTCGACCGTCAGTACAAGCTACAAAAAGGTCCAGAAGATGATCCAGGAAGACCGCACCGTCACCGAAGACCTCAAGTCGCTGCGCGATAAAATTACACTGCGCTCGTAGGGAAATAGAGACACCTGTTGAAAACTTGTCGAAACCACGGGCATAAGGTGTCTAAAACCCAACCCGCGGTGATGAAAAGTTTTGCGCAGGTTTTGAACGTGGAAAACCACCCCCGTTGCACACAGGTTGCTGTCGATTCTCTTTTTGGGTCTGACCTGCGTCTTTGGGAGTAATCAACAGTTTCGTCAGTGCTATTACTATTATTAAGATATTTATATCTATAGAAAGGTATTAAAAGATGAAGTTCACCGTCAGCCAGAGCTCGCTTACACAAGCCATCAGCGTCGTTATGAAGGGTGTCGCTTCGGCATCCACCCTTCCCATCCTGTCGGGCGTGCTCGTTAAGGCGCAAGACGGCATCTTGGAATTCCAGACCTCTAACTACACCATCTCGATCCGTCATCGCATCGCGGCGCATGTCGAAGAAGAGGGCGAGATGGTTATCCCCTGTAAGATGCTCTCCAATATCACCAAGACTCTCCCCGATGCCCCGGTCACCTTTGAGCTGTCCGAGCGCCAGGTGCTGATTGGTTGCGAGAAGAGCTCTTTCCGCCTGAACACGCTCGATGCCAATGACTTCCCCGAGTTTCCGGCCTATGCCATCGAGAGTGCCGTGGAGCTGCCGACCGATATCTTGTCCGAGATGGTCGGCCGCGTGTGGCGCGTCACCTCGACCGACAAAGCCCGCCCCATCCTGGGCGGCGTGCACATGAAGGTCGAGAACAACACCGTGCGCCTGGTGGCGACCGATTCCTTCCGCTTGGCCGTGTGCGATACGCAGGTCGAGACCTCGACCCTCGAGGGCTCCTTTGAGCTCAACGTTCCGGCGGACGCCTTTAACGACGCACTGAACATCATGGCCAGCCAGGCGACCATCATGATCGGGGCTACCGACACCCAGGTCGTCTTCGAGGCCGGCAACACCACCTACGTGTCGCGCCGCATCGAGGGCGTGTACCCCAACTACAAGCAGCTCATCCCCGATTCGTGCGTGACAAGCGTCAAGATCGACGTCGCCGCCTTTAACGCCGCTCTCAAGCGCGTGGCCGTTATCGCGAGCGCCAACCCCGCCGTCAAGTTCGAGATCGATGTCGAGAACGGGCAGATGGGCTTGTCCTCCATTTCCAATGACCAGGACCTTGCACAGGAGACGATCGATGTCGAGGCCGAGGGCGAGTCGGGCACCATCGCCTTCAACTACCACTACATCTTCGGCTGCCTCAATGCCCTGTCCAAAGAGAAGGAGATCACACTGGAGCTCAAGAGCTACTCGCAGGCGGGCATCTTCAAGTCCTACGACAAGATCAACTACCTGTACCTGGTCATGCCGGTCCGCATCTAGCGCTGCGCCATGACCATATTCGCCCGCGATCTTTCCGTCGCGCACTACCGCAGTTTCGATAGCTATCGCCTTGCCCTGGACGAAGGCGTGACGATACTTGCGGGACCCAACGCGGCGGGAAAGACCAATCTCATAGAGGCGCTGCAGCTGCTGACGAGCGGCGTCTCGTTTAGGCATCCGACCGCAGCCGAGCTCGTCCATGACGGCGTGGGCTCGTGCAAGGTCGAGCTGAGACTCGAGGGCGACGGCCGCGTGCTTGATATGGGATTGAGCGCGGAGGACGGTAAGCGCTCGTTTAGCCGAAACGGCAAGAGATGCTCTGCCGCCGGTGTGCGCGGGGTTCTGCCGAGCGTGCTGTTTTGCCCCGACCATCTGGACATGGTTAAGCGGGGCGCCAGTGTGCGCCGCTCCGCTCTCGATGACTTTGGCATGCAACTGAGCGCGCGCTATGCCGATCTTGTGAGCACCTATGGGCGCTGCGTGACCCAGCGCAACGCCTTGCTCAAGGAGACCTGGTGCTGCCGTGAGATGCTCGGCGCGTGGAACGATTCGATTGCCCGCGCGGGCTCGGCTCTGCTCGTGCACCGGTTGGCCCTGCTCGACCGGCTGGCGGGCCATGTGCACACTGCCTACGGGCAAGTGGCGTCCGGCGAGGCCGCCAACGTGACCTATGCGTCCACGCTGGGGGATTTGCCCCAGGTCGAGGATCGCGAAGAGCTGAAGGGCTGGGCGTACGAGCGCATGCTGGCTGCCCTTGATGAGCACGCCGACGAGGAAATTCGCCGCGGCGTGACGCTGGTAGGACCGCATCGCGACGAGATCGAGTTTACCGTGGCGGGTCGCTCCGCCCGTTCATTTGCCAGCCAAGGACAGCAGCGAACGTTGGTACTGTCCTGGAAGGTGGCCGAGGTGGCCGTGGCTCGCGATGTCCTGGGCACCGCCCCGCTGTTGCTTCTGGACGACGTGATGAGCGAGCTCGACGGCGAGCGCCGCGGTGCTTTCCTGCGTCTGATCGGCGATGATATCCAGACGGTCATAACCACGACCAACCTGGGGTACTTTACCGATGACCTGCTTGATCGAGCCAAGGTGGTGAGCATGGGTGAGACGTGCTAATTACGAGCGCGAGAGCGAGACGGTCGCCTTCAGTGGCTTTTTGAACGCAGAGCGCCAGCGCATCCTGGCGTCGGCGACGCCTAAGCGCCGTGCGCAGATGGAGGCTGCCGAGGAATCGCGCGCGGTCTATCGCGCGTGGAACGCGGTGTGCTCGGGCACGCGCGAGGGGCGGCATGTGACGGGGCTGCGCTACCTGCCTGAGTCCAATGAGCTGCTGGTGTATCTCGACTCGCCCTCGTGGACGCAGGAAATGACGCTGTTGCGCGAGATCATCCGCGCGCGCATGGAGCGCGCCGGTGCGCATGTGGACGGCCTGGTGTTCAAAACCACCGCACCCGGTCACACACCGCCCGTCGCCAAGGAGCGCCTGCGCCCGGCGACGACCGAGCGCCCGCCGGCCCCGCACGCCGACCTAAGTGAGGCCGAGCGCACCGAGATCAAGCGCCAAGTGGCGCCCATCGAAGACCAAAAACTGCGCGAGGCCCTCGAGAACGCCATGAGAGCCAGTGCCGAGTGGGCCAAGGGCGTGCAAAGCAAAAAAGAGCCTTAAATCGCATCTGGTGGCCTTGTAGAGCCAAATACCCTCGTTCCCGAGGGTATTTTTTTACGATAAACTAGTAAGGCTGTACACATTTTCTTGACTGAAGGAGGACGTGTGGCAAACGAAAACGATTACGATGGCGGCGAGATTAAGATTCTCGAAGGTCTCGAGGCCGTTCGTAAGCGCCCGGGCATGTATATCGGTTCGACGAGTGCCAGCGGTCTGCATCACCTGGTGTGGGAGATCGTTGACAACTCCGTCGACGAGGCCATGGCCGGTTTCTGCACCGAGATCCAGGTGACGGTCCACGCCGACAACTCCATCACGGTCGTCGACAACGGGCGCGGCATCCCCGTCGACGAGCACCCTGTTAAAAAGATTCCGACGCTCGAGGTCGTCATGACGATCCTGCACGCCGGCGGTAAGTTCGATAACTCGGCCTATAAGGTCTCGGGCGGCCTGCACGGCGTGGGCATCTCCGTCGTCAACGCACTGTCCAAGCGCGTGGTCGTTCAGGTTCGCCGCGATGGCAACACCTACGAGATGGAGTTCTCGCGCGGCAAGACTGTCAAGAAGATGGAGGTCGTGGGCACCTCGGATTCGACGGGCACCACCGTCACCTTCTGGCCCGACGACGAGATCTTCGAGACCTGCATCTACGATTTCGATACGCTGCACAACCGTCTGCAGGAGACGGCGTTCCTCAATAAGAACCTCAAGATCGTGCTGACCGACGAGCGCGAGGCGACTCCCCACGTGGAGGAGTTTTGCTACGAGGGCGGCATCATAGACTTCGTCGAGTTCCTCAACGAGGGCAAGGACGTCCCCGAGGCCTTTAAGGAGCCCATCTACATCGAGGGCAAATCGGACCCGGACGCGCCTGTGGCCAAGATGGGCGAGGTCGAGGTTTCCCTGCAGTGGAATAGCGGCTACGGCGAGAACGTCATGTCGTTTGCCAACGATATCTACACCCCCGAGGGCGGCATGCACCTTGAGGGCTTCCGCACCGCGCTTACCCGCGTAATCAACGATTACGCGCGCAAGCAGAATCTGCTCAAGGAAAAGGACGCCAACCTGACCGGCGACGATGTGCGCGAGGGCCTTTCGGCCGTTATCTCGGTCAAGCTGCCCGACCCGCAGTTTGAGGGCCAGACCAAGGCCAAGCTCGGCAGCTCCTATATGCGCGCGCTGACGCTCAAGATCGTGACCGACGGCCTCGCCGATTACCTCGAGGAGCACCCTAAGCCTGCCCGCGAGATCGTCAAGAAGGCCCAGCAGGCCTGCAAGGCCCGCAATGCCGCCCGCAAGGCGCGCGAGGCGACGCGTCGCAAGAGCCTACTCGAGACGGCGTCCCTGCCCGGTAAGCTCGCTGACTGCTCGGTGCGCGATGCCGAGCTGACCGAGCTCTTTATCGTAGAGGGCGACTCGGCAGGCGGCTCGGCCAAGGACGGCCGTCGCCGAGACATCCAGGCGATTCTGCCCCTGCGCGGCAAGATTTTGAACGTCGAACGCGTTGGCGACCACCGCGCGTTCTCGAGTGACACCATCCAGTCGCTGATTACCGCGATCGGCTGCGGCGTTACGACGAGTGCCGGCGACGGCGGCGACTTCGATATTGCTAAGGCGCGTTACCACAAGATCATCATCATGACCGATGCAGACGTCGACGGTGCGCATATCCGCATCCTGCTGCTGACATTCTTCTACAAGTACATGCGTCCGCTGATCGATGCCGGCTACGTCTATGTTGCCTGCCCGCCCATCTTTGGCATTAAGGTGCGCAACAAGATCCACTACGTGTATCCCAACGGCCGCCAGCCCGAAGACGAGATCCTACGCGACACCATCCAGAGTCTGGGCCTGAACCCCGACGACAACGACGAGGACGGCAAGGCCAAGGATGGCAAGATCACCAAGAAACGCAAGGGCTATACCGTCCAGCGCTACAAGGGCCTGGGCGAGATGGACCCCAAGCAGCTTGCCTCGACGACGATGGACCCCAAGACCCGTATTCTGCAGCGCGTGTCGATCGAGGACGCCGTGGTGGCAGACCGCGCCGTGCGCGAGCTGATGGGTTCCGAGGTCGGCTATCGCCGCGAGTACATTGAAAAACATGCACATGATGCACGATTCCTTGACGCTTAAGAGGAGGTAACGTGGCAGACGATATCAACAATAACGAGGGTATGGGCGAGGCCGGCGATGCCGGTATGCCCGACGATCTGAAGCGCCTGCTTGCCCGTGCTGAGCAGGGCGAGGACGGCGATCCGGACGCCTATAACCCCGATGCCGATGATGAGGAGGAAGAGGACGACGACGCCGAGCTCGAGGAGAGCTTTGGCGAAGTCGACCGTGGCGCCTCGGCCGGCGAGGATATCAACGGCGGCCAGCTCCAGATTTCGGAGTTCGGTCGCGAGATGAAGCAGTCGTTTATCGAGTATTCGATGTCGGTCATCACGGCGCGCGCCCTGCCGGACGTGCGCGACGGCTTAAAGCCGGTGCACCGCCGCATCCTGTACGCGATGAACGAGAGCGGCATCTACCCCAACCGCCCGCACAAGAAGTCGGCGTGGACGGTCGGCGAAGTTATCGGTAAGTACCACCCGCACGGCGATTCCGCGGTCTACGAGGCCATGGTTCGCCTGGCGCAGTGGTTCTCCATGCGCACGCCGCTCATCGACGGCCACGGCAACTTCGGCAACATCGATGGCGACGGCGCGGCGGCCATGCGTTACACCGAGAGCCGCCTGGCAAAGCCCGCCATGGAGCTTCTGCGCGACCTGCAGAAGGATACCGTCGACTGGCAGCCCAACTACGACGAATCGCTCGCCGAGCCCCAGGCGCTGCCTGCGCGCTTCCCCAACCTGCTGGTCAACGGCAGCCAGGGCATCGCCGTCGGCATGGCCACCAACATCGCCCCGCATAACCTCACCGAGGCGATCGAGGCCACCTGCTACCTGATCGACAACCCCGACGCCACCGTCGACGAACTCATGCAGATCATGCCCGGTCCGGACTTCCCCACCGGCGCCATCATCATGGGCAGCGCTGGCATTAAGCAGAGCTACGAGACCGGCCGCGGCTCCATTACCGTGCGTGCCAAGGCACATGTGGAGTCCACCAAGACCGGCCGCAGCCGCCTGGTCTTTACCGAGATTCCCTACATGGTCAACAAGGGCACCCTGCAGGAGAAGATCGCCCAGCTCGTTAACGACAAGCGCATCGAGGGCATCTCAGACATGCGCGATGAGTCCAACCAGAAGGGCATCCGTCTGGTCATCGAGCTCAAGAAGGGCGTCATTCCGCAGGTCGTGCTCAACAACCTGTATAAGTACACCTCGCTGCAGACGACCTTCGGCGCCAACAACCTGGCGCTTGTCAACGGCGTGCCCAAATGCCTGAGCCTGCGCGAGATGCTGCAGCACTACATCGACCACCAGGTCGACGTCGTCACCCGCCGCACCCGCTTCGACCTTAAGAAGGCCCAGGCCCGCGCGCATATCCTCGAGGGCTACCTGATGGCCCTTGACCATATCGACGAGGTCATTAGCATCATCCGCTCCTCGCAGACCGACTCCGAGGCCAGCAGCCGCCTGATCGAGCGCTTTGGGTTTACGCCCGAGCAGACCACGGCCATCCTTGAGATGAAGCTCCGCCGCCTCACCGGCCTGGAGCGCGACAAGATCGAGGAAGAACTCGAAGGCCTGCGCCGCGCCATCGCCTACTACGAGGATCTGCTTGCGCACGAGGAGAAGATCCTCGGCGTGATCAAGGAGGAGATGCGCGAGATCGCCCGCAAGTTTGGCGACAAGCGCCGCACCGAGATCACCCACGCCGAGAAGGACCTCGACGTCGAGGACCTCATCGCCGACGAGGACATGGTCGTGACCATCACCCACACCGGCTACGTGAAGCGCATCCCGGTGGCCGCCTACCGCGCCCAGAAGCGCGGCGGCAAGGGCGTCTCCGGCGTGAGCCTCAAGGAAGACGACGTCATCGACGAGATGTTCATCGCCAGCACCCATGAATACGTGCTGTTCTTCTCGACGCGCGGCAAGGTGTACCGCCTCAAGGTGCATGAGCTGCCCGTGGGCACCCGCCAGGCCCGCGGCACCGCGATCGTCAACCTGCTGCCCTTCGAGGAGGGCGAGAAGATCGCGAGCGTC
This sequence comes from Collinsella sp. AF18-8LB, assembly GCF_003459795.1. NCBI lineage: Bacteria > Bacillati > Actinomycetota > Coriobacteriia > Coriobacteriales > Coriobacteriaceae > Collinsella > Collinsella sp. AF18-8LB. Next base: position 40,105 of record NZ_QRWU01000006.1, read on the forward strand.
ATCAGCTGCCGCGAGTTCCCGGCCGACGAGTACCTGATGTTTGCCACCAAGAGCGGCATGGTCAAGAAGACCGTGATGAGCGCATATGACCGCAGCCGCCGCGACGGCCTGATCGCTATCAACCTGCGTGACGACGACGCGCTGCTGAACGTGCGCCGCGTGCGCGAGGGTGACAAGATCATCCTGGCCACCACTGCGGGCAAGGCGATTATGTTCTCCGAGGAGCAGGTGCGCGCCACCGGCCGCGACACCAGCGGCGTTCGCGGTATCGGTATGAAGGACGGCGTGAGCGTTCTGGGCATGGAAGTCACTAACGGCAACGGCGATCTGTTCGTCATTACCGAGCGCGGCTACGGCAAACGCACGCCGGTTGCGGACTACCCGGAGCAGAATCGCGGCGGCCAGGGCGTCTACACCATCCAAATGACCGAGCGTAAGGGTAACCTCGCGGCCATGAAGGCGGTGGGCCCGCAGCACGAGCTGTTCATCGTGACGGAAGGCGCGACGGTCATTCGAGTCAAGACCGACGAGATCAGCCAGACCGGTCGCGCGACCCAGGGTGTGAAGATGATGAGCGTGGGAGATGGCGACCGCGTCACCGCTGTGGCTCGTATGACGAGTGCCAAGAAGAAGGCCAAGGTTCCGGCCGTTGCCGAGGGCCAGGAGTCGCTCGACCCGCTGGCCGCCGGCGCGATGGAAGCCCCGGCCGATGACGACCATGTTGACATCGGCTCTGGTGACGAGGCGCTGGAGGACCTGCTCGAGGAGTAAGTGAAGGCCTTCGGCCGCCCCGAGGACGACTTCGACTGGGTGCGCGACCGCCCCGGCCACGACCGCCGCTACGCCATCGACGCGGCCAAGCTCCGCCGCGAGCTCGGCTGGGAGCCGAGGAACACCGACTTCGCCGCGGGCCTCGCGGGGACGATCCGCTGGTACCGCGCCAACGAGGCCCGGCGGCGCTCCGCCAAGGAGGCCACCGAGGCCAGGTACAAATCTCAGGGGCAGTAGGACCGCCCGCGTCAATACGGCGGGCCTCTCTGGCGTCTTCCGAAAGGGCCTGTCTCGCCTGAGGCTTCCATTGGTTTGACGATGCCCCCGTGGACCCAAATGATGGCGGGTCCATGGGGGCGTCTCATTTCGTGGGTTGGTTAGGCATGGAGCGGCCTCTTCATCCGTGTCGATTTGCGATGCCATTCGTCCTAATCCTCAGCGGCACTTCAAGATTGTCAATTATCCAGCCCCCTGGAGAGCCAATGCCTATAACATTCACACCCATCTCCGACCGTGTATCAGGGTGTCGGATATATCGAGATCGCATGTCGCCCATGGTATCGGAAGGCTTATCCCATAGAAATTAATCGGAGAGGTGTCTATTGTTTCGAGGTGGCCGTTCGCCCTACGGATCCACGATGTGCCACGGGCGTCGGTAAAAGCAATCTCTGAGCCAAGAACAATTCCCATTCCGCGCCCGTGAGTTGGCAAAAGAGTGGACCAGGAACCCGGAGGAAGAACGGATATGTAAGAACGACATTCATAGTCAGGGCCGGCGAGTTCACCGTTAGGTTTAGGGCCGCTTCCCTGGATTCCAACACAAGTTATGACGACGTTGTAAACCGGAGATTCACTTTTGTTTGACAAGACAGTCCGCATGTATAGGAAAGCACTGTCGTATGGGTGGTCGTCGGGCCCGAGATCCTCAAGCCAGCACGAGACGCCTTCCACCTGAGCGCCGCCGCATATCTTCATCGTGTACATTTCTTGCGCGATGAGAGTCTCGGAGTGCGACTATGACCGCTGTGGCAGTTGCTATCGCGCTTATGATTTGAACTGCTAACTCTATGAGTCGATCACAAGTCATGCCGTCTCCATTCATATTGCGTGCATGTTAGGTCCTTGAAAGGGCATTCTAGTCTCACGATATCGAAAAAAAGCCGTTCCCGAGGAATTTGGAATTAATTGCTGGAATATGCCCCGTCGTGAGGCGATATATCAAACTATATCTATACTATCGATATATATATCTGATTACAGATATAATCTGATACAGATTCAGATATAAGGAGTTGGATATGAGTGTCCCGCAGCGCGAATCTTTAATCGTAGAATTTAAGAGCGATCGTAAGACCATCTCCGAAAATGTCATCGTAGATGAGGTGGTTGCCCTCTCCAACACCGATGGAGGGGAGCTGTACATTGGTGTCGAGGACGACGGAACGCTCACCGGTGCTCAGCCTCAACATCGAGACCCGTTGCAGATGAGCGCCATGATTGCGAACAAGACAGTGCCTTCTGTCTCCGTGCGAACGGTCGTCCTTGTGGAAGACGAAAAGTACATTACTCGAATAGAGGTTCCGCGTTCCACGAGCGTCATCGCTTCCGCCCAGGGGCGTATCCTGCGCCGGCGTCTCAAGGCCAACGGCGAACCTGAGAGCATACCAATGTATCCGTACGAGATATCGACCCGCCTCTCCGACCTTGGTCGCTTGGATTACTCCGCCCAGCCCGTCCCGGATACTACGCGTGAAGATTTTGATCCGTTGGCGATGGAAAATCTTCGTAATGTTGTGCGGAAATACAATAACAGCGATAAATCGCTTCTAGAGCTCGACGATGAGGATCTTGAGAGGGCGTTGGGGTTTGTCGCAACCGTTGGAGACCAAACAATTCCAACTTTGACGGGACTGTTGATGATCGGCCGCGAAGATGTTCTTGCCAAGGCCGTCCCCACTTCCGAGGCGACCCTTCAGGTGCTGGAGGGCACGAATGTGAGGGTAAACCTTACCTATAAAGGCCCCCTGCTCCGCACTATCGAGCAGGTCTCCGAGGCGATCATACCGTGGAATCCCGTCACCGAAGTATCTTTGGGGTTGTTCAGCGATCCGATTGAAACGTTTAACGGCCGCGCAATTCGCGAGGCGCTTGTAAACGCATTCGGGCACAGGGATTACTCGATGTTGGGTAGGGTCCGCGTTCTGATTGACGACACGGGTTTAACCATTTCGAATCCGGGCGGTTTTATCGAAGGCATATCGATCGATAACCTTCTCACTGCCGATCCCCATGGAAGAAATCCGAGTCTCATGGACGCCCTTAAGCGCATCGGCCTCGCAGAGCGAACCGGGCGAGGGATCGACCGAATCTATGAAGGCTCCCTGCTTTCGGGCAGGCCTCTCCCGGATTATTCCGAATCCGGTTCGACGGGCGTCAGCCTGTTTATTGCGCGCAGCAAGCCGGACCAGGAATTCATCAAGCTCATTGCGGAAGAGTCGGAGAAGAGATCTGCGCCGCTTCCCCTGCAGACCCTGCTTGTCCTCGATGCGCTCAAGCGCCTGCGTCGAGCTACGATTGAGGTGCTGACAGAGCATGTTGACGTTCGAAAGGCTCAACTCATCCAGACGGTAGAGCTGCTGGTCGAGTCTGGTCTGGTTGAGGCAGTTGGCTCGGCGGCGCATAGGGAATACCGTATGAGCTCAAAAGTATATAAGCGCACGGGAAGAGTTAAGGAGTATGTACGTCAGGCGGACATCGATTCGATCCGCTATCCAGAACTCATTTTAAGACTGGCGCGGGAACAGGGGCGTGTGACCAAGCAGGATGTGGCGGAGCTCCTTCACGTTAATCCCGATGTTGCTTACTATGAAATTCGGAAGTTGATCAAGGCTGGAGAGCTTAAGTCGGCAAAACGCGGTCCGGACGCCCATTACGTCCTGAGCTCCCAGTAGTGGGGCTCAATATCTATATCGAACTATATCTGGAACTCTGACATCTATATCGATACCACAGAGATAGTCCGATATAGATGGGGTGATGTTAGATATCGTCTCAAAAGGCTCATAGCTGACGGTGTAGTCACTGTTGATGTTCACTAAGATGTGGTCCGAATGACCACCGCTTCCTGAGTGCCGTGGTCATTGAGAATTGAGCAGAGCATGCCCCGGAAGGGTAACTGCATCGACGACGGCGCCATGGAGCAGGTCTTCGGCCACATGAAGGACAAGTTCTTCCGGAGGGATGTGGCCCGACTTCGAGTTCTTCAAAGCGGACCTCGACGCAATTATCTTTCTATTCCTGCAAGATGTAATAGCTTGAGCGTAATCAGCGCGAGGTTGTATGAAATCCAGTGAATGTCCAACTTCATGCCTTTGAATAGGGAGCTGCCTTCCGCACCGCCGTATTCTGGATACCGAAAGTATTCAATGTGTCCCTCCTCAACGCACTTTTGGTATAACGTGCAGAAATCGACAATCCAATCGCAATACGCCGGTAGCGGGCTATATGCGTTATTGACCTTCTCGGCAAGAACACCGAGGTTGTGGGTTCTAATGAAGGAGTTGGTTTTGGCGAGCAGGAGATACTTAAACCCAAGTTCAACTGCATGTCCACCTAGATAGGCGGTTGCGACGGAGTCGGGGCGTACGGTTGCTAGTGTGTCAAAGGAATCAATGTACTCGAGCCAAAAGTGCTTCCAAAGTTCCAGACGCTTTCGATCGTCGCTTTCCAAATCAAGTTTCCTGGAGAGCGAGCTTGTGGTGGTGTCACTGAATACCGGACTTCTCTCATATAGAGCATGTTGCGAGGGGGAGGTTCCGTCAAGTTGAATTAGATTTCGGTGGTCGATATTGGCTCCGAGCGCGCTAAAAAGCTCCATGTGATATTACTTCCTTGTCGTCGGTATTTATTGATTCTGCCCAAGTGTAGAGGGCGTACATATCGTGTGACGTTTTCGGTCGACCCCTGCTGGGGTGCGTCTGAACTCTGTTGAGGTTGGACATATTGCCAATGTGAGTGGGGCCGCTGCCGAAGAGAGTGATATTCATTGTGGAAAGAGGTCGGCTCGTCTGCGATTCAAACGGTGTAAACGCGAAAAAACGCTTCTTTTATCTTGGGGTAGATTTAATCTTATAAAAGAAAAAAACGGCGATTTCTTTCTTTTATAAGCACTTCCTGTTACCGTAAAAGAAAAAAGTAGGGAGGATTGATGGCATACTGTACTCTCGAAAAAACTTTCTATGCGGACGCTTCGTCCGATCGATATGCAAATGTCGAAGAACTGTATACGTCTAGATTCAATAGCGAATCGACCTATAGAACTGGAATTGAGCTCGAATCGGGCGAGATGTTTCTGTCTGTGCCCCATGAGCTGCTCTATAACACGGAACAAGTGCTTCGCAAGGAGAGAAGGGTGTCTGCCCTTTGGAGGGACCTGCCTATCGTTGCCTTGGGTGCCTACGTTCGCTCCCTCATTATGGATGAGGTTGTGTATAGCAATGAGATTGAGGGTGTGCACAGTACCCGGCGTCAGATTGAGGAGGCTCTCGCCGCCAACGACAAGTCGGCTCATGCACCCTTTGTTGAGTTTGCTCAGTTGTATCTTAATTTGAGCAACAATCCACCTATGCCCCAATCGCTGCAAGACATCAGGCGGATATACGACTCGGTAGTTGCGGATGCGATATCCCCCGAAGACCTACCGGGGGATGGTCTGTTTCGGTCCGGGCCGGTCGAGATACTCAATCAGCATGGGAAGACAGTCCACAAAGGGGTTTACCCGCCTCAGAAAATCGAAGAGATGATGAGCGCGTGGCTCGGCCTTTCTCAACGTGAGGACATTCCCGAGCTGTATGCTGCGGCACTGTGTCACTTTCTGTTCGGTTATATTCACCCCTTCTTTGATGGCAATGGAAGAACCGGCAGGTATCTGCTTGCTTTGCAGTTGAGCAGACCGCTGTCTCAGCCGACCGTTCTATCGTTATCTCGCGTGATTGCAGAAAACAAGGCAACGTATTATCGCGCATTCGATGCGGTCGAGCGCCCATTAAACAGATCGGATGCAACAAGCTTCGTCATTGCTATTCTGGATTTGATTTCGGACGCGCAAGATGGGCTCATCGCGAATCTTGAGGAGAAGAAGCGCGCTCTAGATGGCCTATTTGAGTGCGTGCATAATCTGGAAGGGGAGTTCAGCAAGAGGCAGCTCGAGGCGCTTTGTTACGCGGCGCAGATTCATCTTTACAGCATTTTTGGGGAAATCAGGCTCGATGGGCTGCGAGAATACCTGGATGTATCACTGCCGACGGCTCGAAACTGCGCGAAAGAGCTTGAGAGGCTGGAGTTAATGTCTAGGGTCTCACAGCGACCTCCTATTTATAAGTTGACGGATGTGGGTGCCGAGCTTTTGGGCATTGGGTAACGGAAAAAAGAAACGTGCCCCTCTTTCAGATGGGTCAAACAGGAGTCCCTTAAAAGAAAGAAATCGTCAATTCTTTCTTTTAAGGGGTTTACTGCAGGGTGTGGAGAGGGCCCTGTAATCGAACCTTTATAAAGTGGGATCGCGTGTTGCGCGCATTTCTCCTCATGCCCATTCCATTGAGTTTCCGCGCTTGGAATAAAACCGTAGGAAAATGATGGCGTTTGGAAGGGGGTCAACATGCCCAACAACGATTACCCGTTTCAAAACGAAAATGCGCCATCTGGCGATTACCCGTCTGCCGACAAGACGGTGGTGAATAACCCCTACGCAGATTCTTGGCCTGCGGGGCTGCAGCCTGATCCATACACCAGCCCTCAAGCAGCGACTCCGCAGCCGAGCCCCTACGAGTCTCCTAATGTTCAGGACGGCCAGGTTGCATCGCCAGGCAGCACGGCTCCACAACACCGCATCATGCAGGATGCTCCAACGGTGCAAATGCGTCGCCCGCCCACATCTCGGCAGAATCTTCCTGCAGATCAGGCAGCATATGGGCAGCGTGGTCAGCAGCCATATCCGTCGGCCTACGATCCTGACACCTATGACCCGTCTCCGGCAAAACCCGAGCGCCCCACACGCAAGACGTCTCAGCAGCTCGCCGAGCCTCAGCCTCGCCGCGGCGCATCTGCGCTCCGCTGGATCGCGCGTATCTTGTGCCTCGGCCTGCTTGTTTTCGGGGCGATGACCGTCTACTACCTTACAGAGCAGTCGGTCGCAGACACATCCGCCCTGTCCTCCGGCGCGGGCTCGCTTGCCGAACATGGGGCCTATTTGGTGCAGGCTGGGCTGATTCCGGCCTTCGAGGACGATCCAATCAAATGGACGGCCGCTCACATCCTGCTGCTTTCTGTGAAGTTCTCTAACCATGGTCTATCCGTTCGCCAGCAGGCGCACGTGGTCGAATTTGCCATTTTGGGCGGAGTGATAGCCCTCAACGTGCTCGCCTGGATGTCTGGATGGGCGCACCGTCGCAGCCGTCGAGGCCACATTCGTATATGGAGAACGTGGCTCATGTACGCCCTGACTATCCTGGCCTGCGCGGCGGCGTCGTTTGCCGACCAGTATCACAAGCTGTATGTGCCTGGTCGTCACTTCGACAAGCTCGATTTGTTTCTGGATGCCTCAGGCTACATCACGGCTGTTACCTGCGTCTTTATAGCTTGGAGTATTGGCTCATTCGTGTACCGCCTCATTTTTCAAAACAAATTTGAAAAAAAAGTTGTTGACGCGCCACCGACCTCTGGGCTATATTAATCCCCGCGATGGACCTGTAGCTCAGTTGGTTAGAGCGTCCGGCTGATAACCGGGAGGTCACAAGTTCGAATCTTGTCAGGTCCACCACTTTCTTTCGCAATAAACACCCCAGCGAGAGCCGAGTCGCCGCTGGGGTGTTTATTACTGTCTCCGTGGGGGTTTAGCTCAGCTGGGAGAGCGCGGGCTTTGCAAGCCTGAGGTCAGGGGTTCGATCCCCCTAACCTCCACCATGATGGACCTGTAGCTCAGTTGGTTAGAGCGTCCGGCTGATAACCGGGAGGTCACAAGTTCGAATCTTGTCAGGTCCACCATCAAAACTGTGAAGAGCCTCGGGGCAATTGCCTCGGGGCTCTTTTCTTACCTACTGAAAGTAGTCAAAAAAGCCCCGTCCCTAATTAACTACTTTAATTTTGTGTGCTGTGCGAAAGATTGGGTAGTATAGCTATTCAATGCGGCGAAGATGCCGTGTGTTAATCGCTACGTACCGGAGGTGTTCCATGGTTCGTGTCGACATAGAGACCATCGTCATGGCCGCCGGTCCCGTGCCATCGCTTATCGTGCTTCGCGAGCGCTGCAGCAAATCGGACTCGCCCGCGCCGCTGCGTTCCCTTTCCATTCAGACTGGTTCGTTTGAAGCTGCTGCCATCAGCCGCGGCATCGATAGCGGCCGCGCCGAGCGCCCGATTACCCATGACCTGCTGCTCGATACTGTTGGCGCCCTGGGCGCCAAACTCGAGCGCATCGAGATCGTCCGCGCCGAGCCGCCGGTGTTTTACGCGACGATCGTCGTGCTGGCCGATGGCGAGGAGCGTAAGATCGACGCCCGCCCCAGTGATGCCATTGCCCTTGCCGTGCGCAGCAATGCTCCCATGTTTGTGGAGGACGACATCATGAATCGCCTGGGCACTCTTTCTACCCACGCCGAGGAAGTCGACGACGAGCGGGAGTTCGAGAAGTTCGACGAGTTCGTCCATACGCTCTCCCCCGATGACTTCTAAATGCGGGGCGTCCAGGTTGCGGAGCGTTCGCTGATGGCCGGCGGCATGTCGGCCGAGGCGGCCGCCATCGCGCGTGAAGCCCAGATGCGCTCAGAGGCTTTTGAGGCGGCTCGCATTGCCTATGTGACGCAGGCCCGCACGCTTCGCGAGCGCCGCGGCTCGTTTATCAAGATGGTCGTCATCTCCGCCCTTGTCGCGGCAATCTGCTCGCGCCTTCGTGGTACAGTTGGTGCGCTTGGGTTTTCGATCTCTACGGGCCTGGTGATCTGGGGCGTGGTCGACGCGGTGATGCTGACCAGTCAGATCAAGGTGCTCGACAAGCGCGCGATGGATATGATGCGCGCCCGCGACGCTGCCGCCAAGATCGCCGCCGAGGCACAGGAACTGTAACGACTCCGGACTCGATGGGAAGGTCTAAAGATGGCACAGGATATGCAGGACGCCGGTAACGTCTCCGCCGAGCTCGACGCCATGGTGTGCGATCTGATTGGCGCCTTCTTGGACGACCTGGCCGCGGGCGAAAACCCTGGCGTGGTTGTGGCAATTGAGGACGCCACTTCCAACCGTTATCTTGCCGCGCTCGACGAGGATGGCGAGGAGGCATGCCTGGAGGCTGCCACCAACTTTATCTCCGAGCACAAGATGGGTCTTAAGGACGAGGGCCTGGGCCGTATCGCCCGCTATGCTATCGGCTATACCGGCTGCGTCGAGATTGACGGCGGCTATCACGACGCCCTGCTCGTGAGCTTCTTCGAAACCACGCTCGAGAGCGGTTTTTCGGCATACGTGCTGTATGAGGGCATGGGTGCCGGCGATGGTTTTATGTGGAGCGACCCTGAACCTGCAGGTGAGGAAACCCCTCTTATCTAAAATCGCTAAAATAAACGAGTTTTCGGTAAAAGGCTCAATATTCTCGCTGAGCGTTGTATCGCTGGGCGGGCCGCATACGCGTGCCGTTTGTATATGGATAGAAGATAGGGGAACTACATGCGCGTAGACAATCTGAGGAACATCGCCATCATCGCCCACGTCGACCACGGCAAGACGACGATGGTCGACAAGCTCCTGCGTGCCACGGACGCTTTCCGTGCCAACCAGCAGGTCGAGGACCGCGTCCTGGACTCGAACGACCAGGAGCGCGAGCGCGGCATTACGATTCTCGCCAAGAACATCTCTATCGAGTACAAGGACGTTAAGATCAACGTCATCGACACCCCGGGCCACGCCGACTTTGGCGGCGAGGTCGAGCGCGTGCTGCGTATGGCCGACGGCGCCCTGCTGCTGGTCGACGCTTTTGAGGGTCCCATGCCCCAGACCCGCTTCGTGCTGCGTCACGCTATCGACACCGGCCTTAAGATCATGATCGTCATCAACAAGATCGATCGTCCGGGCGCTAACCCCGAGAAGGCCTACAACGACTGCCTCGACCTTATGGCAGACCTGGGCGCTACCGACGACCAGCTCGAGTTTGCCATGGAGCACGTTATCTACGCCAGCGGCGTCAACGGCTTTGCCCGTCATGACCCTGAGGACGGCAACATGGACATGTACCCGCTGCTCGACATGATCATCGACGACATGCCCGCGCCCGAGGTTGACGAGAACGCCCCGCTGGCCATGCAGTGTGTGACCATCGACCACTCCAACTTCGTTGGCCGTATCGGCATCGGTCGCGTGTATTCCGGCGCCATCCATCAGGGCGACCAGATTCTGGTTGTGAAGAACGACGGCTCCAGCGCCACCGCTACCGTCAAGCAGCTCTTTACCTTCGACTACCTGGGCCGTACCGAGTGCCAGGAAGTCGGCGCCGGCGATATCGCCGCTGTCGTGGGTATTGACCGCACCGATATCGGCGATGTCTACACCGATCCCGAGAACCCCGTCGAGCTCGAGCCCATCGAGATTGACCCGCCGACCCTGTCCATCGTCTTTGAGGCTTCGACCTCCCCGCTCGTCGGCCGCGACGGCGACATCGTGGGCGCCCGTCAGCTTAAGGAGCGCCTGTTCAACGAGGCCGAGAACAACGTGACCATGAAGATCGAGGAGCTCGAGGACAAGAGCGGCGTCGAGGTCTCGGGCCGCGGCATCCTGCATCTGTCCGTTCTGATGGAGTCCATGCGCCGCGAGGGCTTTGAGTTCCAGGTCGGTCGTCCCCGCGTTCTGTTTAAGAAGGACGAGAACGGCAACAAGATGGAGCCTGTCGAGCAGGCCGTCGTCGAGTGCCCGGACGAGTACTCGGGCAAGGTCGTTGAGGTCTTCGGCACCTCCGGTGGCATCATGACGAGCATGGATACCTCGGGCATCGTGACGCATCTCGAGTTCAAGATCCCGACGCGTGGCATCATGGGCCTTAAGAACCGCATCATGAACGTCACCCACGGCGAGGGCGTGTTCTACCACACCTTCCTGGAGTACGGTCCCTACGCCGGCGAGATCGGCAACCGTCAGAACGGTGCCATGATCTCCATGACCACTGAGAAGGCCGTTGCCTATGCTCTGGGTACGCTGCAGGAGCGCGGCCAGCTCTTCGTTGAGCCGGGCACCGAGTGCTACGAGGGCATGATCGTGGGCGAGCGCAGCAAGGCTGGCGACATGGTCGTCAACATCGCCCGTACCAAGAACCTGGGCAACCAGCGTTCCTCGACCTCCGACATCTCCGTTCAGCTGGTGCCGCCTCGTGTCTTCTCGCTGGAGGAGGCGCTGGAGTACATCGCCGACGACGAGCTGGTCGAGATCACTCCCAAGAACATTCGCCTGCGCAAGCGTCTGCTCAACGCAACCGACCGCAAGAAGGCTGCTGTCCGCGCCGGCCAGGTCAACAAATAAGCGCCGGGCTTCATAGCTTTAAATGAAAGGGCGTCGACCGCAATGGTCGTCGCCCTTTTTGGTGCACGTGGATTGAGACGGCCTGCACCACCACAAAGGTGCCTGTCCCCTTTGTGGTGGTTGGTGGTTAGGCGGTGGGGAGTCCCGGCGTGTTAGCCGGCTGCTGCGGCTTGAGGTGGGCGTTGCGCCAGATGATCTGGATGACGTAGCCGAGTGTGAAGACGAAGGCTACACCGCTGACAAAGTTGCCCATAAGAGGAAGTGCCGTGAGTGCGCCCGCGACGATACCGCCCACGGCGGCCATGGCGTAGCGATTCTGGTTGTGTCCGACCATGCGTGCGATCGCGGTGCCCGTAAATGCCGCCGAGACCAGGGCGATGCCGATGATGCCGCACATGAGGGCGCCGGCGAGCGACAGGCCTGCAATCGAGATGATGAGCAGCACGACGGCGGGAATGACGGCAACCGTGCCCAGAAGACCGCTTACCCACAGCGGCGTGGGACGCTGATGCAGCATGCCGGCGGCGCTGGCGGTTGCGCGCGGAAAGACAAGCTCAAGCAGGATGGCGACAAAGCAGGTGGAAAGCGCCGCGGCAACGATGCCGCCGATAATGTCGTTGACCGTAGAGGTGTCCTCGTTTTCGGTTCGGTCGATCTTGAGGGCTCCAACCTGGGCACCCTCTGTCCGCTCGGGATCCTGTGAGACGTGGGCGTTCACCGTGCCGGTGATGCGGGCGTTTTTGCCCAGGATGAGCTTGTCGGCCCAGACCTCAACATCGCCATCGACGGTGCCGTCAATGGTAACGGTGTCGCCGGCGAGCGCCGCCGATTTGGCAGAGCCACGCAGGGCGACCGTCTCGCCCGCCGCGTAAAAACAGTTGGCAGTACTGCCGGTGTTGAGGACGACGTGCTGGCCGGCCACCGTGACGCTGCCATCGATTGTGGTTTTGGCGATATCGATGGTACGCGCCGCCAGGCGAACGGCGCCGCCTACGGTGCAGTCGCGAATCGACAGGCTCTCGCCCGCCGCGATAATATCGCGGCCGATGGAGGCGTCGTCTAGGTTGAGGCTTTGGCCGGCCCAGTACAGGTCGCCTTCGACACCCGACGGAGTTGAGTCAACTTCGGTCGCGAGCACGTTTCCCGCGGTGTCGGTGCTGGCGAACGATGCCGTGGGGAGTGCGGTGAGCGCGAGCGCAATCAGCGCGAATAGGATAGCGATGTGACTCCGCGCTTTGCGGCGCCGGGTTGACGGTACTTGGTTGTAAGGCATAGTGAATCCTTCGTTAGATACTCGACAGGTATCTAACAGGGTACCCAATGCGCAAGCGCTCTAAAAGAACCTGCCGGTTGCATTTCGAAGGGCTGGGCCGTGCTACCTACTTTTTACGGTGCAAAAAGCGTGCGATGTCGTCTTCGGTTGGGCTTTTGATGTCAAAGCGCAGCGATAGCCAACGCAGCCCCATGGTCACGATGACGCATACGACCAGCGCCGCGACATTGCTCATGAGCCCGCTCATGACGAGGCCTACATAGCTTGTCGATCCGGCGATGGCCGCGATGGCATAAAAGTTAGTGCGTTGGAAAATGCCCGGCACCACGCCCATAAAGCCGTCGCGCAGCATGCCGCCGCCCACTGCGGTGAAGAAGCCCATCATGATGCATACGGCGGGCGCAAAGCCGTAGACCAGCGCCTTGTCCGCGCCGGTGGCCGCATAAATGCCGACCGAGATGATGTCGAGCAGGGGAATGAGCTTGTCGGGCTTATCGACGATTGCCGGGAAGATATAGATGATGGCCGCCGTGGCGATGGAGAGCGGTAACGCCATTGGTTGGTTGAGGATATACACGTTGCCGACCTGGAGCGTCATATCGCGCAAGAGACCGCCGCCCAGACCGCAGACCACTGCGAGCGCGACCGCGCCCACCAGATCGAGCTTGTGCTCGCGCGCGACCAGCACGCCCGAGATCGATGCCGCGACAACGGCGAACATCTCGAGCCAAAATGGGATAGCGACCATGGCATCCGAAGCATGTGAAGTAATGGTCATAGCGGCGGCGACGGGCAAGATGGGTCCTTTGAGTTGTAGGTTTGAACAATGCCCGTACATAGTACATGGTTGACGGCGATTGAGACCTTATTGCTCGGCAAACGGTAGGGACTGGGCGCGGGCGTGGCATTGCTGGAATGTCAGGGGTCCAAAACATGTACGTCACCCTCCAAAAACGACATTTTTCGGCATCTTTGGAGGCTGACGTACATGTTTGGATTGGGCCCACAGCATGAATGAGTTGATTTACTCACATCCGGTATATTTCCCCACTTCAACGGACATAAGAGTTGGATACCGGCTCAGAGCGAGAGGCCCTCAATGGACACCCCTGTTCTCATTTCGCATAAAACCGCATGGCTTGTCCATCATGCACCCCAGAATTTGGTTCAGTCTCTTGCGCGGCACGACTACCAGATAGGCGCACAAGGCATTTCCACCCAGCAACGTGTTGCGCGCATACGACAGGCCCTTACCGACTGCGGCATTCCGTCCGATATGCTCAAGACTATCGATATCTCGGTTGTATTCGAATTCGAGCGAATTCGCACCAAAGGCGTCATTTGCCACATGCTTGGACAAAATCTTCCCTACGAGCATATTAACGAGTTGACGCCCGGAGTCTTCATCACCGACGAAGCCTTCACCTTCGTGCTCGCTGCCGAGTGGATGAATAGGATCGAATATCTCGAATATGGCTATGAAGTTTGCGGCGATTATCGCATGAGGCTCAATCCCGCCGACCCTTATACCGAGCAACCAGCCACCACCTCCAAGGATGAAATAATCGAACTGCTCGATCGGCATCCCGGCAAACCCGGTGCCACACGTGCACGGCTCGCGCTCAGGCACATCTACGATCGCTCTGCCTCGCCTATGGAGACCGCTTCGGCAATCGCCCTCTCACTCCCAACAAGCGAAGGCGGCGTTGGCATCCGAGGTATCGAACTCAACAAACCGCTCGAGATCCCTCAACGTCTCTGGCATTGCGCCAAAGCTCGAACACTCAAAATCGATGCGCTCGTTACCTACAAGCGCAGGGAGCTCGGTATCGAATATAAGGGCGGCTTTCACGATGAGTTCGAGCGCAAAGGAGCAGATGCGGAGCGAGAGGCCGTTCTCTCCCAAATGGGATATCGAATCGTTACACTCACTTCGGCTCAGTTCGACAGCCAGCTCGCCTTTCACCGCGCCATGAACAACGTTCGCGAAGCACTCGGCATGCCTCGCTGTACCGACACCGGACACCAGCGAGAGCAAAACGAACTACGCAAGGCGCTTATCCGCAACTGGAAAGGCATGCGAGACGAAGAGGCACCTTCCGAATAGTGCCACTCCCGTGAGCTCAATCCAAACGTGTACGTCAGCCTTCAAAGATGTCGAAAAATGTCGGTTTTGGAGGGTGACGTACATGTTTGGGGAAGCGTGGGATCGAGACGTATTTCGATAACAAAAAAAGCTCCCATTGTTGGGAGCTTTCTCAACCAAAATGGCGGAGGAGGAGGGATTCGAACCCTCGTGACCTTATACAGGCCAAACGGTTTTCGAGACCGCCGCATTCAACCACTCTGCCACCCCTCCGCGTGGGGTAAAAACAAAGCAGGCTCGAAGGCCTGCTTTGGAATTAACTGGCGGAGAGTCAGGGATTTGAACCCTGGAGACGCTTTTGACGCCTACACGATTTCCAATCGTGCTCCTTCGGCCACTCGGACAACTCTCCGTTAAATGCGAAAGTCAGTATACACGAGGAATCGCAAAGTGCAAACAGAAAAGTTGGCATTTTTTAAAACGCTTGGCCGCGCTTGGCGCTGCAGTGGGGTTTGAGGTTCCGAAAAACGGCTTCCGACCAGCGTGGTTGATCACCTCAATTGTTCAAAAAAGGGTATTCATAAGCGACTTGGCAATGAATTTAAAAATCTTTGGTTGGCGTTGTGGACCACTGGTATGCATTTCGCGACCACAGCGTTGTGCCCGTTGACCTGCGGCTTGGTGCGACTTGTCCCCACGGCGCCGTATCTTGTCCACAGATCCGTCAAGCTTTTGGTCAGCATTTGGTTGGAATGTGCATGAAACGTCGTGCGAGTATGGGCATATGTGGAGGTCATGAGGTTGTAGCTGCATATTCTTGCAGCCTAGGAGGTTGAAAGATATTATTACCAAGTCTTTTCCTGCTTCAGGCGCACCTTCACGACCTGAAGCCACATTTGCCCAGAGGAGGTGACAATATGAAGGCTTATGAACTGCTGTTCTTTGTTGACCCGTCGCTCGACCCCGAGACTCGTCTCGCTGTTATGAAGCGTATCGATACCACGATCGCTGAGGGCGCTGGCAAGGTCGACTCCGTTGACGAGTGGGGCAAGCGCAAGCTCGCCTACGAGATCAACGACCTCACCGATGGTGACTACACCCTCATCAACTTCCACGCAGATCCTACCCAGATCGCCGAGCTTGATCGCGTTCTGCGCATCACCGACGCTGTGGTCCGCCACATGATCGTCCGTCGCGACGACCAGGAGTAAGACTGTCGTTTTGGACTGGGCTTGTGCCCCAAGAGGAAGTAGTGAGTTATGAGCATCAATCGAGTGAACATCACCGGTAACCTCACCCGCGATCCCGAGCTGCGCGCCACCGCCGGCGGAACCCAGGTTCTGTCCTTTGGCGTCGCTGTGAACGATCGTCGCCGCAACGCGCAGACTGGCGAGTGGGAGGACTATCCCAACTTTGTCGACTGCACTATGTTCGGCACCCGCGCCGAGGCCGTGAGCCGTTTCCTGGCAAAGGGAAACAAGGTCGCGATCGAGGGCAAGCTGCGCTACAGCTCTTGGGAGCGCGACGGCCAGCGCCGGAGCAAGCTTGAGGTCATCGTCGATGAGATCGAGTTTATGAGCTCCCGTGGTGGCCAGGGTGGTTACGATCAGGGCGGTTACGCCCCCGCAGCTCCCGCGCCCATAGCACGTCCTGCCGCACCGGTGGCTACGCCGCCCGCGGTCGACGTCTACGATGAGGACATCCCGTTCTAAGGGTTGTTCACCTATTTTTGAGTGAGAGGCGGCTTCGGTTCGCCGAAGTTGCCAAACGAAAGGTATTTTGACATGGCTAATGATTTTTCTGCACGTCAGCCGCGTCGTAAGTACTGCCAGTTCTGCAAGGAGAACACTGAGTTCATCGACTATAAGGACACTCAGCTTCTCCGTAAGTACATGACCGACCGTGGCAAGATCAAGCCCCGTCGCGTCACTGGCGCTTGCACGCAGCATCAGCATGACATCGCCAACGCCATCAAGCGCGCCCGCGAGATGGCTCTCCTGCCGTACACCGTCCCCGTGGTTTCCTCTCGTGGCAACCGCGACCGCGGCTAAGAAGGGAGACGCATCATGAAGGTTATTCTTCTCGATGAGATCAAGGGCAAGGGCGGCGAGGGTGACGTCGTAGAGGTCGCTCAGGGTTACGCTGAGAACTTCCTGTTCCCCAAGAAGCTCGCTGTTGCCGCCACCAAGGGCAACCTCAAGCAGCTCGACGAGCGTCGCAACAACATCGCCAAGCGCGAGGCCGTCCGTCTG
The DNA here is from genome assembly GCF_003459795.1 of Collinsella sp. AF18-8LB. Taxonomy (NCBI): domain Bacteria; kingdom Bacillati; phylum Actinomycetota; class Coriobacteriia; order Coriobacteriales; family Coriobacteriaceae; genus Collinsella; species Collinsella sp. AF18-8LB. Next base: position 57,041 of record NZ_QRWU01000006.1, read on the forward strand.
GCTACCGCCAACGAGACCAAGGCCGCCTTCGAGGGCAAGACGGTCACCGTTGACGTCAAGGTCGGCGACGAGGGTATCCTCTTTGGCTCCGTTACCGCCGCTATGATCGCTGACGCCATCAAGGCTCAGCTCGGTATGGACATCGACCGCAAGCGCGTCGAGCTCGGTAAGCCCATCAAGGTTGCCGGTGCCCACACCGTTGCCATCTCGCTGTACCGCGAGATCAAGGCTGAGGTTGTCGTTCTCGTCGGCGTTACCGCCGAGGAGCTCGCTGCCGAGGCTGAGGTCGAGGAGGCCGCTGAGGTCGCCGAGGCCGAGACCGCCGAGGTCGAGACTGAGGCTGCTGCCGAGTAGCATTTGCTGCAACGCAACAATCTTGTTCTAAGAAGGGCGCTCTGGGAAACCGGGGCGCCCTTTTGTTTTTTGCGCTGAGTGAGTGTCATGGTGAACGTTGCGTCGAAGTCCTATATACGGGACCGTTCATCCGTTTCGTTCGGTGATGATTGGCGGCGCGCGGCGCGTTTTGGGACCGTGGCTGATACTATGGATGCTCGCAAGCGATATGAATGAGGATGCTCATGGCATATGACGAAAGGGAGACGGGGCTGACGGTTGAGGACCGCGGCTCAAAGTTGGGTCTCCCTCAAAACCAAGATGCAGAGGCCAATGTACTGGCCGCCATGCTGCTATCGCCCGAGGTGGTCGAGGAGGCCCAGGTCGAGCTGCAGCCCGATGACTTCTACCGGCCCATTCATAAGACCATCTATACCGCGATGGTCGATATGTACAACAGCCGCATTCCCATCGACTCTATCTCGCTGATCGATTACCTGCGAAGCATCAACAAGCTCGATGCCGTGGGCGGCGAGGCGTACATTTTGGAGCTGATGGGTCAGACTCTGTCGCTCGTGAACTGGCAGCACCATGCCGCCATCGTTCGCCGCGATTCGATGCTGCGCGAGCTGATCGGTGCCACCAACGAGATCAACGCGCTGGCCTATAACGCTCCTACCGACACCAAGGAGGTCGTGGAGCTGGCCGAGAGCAAGCTGCTCAAGGTCACGGCGCGCGAGGTCAAGTCGAGCTACAAGACGTTGACCGAGTTTATGGTCGAGGCCTATAACGAGGCTGAGGAAGTGTGCCAGGCCGGTGGCCAGGCTGCGGGCGTGCCCACGGGCTTCCCGTCGCTCGACCGCATGCTCATGGGTTTCCGCGAGGGTCAGCTCATCATTATCGGCGCTCGCCCTGCTGTGGGTAAGACGTCGTTCGCCCTGAATCTGGCGCTCAACGCTGCCGCCGCTGGTTATACCGTCGGCTTCTTCTCGCTGGAGATGTCGGGCAAGGAAATTGCCCAGCGTCTGATCTGCGCCTACGCCATGATCTCGATCAGTGACTTCCGCATGGGCCGCATTAGCCCCGAGCAGTGGGCCAATATCAACGAGGCCACGCAGACCTTGTCCAAGCTCGATATTCTGATTGACGATACGCCCGGCACCACAGTGACCGAGATTCGCGCCAAGAGCCGCCGCATGCTCCACAACAAGGAGAAGGCCATCATCATCCTGGACTACCTGCAGCTGGTGAGTCCTCCGCCGGGACGCCGCTCCGAGAGCCGTACCGTCGAGGTCTCCGAGATGTCGCGTGGTCTGAAGATCATGGCCAAGGAGCTCAAGATCCCGCTCATCGCGCTGTCGCAGCTCTCGCGTCAGGTCGAATCCCGTACCGGCAAGCGCCCGCAGCTTTCCGACCTTCGTGAATCGGGCTCCATCGAGCAAGACGCCGATATCGTTATGTTCTTGGACCGCTCCGCCGACGAGGCCGAAGCCTCACGCGACGATCGACCCGACGAGGGCGTTACGCGTATCGTCGTGGCCAAGAACCGTTCGGGCCCGATCGGCGACGTCGACCTGATGTTCCTGCCGGCATCCACCAAGTTCTATGAGCTTGATGGGGCACATGCCGAGGAGTAGGACAGGCGCCCGTTGCACGGGTATACTGGGAATGTTTTGTGCTTCTGCGTGCCGGCGTGGCGCGTAGACAGTCCATGAATGTAAGGAGTAAACATGCCGTCAACCGTTTTGGTCGGTGCCCAGTGGGGCGATGAGGGCAAGGGTAAGATTTGCGACCTGGTCGCCGGCGACTTCGATGCCGTCGTGCGCTACTCGGGCGGCAACAACGCCGGCCACACCATCGTCGTCAACGGCAAGAAGTACGGCCTGCACCAGGTGCCCTCCGGCATCATGTATTCCGACCACGTGTCGGTGATCGGTAACGGCTGCGTCGTTAACCCCAAGGTTGTCCTTGAGGAGATTGACATGTTCGAGGCCGATGGCATCACCACCAAGAACCTCAAGATCAGCGGCAACGCGCATGTCATCATGCCGTACCACATCGATCTGGATGGCGCCTTTGAGCAGAAGCTCGGCAAGAAGAACATCGGTACCACCAAGCGCGGCATCGGTCCGTGCTATCAGGACAAGATGGCCCGCATTGGCCTGCGCATGCAGGACATGCTGGACGAGGCACTGTTCCGCGACAAGCTGGAGACCGCTCTCGCCCGCGTGAACCCCGAGCTCGAGCTCATCTACAACCTGCCCACCTACACCGTGGAGCAGATTTGCGACGAGTATCTGCCCATGGCCGAGCGCCTGCGTCCCTACATCACCGAGACGAGCCTGCTGCTCAACAACATGATCGATGAGGGTAAGGACCTGCTGTTTGAGGGCGCCCAGGCGACGCTGCTCGACATCGACCACGGCACCTATCCGTACGTGACGTCTTCCAACTGCACCGCCGGCGGCGCCATCACCGGCTCCGGCGTGGGCATGAAGAATGTCGACCGCGTGCTGGGCGTCATGAAGGCCTATATCACCCGCGTCGGTTCGGGCCCCATGCCCACCGAGCTTTCCTATGAGTCCGAGGCCGGTCACACGCTGACCGAGGAGGGCTATGAATACGGCGTGACCACCGGTCGCCGTCGTCGCTGCGGCTGGTTCGACGGCCCCATCGCCAACTACGCCTCGCGCGTCAACGGCCTCACCGATATCGCCCTGACCAAGCTCGACGTGCTTTCGGCCTTCGACACCATCAGGGTGTGCGTCGCCTACGACGTCGATGGCGAGCGCTATACGAGCGTGCCCGAGCATCAGGTGCGTTTTGAGAATGCCAAGCCCATCTACGAGGAGCTCCCTGGCTGGAAGTGCGACATCACCGGCTGCCGCAGCTTTGACGAGCTGCCGCAGGAGGCCCAGGACTACGTGGCGTTTATCGAGGATCTGGCACACACCCGCGTGACGTTTATTGGCGTTGGCGCTGGTCGCGAGCAGATCATCAATCGATTCTGGAAGTAATCGGGACCATTTGGTTATTGCGATATACCCCTTTGCAGCCCAAGTGGGCGGCCGAGGGGTATATTTGCTTGCAAAGGGCTCGCGCGGAGCGGGCCATTCATCCATAGAGGAGGCACCCTTGAAGGCGGACACTCAAACCATCGACATCCTGTTGTTGGGCAGCGGCGGCCGCGAGCATGCTTTGGCAGCAAAGCTCGCAGCATCACCGCGCGCCGGCAAGCTCTACATTGCGCCGGGTAACGGCGGCACCGCGAGCTGCGGCGAGAACGTTGTTCTCGACGACTGCGATCCTGCGGCCGTGGCGGCGTTTGCTCAGAGCCACGGATGCGGACTCGTGGTAATTGGCCCCGAGGCTCCGCTCGTGGCGGCCGTGGCCGACGCCGTGCGCGCGGCGGGTATTCCGTGCTTTGGCCCGGGTGCCGAGGGCGCCCAGATGGAGGGCTCCAAGCTGTTCTCCAAGCAGCTCATGGAGCGCGCCGGTATCCCGACGGCAGCCTACGGCTCGTTTACCGACGAGGCTTCGGCTCTCGCCTACGTGCGCGAGCAGGGCGCCCCGCTGGTCGTCAAGGCCGACGGCCTTGCCGCGGGCAAGGGCGTTATCGTGGCGACCGAACTTGAGCAGGCCGAGGAGGCCGTGCGAGAGTGCTTTGGCGGCACCTTTGGCGATGCCGGCAACACCGTGGTCATCGAGGAGATGCTGACCGGTCCCGAGTGCTCGCTGCTTGCCTTTACCGACGGCAAGACCGTGCGCCCCATGGCCACCTCGCAGGACCACAAGCGCGCGCTCGAGGGCGACAAGGGCCCCAACACCGGCGGCATGGGCGTCTACAGCCCGGTGCCCATCGTGACCGACGAGGAGCACGCCACCATGGTGGCGGTCATGGAACAGACCGTTGCCGAACTTGCTGCCGAGGGCATTGACTACCGCGGCTGCCTGTACGGCGGCTTTATGCTCACGCCCGCCGGCCCCAAGGTGCTGGAGTTCAATGCTCGCTTTGGCGACCCCGAGACGCAGGTCGTGCTGCCGCGCCTTAAGAACGACCTGGTCGAGGTCATGCTGGCCTGCGCCAACTGCGAGCTCGATCAGATTGAGCTCGACTGGCGCGACGAGTGGGCCGTGGCCGTTGTCCTGACGAGCGCGGGCTACCCCGGCAGCTACGAGAAGGGCAAGGTCATTACCGGTATCGAGGATGCCGAGGCCATGGAGAACGTGACGGTGTACCACGCCGGCACCGCCGTGGCGGACGGCCGGCTCGTGACCAACGGCGGCCGCGTGCTCGCCGTGACCGCGCTGGGCGACACGTTCGAGAACGCTCGCGACCTTGCCTACGAGGCCTGCGAGAAGATCGATTTTGAGGGCAAGACCCTGCGTCACGACATTGGCCTGCGCGCGCTGCGCGGCCGCGACGCCTGGGATGCCTAAAATCCGAGAGGAATGAGACGGATGGACGATAAGAACGAAGAGCTCGTGGACGCGCAGATCGTCGAGGAGGACAGCCGCGTGTATGGGCACGCCGAGGGCGAGCCTGGCGGCGAGGTTGCTGACGAGCCGGTGCTGGTGCTGGGCGATGACGACCCGCACGATGCCGAGCTACACGAGAAGATTCTTTCGGAGGAGTGCGCCTGGAAGGGCAAGATCCTCGACGTCCACCGTCTTGAGGTTGAGCTGCCCAACGGCCACCGCAGCGCCCGCGACATCATTCGCCATCCGGGCGCGGCGGCCGTTGTGGCGCTGACCGAGAGCGGCAAGATTGTGCTGGTGCGTCAGTACCGCACCGCCATCGACCGCGTGACGGTCGAGATTCCCGCCGGCAAGCTCGACCCGGGCGAGGATCCGCTCGATTGCGCCAAGCGCGAACTGCACGAGGAGACGGGCTTTCGGGCCGGTCGCATTCGCTTTTTGACGTCAATTGTCACGACCTGCGGCTTCTGCGACGAGATCATTCATATCTACCTGGCCACCAAGCTCGAGTTCGACGCGCCCAACCCCGACGATGACGAGTTTGTCAACGTGGATCTGGTGCCGCTGCACGAGCTGATCGACGCCGTACTCGACGGCAAGATCGAAGACGCCAAGACCGTCGTGGGCGCACTCGCCTGCGACAGCATCGCGCATCGCCTTGGTGGAGCCGAACTGTAGCGAGCGGTTACTTTGTTGAGGCGGGGTTATGACCTCGCTGGTTTGTGTAAGTCAGCGAAAGTGCTCCATTTGAGACGAGGTGGCCTAAAAGAGGAGGGAAGCGTATGGATATACGCGACCGACGATTGAAGGCCAGATTGTCCAAATGGGGCACTTGCAGCGTCGAGACGAAACGCGGTTTGGTAAAACCGCGTAAGGTGATTATGCTGAAGCGTTTTTTGTCGTATTACAGGCCCCAGATGGGGCTTCTTGTTGCCGATACGGTTTGCGCCCTGGTGCTTGCCGCCATTGACCTGGCGTTTCCTATTATTCTGCGCAATCTGACCGGTGGGCTGTTTACCCAGGGTCAGGCTGCCATTATGCAGGCGCTCGGTATGATCGCGGTGGGCTTGGTGCTGATGTATGCCGTCCGCTGTGCCTGCCGCTACTTTGTGAGCTATTGGGGTCACGTGATGGGCGCGCGCATGGAGTCCAAGATGCGCGAGGACCTGTTTGACCAGTATGAGCGCTTTAGCTTTACGTACTTCGACCGCAACAGCTCGGGCGACATGATGAGCCGCGTGGTCAACGACCTGTTCGATATCTGCGAGGCGGCGCATCACGTGCCCGAGTGGATCATCATCTGCGGCATCGAGATCATTGGCTCGTTTGTGATCCTCTTTACCATCGCCCCGGTGTTGGCGCTTGCCATGGCCGTGGTGACGGCGGTGTTTGCGGTCATCATGTTTTGGCAGAACATGCGTATGCGCGAGGTCTTTAGCGACAACCGCAAAAAGATCAGCGGCATCAATGCACAACTGCAGGATTCGCTGGCGGGCATGCGCGTAGTCAAGAGCTTTGCCAACGAGGAGACCGAGCGCGCCAAGTTCCGTGCCTCTAACGATTGCTACCTTTCGTCCAAAGAGAACATGTACCACGCCATGGGCGTCTATACCGCGACGTATGGCCTGCTCTCGGGCGTGCTCTACGTGATCGTGGTGCTGCTCGGCGGTTGGCTGGTGGCTCAGGGCGAGCTGCAAGCAGTCGATATGGCGACGTTTGCGCTCTACATTTCGTTGTTCTGCACGCCGCTCGAGACGCTTGTCAATTCCGCCGAGATGTATCAGAAGGCTATCGCCGGCTTTAAGCGTATGGACGAGGTGCTCTCGACCGCGCCGGATATCCAGGACAAGCCGGGCGCTACGGATCTGCAGGTGACCGCCGGCGCCGTGGAGTATCACGACGTGTGCTTTAACTACGAGGATGTTGAGCTGGGCGAGGGCGATGCCGACGAGCGTCCCGTTATCGACCATATGGACCTGTCCATCAGGCCTGGTCAGACCATCGCTTTGGTTGGCCCTTCGGGCGGTGGCAAGTCCACGACCTGTTCGCTGCTACCGCGCTTTTATGACGTGGCCGCCGGATCCATTAGCATCGACGGCCAGGACGTGCGCGATGTGACACAGCAGAGCCTGCGTCGTGCCATCGGCCTGGTGCAGCAAGACGTGTATCTGTTCGATGGAACGATTGGCGAGAATATCGCCTACGGCAAAGCGGGCGCCACGGCAGAAGAGATTGCCGAAGCCGCCCGTCGCGCCAACATCGATGCCTTTATCGAGTCGCTGCCGCAGGGCTATGACACGGTCGTGGGCGAGCGCGGCAGCCGTCTTTCGGGCGGACAGAAACAGCGCGTCGCCATCGCGCGTGTGTTTCTCAAGAACCCCAAGATCCTGATCTTGGACGAGGCGACGAGTGCTTTGGATAACGAGAGCGAGGAGGCGGTGCAGGAGTCACTCGAAGAGTTGGCGCGCGGCCGCACCACGATTATCATCGCCCACCGTCTCTCGACCATTAAGCATGCTGACGAGATTGCGACCGTTGAGCATGGTCGCGTTGTGGAACGTGGCACGCACGAGGAGCTTCTCGCCCGTGGCGGCACCTATGCCCGTTACTATCGAATGCAGTTCGAAGGTGCGCGTGCGCACGAGCTCGACTGATTGATATGACAGGAAGTTTATGGCTGACAAGAACCCTTTGACTCCGGAAGAGGTGACGGAGTTATTCTCCGAAATCGATGCATCCGGCGTCTTGGATCCTACGCTTGCCAAAAAGCGTACCGAGCGCATGCGCGAGAAGGAGGCTGCGGCCAAGCGCGGTGACAAAGCGGCGCTAGCGCAGCTGCGCAGCGAGGACCGCGCGCGCCAGGCAAAACATATCGACCCGCTGTCCGAGGACGATCCTTCGGGCTCGCAGGTGAGCCATACCATTACGAAGACCGCGATGGCCGTGGTCATCGGTATTTTGGTGCTGATCGTGGGCATGCAGATCGGCTACGGCGTGATGCGCCGTCTGAATACCGCCAATCTGTCCGAGAGCGTTTCGGTCGATACCGTTTCGACGGCGCTGAAGGGCGGCCTTGAGTGGGGCAACGGCTTTACGCAGTTTCCGCTCGACTTTTCCGTCGACGAGGCCGATGAGCGTACGGGCACGGTCGAGGCAACGGTGTTGGACACATCGTCTGCCAACGAGCTCGAACTGCTGTCCAACGGGCAGATTCAGGCCGCGGCACTCGCGACCAACGCGCTGCTCAACGATAAGATTGACCGCGTGGTGTATAACGTGCACGCCTATATCGACGAAGATAGCAACATTCAGCACGATTCCTTCTTTGGCATGTTTCCCGCCCAGGGCCACCAGAGCGCCATTCTGACGTTCGTGTGGACCAAGAGTTCATCCAACGCCACGAGTATCGACTGGAAGATGCGCATCGTGAGTATGGATGACACCATCGCCGAGCGCATTCAGAAGCAGGTGAACTCGGTGTCGTCGTTGATTGAGGACCCGGTGGTGAGCCAGACCAAGATTGACGAGGAAAAGGCCGAACGTGACCTGGAACATCGTCTGCATGGTCGCGAGATTTTCCGCGGCGGCAAGCCCGATCGCTCACCGTCCGATCTGCTGGAACAGGACAAGAAAAAGTAGGAGGCCATCATCCCGCGTGAGCCACAAGCCCACGCGGGATGATTTTTCTGGGTAGTCTTTTTGGGACGGGGCTATTTTAGCTACCCCGGCCGTCAATCAGACAAAACGCTAGCGCTAGCAGCCGAGGCAGCTAAAATAGCCCCGTCCCAAAAAGACTACCCGATGGCGGTTGTGAATCATTATGCATGGGGAGTCATAATTATCATTTTGTAAACAATTCTATGAAATTAACGCCATAAGTGATGCTTGCGGTTACAATACCGCGAGGCCTAACTACACACCTTTAAGCCGGTCCTGTGAGACCGGGAAGGAGAACTATGGCGAACAACCATACCGCGGGCGCTGCCGCCCGCACCTTCGCGCCCAGCGAGCTTTGCCAGCGTATGCTGGCCAAAACCAGCAAGGGCACCTGCGGTCCCTGCATCCTGTATCTTGAGGATGGGACCATTTTTTATGGACGTGCATGCGGCGCCGAGGGCACCGCGACCGGCGAAGTCTGCTTCAATACCTCGCTCGAGGGCTACTTTGAGGTTATGACCGACCCGAGTTATGCCGGCCAAATCGTAACCATGACCTATCCGCAGATCGGTAACTACGGCATCGACGAGACCGACGTCCAGTCGGCCTTCCCCGGCGATACCGCTCGCCCCGCGAGCGCTCCCGCCATGCGCGGCATGATCGTCCGCGACATGTGCACCACGCCTTCTAACTGGCGCTCGGCCGTCAGCGTGCCGGAGTACCTGCGCGCTCACGGCATCGTCGCTATCGAGGGTGTCGACACCCGCGCTCTGGTGCGCCATCTGCGCGACAATGGTTCCAAGATGGGCATTATCTCGACCGAGATCTTCGACGTCGACGAGCTTGCCGAGCGTCTGGCCGCAGCGCCCACACTGGTGGGCGAGAATTTGGTCAAGACCGTAAGTTGCCCTGAACCCCACGTCTTTGCCGCGAGTGACCTGCCTGCCACGCATGACTTTGCGCTTGCGGCTGCCGCTCCTGCCCGTCACAAAGTGGTCGCCTACGACTGCGGTGTCAAGCGCGGCATTCTGGAGGGCCTGGTCCGTGCCGGCTGCGACCTTACCGTCGTGCCGTGGGATACGCCCGCGAGTGAGGTGCTCGACATGAATCCCGACGGTGTCTTTTTGTCCAATGGTCCCGGCGACCCCGACGCCGTGGTGGAGACCTATGAGCAGGTGCAGCAGCTGATCGGCAAGGTGCCGGTCTTTGGCATTTGCCTGGGTCATCAGATGATCAGCCTGGCCTGCGGCGCCCAGATGGAAAAGCTTAAGTTCGGTCACCGCGGTGGCAACCAGCCAGTCATGAACCTGGTAAGCCGTCGCGTGGAGATTACCGCGCAAAATCATGGCTTTGGCCTGCTGTTCCCCAGCTTGGGCAAGCTTGTCCCCGAGCTTTCCGGCGGCGAGACCGAGCATGCGGCCGATGGAGATCTGCGCGTCTGGGTGCGCCGCGGCATCGCGCCGGTCGTGATGAACGAGCGCTTTGGCCGCATTCGCCTGACGCATGTGAACCTTAACGACGGCACCGCCGAGGGCATCCAGTTGCTCGACGCCCCGTGCTTCTCGGTCCAGTACCACCCCGAGGCCTCGCCTGGCCCCACCGATGCCCACTATCTCTTTACCGCCTTTACGCGACTCATGGACGGCGAGGAGAACTACCTGGACATCGACACCGCGAAGGACCGCCTTGCCGGTTGGAATTTCGCCGACGATGGTTCCGCCGTTCTGCCGAACGGCGGACCGATCGACGCTGCGGCTGCATCTGGCACATCATCTTGCCGTTCTGCTTCGGACGCGCGGGCATAAGCCCAGCGCGCCCTCGCATCACGGCAACCTGATGCACCAGCTGCACCCTCGCTGACTTTTCCAAAACATTGAGTCAGCCTCTCTAGGAGGTTTTAAACATGCCGAAACGTACTGACATCAAGCGTATCCTCGTTATTGGTTCGGGTCCCATCGTCATTGGCCAGGCCTGCGAGTTCGACTACTCCGGCGCCCAAGCCTGCAAGGTGCTCAAGGAGGATGGCTTTGAGGTCATCCTGGTTAACTCCAACCCGGCGACTATCATGACCGACCCGGGTCTTGCCGACCGCACCTATGTCGAGCCCATCACCGCCGAGTTTATCGAGCGCGTGATCAAGAAAGAGCGCCCGGACGCGCTGCTGCCCACGCTGGGTGGCCAGACCGGTCTGAACGCCGCCGTCGAGCTGGCGAAAGACGGCACGCTGGACAAGTACGGCGTCGAGATGATCGGTTGCGACCTTGCCGCCATCGAGCGCGGCGAGGACCGCAAACTCTTTAACGAGGCCATGGCCGAGATTGGCCTGGAGGTCGCGCGCTCGGGCTATGCCTACAGTGTGGCTGACGCCGAGGCCATCGCCGAGCGCGTGGGATATCCTTGCGTGCTGCGTCCGAGCTTTACCCTCGGTGGCGCCGGCGGCGGCATCGCGCATACCCACGAGGAGCTCGTCTCCATCGTGAGCCAGGGCCTTGAGCTCTCGCCTGCCCACGAGGTGCTGGTCGAGGAGTCCATCGAGGGTTGGAAAGAGTATGAGATGGAGGTCATGCGTGACCACGCCGGCAACGGCATCATCGTGTGCTCTATCGAGAACCTCGACCCCATGGGTGTGCACACCGGCGACTCCATTACCGTGGCGCCGGCGCAGACGCTCTCCGACCTTGAGTATCAGCGCATGCGTGTCGCCTCGCTCGCCATCTTGGAGAAAATCGGCGTCGAGACCGGCGGCTCCAACGTGCAGTTTGCCGTGAACCCCCAGACCGGTCGCCTGATCGTCATCGAGATGAACCCGCGCGTGAGTCGTTCCTCCGCACTGGCCTCCAAGGCCACGGGCTTTCCCATCGCTAAGGCCGCCGCGCGCCTGGCCGTTGGCTATACGCTCGACGAGATCGTCAACGACATTACCAAAGCAACGCCTGCCTGCTTTGAGCCCACGATTGACTACTGCGTGGTCAAGGTGCCGCGCTTTGCCTTCGAGAAGTTCAAGGGTACCGACCCCACGCTCACCACGCGCATGAAGGCCGTGGGCGAGATTATGGCGATCGGCCGCACCTTCGAGGAAGCCTTTGGCAAGGCCATGCGCTCGCTGGAGGATGGACACCAGGGTATTTGTGTCGGTGGCAAGGAGGGTGCCGATAAGCTGAGCGACAATGAGCTCGCCCAAGCCGTGGCAACCCCGACCGAGCACCGCATCTTCTTTGTGGTCGAGGCCCTGCGCCGCGGCTGGGACATCGCCCAGATCCATGCCATCTGCGGCATCGATCCGTGGTACCTCAACCGCATCAACGACATGGTGCAGGTCCAGGAGAGCATCCGCGGCCTGCGTGTGGAGGACATTGACGCCGACGCGATGCGCCTGCTCAAGCAGTATGGCACGAGTGATGCCGAGATTGCCGCGCTGACCGGCTCGGACGAGCGCTTTGTGCGCGCCTACCGCAAGGGTCTGGGCGTGGTTCCCAGCATGAAGACGGTCGATACCTGCGCTGCGGAGTTCTCGAGCGCCACGGAGTACCATTACAAGACGTACGAGAACATCTACCGCACGAGCCCGGATGCCAAGAAGTGCGTTGCCCCCGACGAGACCACGCCGGCGGACAAGCCCAAGGCGATGATCCTGGGCGCCGGCCCCAACCGTATTGGCCAGGGTATCGAGTTCGACTACTGCTGCGTGCACGCGAGCTATGCGTTGGCTGCCCGCGGTTTTGAGACCATCATGGTCAACTGCAACCCCGAGACCGTTTCGACCGACTACGACACGTCCGACCGCCTGTACTTTGAGCCGCTCACCTACGAGGACGTCATGGACGTCATTGATGTTGAGCGTCCCGACGGCGTCGTGGTGACGCTCGGCGGCCAGACTCCGCTTAAGCTGGCGCGCATGCTCGAGGAGAGTGGCGTCAACATCATGGGCACCAAGCCCGATGCCATCGACTTTGCCGAGGACCGCGAGCGTTTTGCCGCCCTACTCGACAAGCTGGGCATTATGTACCCGCCGGCGGGCCAGGCTACCTCGTTTGAGGAGGCCGAGGCCGTGGCCGCGCACATCGGCTACCCGCTGCTGGTGCGTCCGAGCTACGTGCTGGGCGGCCGCGGCATGATGATCGCCTACGATGCCGAGCATCTGCGCGATTACATGGCCGAGGCCGCGCGCATTAGCCCCGACTACCCGGTGTATCTGGATCGCTTCCTGGAGGGTGCGATCGAGTCCGATGTCGACGCCCTGTGCGACGGCGAGGAGGTCTACATCGGCGGTATCCTGGAGCATATCGAGGAGGCCGGTATCCACTCCGGCGACTCCGCGACGTGCATTCCGCCGTTCAGCTTTAGCGAGAGCCTGCAGGCGAAGCTCCGTGAGACCACGCGCCGCATCGCGACGGCGCTGGGAGTCCGCGGCCTGGTCAACGTGCAATATGCCATCAAGGGCGAGACCGTCTACGTGATCGAGGCTAACCCGCGTGCCAGCCGTACCGTGCCGTTCATTTCCAAGGCCACCGGCGTGCCGCTGGCCAAGTGCGCGGCGCGTATCATGGCGGGCGATTCCATCGCGAGCCTGGGCCTGCCGAGTGACGAGCGTCAGCTGGACTGGTTCTGCATGAAGGAAGCCGTTATGCCCTGGGGTCGTTTCCCGGGAGCCGACGTTATCCTGGGGCCCGAGATGAAGTCGACGGGCGAGGTCATGGGTATCGCCAAGAGCTATCCCGAGGCATATGCCAAGACGCAGCTGGCGATTGACTACAAGCTGCCCGACCCGAGTTGCGGCAAGGTGTTCATTAGCGTGTGCGACCGCGACAAGCGCCACATCCTTTCGGTCGCCCGTATCCTGCGCTACCTTGGCTTTGATATCTGCTCTACCGAGGGTACGGCGCGCGTGCTGCGCGGCGGTAACGTGACGTGCGAAATCGTGGAAAAGATCAGCGGTCCGCATGACGGCGAGCGTCCCAATATCGGCGACCTTATCGCCGATGGCAAGATTGCGGTGATCATCAACACGCCGTATGGTCCGGGTTCGCGCGGCGACGGCTATCTGTTGCGTACCGAGGCGGTGCGCCGCGGCGTGACCTGCGTGACCGCGATGTCCGCTGCCAACACATACGTGAGTGCCATCGAGGCGGTGCGCGAGGACCAGCAGGGTCACGGCAGCGCCAACGACATGGGTATGGACGTCATCGCCCTGCAGGACCTGCCGCAGTACACGATGTAGTGTGACCTGGTCGGCCGGGGCGGCAGCCGGACACTTTCTCTCGGAAACTGGGCTTCGCGAAGTTTTCCGAGAGAAAGGTCCGCCTTCCCGCCCCGGCACACGGTGACTCGGCTGCACCGTGTGCTGCCGAAGGGGCTTTGCGCGATGACTAGGGCTGAAAAAGAAAGTGAGTGTGGGCGCCGTCGTTCGTTTGAACGACGGCGCCCACGTTTTGTATGGGGCCTCCTGGCGAATTTTGATTCGCCAGGAGGCCTTTTGCCGGGGGGGGTGAAACATACCCTTGGACAGTTGGTTCAGATACGTATTTTTCAGAGGGTGTGTAAAGGCCGACCTGAGTCCGATTGGGCTGAATTTGACTTTCCGAACCGGTGGAGACGCTCATATAAGGGCGATAGGGGTCATTATGGGGCTCAAAGTGACTTCAAACCACTTTATTAGCGCCAAGAGGCACGGCCAAAAAATACGTATCTGAACTAACTGTCCACTACCCTCCGCAAACCTTTCATTCCAAACCAAATTAGCCAACGTACGTCATAGCAATCCCCGGTAGGTCCCCGGGTGCCCCGCGGCGGGCCGGGTTTATTATCGGAGCGATTTTGCGAAGCAAGGGGAGCGAAGATAAAAACCCGGCCCGCCGCGGGGCACCCGGGGACCGCAGGGACGGGAGCAGCTATACTACTCTCAGTAGTTAAGGGTCGCGGATCGCCGCGTCACCGCTCTCAACAGGAGGTCTTTGTTTATGGCAGATCAGAAGCCGGTTGTCGGGATCATCATGGGCTCCAAGTCCGATCTGGGCGTTATGGAAGGCTGTACCGCCGAGCTCGAGGCGCTCGGTGTGCCCTATGAGCTCGTCATTGCGAGCGCGCACCGCACGCCGGCGAAGGTCCACGAGTGGGCTTCGACTGCTGCCGACCGCGGCATCAAGGTGATTATTGCTGCTGCCGGCAAGGCTGCTCACCTGGGCGGTGTCGTGGCTGCGTTTACGCCGCTGCCGGTCATCGGCGTGCCTATGAAGACGAGTGACCTGGGCGGCATGGATTCGCTGCTGTCGATGGTGCAGATGCCTTCGGGCGTGCCCGTGGCCTGCGTTGCCATCAACGGTGCCAAGAACGCCGCCATTTACGCCACGCAGATTCTGGGCGCATGCGACCCCGAGTACCGCAAGGTTATCGAGAAGATGAAGCAGGAGATGGCCGACGCCTAGGCGTTCCGCCGTTTCACCGCAGTATAAGGAGAGCCATGTCCGACTATCAGGGAAAACGATTCAAGGTTCCTCAGATTCCCGATCCGTCGAAGCCGGGTGCTGCCCGTGCGGCACAGCAGGGTCGGACATCCTCTCCTCAGCAGCCGCGCGCGCCGCGCCCCGTGACGCCGGCGACGCATCGTCGACAGGACGCGCCGGCCGCATATCGACCTTCATCTTATAGCACCGCTAAGAAGCCGCCCCTGTCTTCATCGCATGCCGCGCCGTCGGATTACACCGAGCCGCCGCGCAAGAAACGCCGGTCCGTCATTCCCATTCTGCTCATCATTATCGGTATCGGTCTGATCGTTGCCGCTGCCGCCATCTTTATCAATGCGCAGATTGGCTACAAGCAGGCGAGCGAGTCGTATCAAAAGATCGAACGGCAGTATAGCGATAAGGACGCTAGCGGCGTGCCGATTATCGATTTCAATGCTCTTGCCCAGACAAATCCCGAGGTCGTCGGTTGGATTTACGTACCGGGCACCAACATTAACTATCCCGTAGTGCAGGCTACTGATAATTCCAAGTACCTCAACACGTTGTTCGATGGCACGTCCAACGCATCGGGTGCCATCTTCTTGGATTACGAGGACACTGCGCCCGGCATGGTGGATCAGCAGACTACGATCTATGGTCACCACATGAACGACGGATCGATGTTCAATGTGATCTCGGACACGACCGATCAGGCGACGTTCGACAGCATAGAGTGCGTGTATTACATCACGCGCGATGCGACGTATAAGCTGCGTCCGCTGGCGACCAAGGTCGTTGAGGATACGTACTCCAAGGCGCGCGCGGCCAATTTTGAGGGCGATGACGGGCTCAAGAACTACCTGTCCGAGATGCTCGACGGTGCCTCTGCCGTGGCGAGCGATGCCACCGATCGCGCCGCCTCGGCAACCAAGGTCTTGACGCTCGTGACCTGTCGTTCGTTATCGCTGAGCAACACGCGTGCCGTCATGGTGCTCACGCCGGTCGAGGAGTAGATTATCCAGGGGTAGCTAAAAGAGCCCCGTCCCAAATTAGCTACTCGCTGACGGTAAGGGAGAAATGATGCTTGAAAGTGGCAAAACGATGCCTTCGGTTGATGCTTGGCTGCGTGAGGCTAAGGCCGATGCTTCGGCGGCTGGCTGCGGCATGTACCTGACACACAACGGTGTGGTGCGTGCGACGCCCAAGGCCGAGGTGCGCGGAGTCGAGACCGATGGCGTGGCGTCTGGGCATAAGGTGAGCGGCATGGTGTTTGGCTTCGATGCTCAGAAGGTGCAGGCTGCTATCGAGGCCACGCGCGCGATGCCGGGTATCGGCTATGTGCGCGTGTGGCTGGCAAGCGGCGAGCTTACCGTGGGCGACGACATCATGCTCGTGCTCATTGGCGGAGACGTTCGTCCGCACATGGTCGATGCCCTGCAGTCGCTTGTCGGCACCATCAAAAATGAGTGTGTGAGTGAGGTCGAGCGCGAGGCGTAGAGGCTTACGTCGATAGAAGGCTCGTTTATAAAAATGCCCGCCGGTACGTGTGATACCGGCGGGCATTTTGCGTTTTGGGCGAGGTGGGCGCTACACGCGCGTCGCATCCTTGGGGCTCATAGTCATGCTCTGGAAGCGGTTCTCCATGTATTCGTTATCGAAGTACGTGCCGTAGAACTGCGCGACGGGAATATCCGGCTCAGTGCCGTTGACGCGCTGGTACCAGTAATCGAGCGACTGCAGCGTCATGACGCCGTCGACCAGCATGATGATGGTAAAGATGACGGTAGCGGAGTAGCGGCTCTTCCACGGAATCATGTTGATGAGATTGAGCAGCCTCGGCAGCAGCAGCTTGATCCAGATGAGGCCACCCAGGCCCCACAGGCAGGCAAAGCCCGTGCAGGTGCGTCCGCCGGTAAGGACGGCGAGTGGGTCGGGCATGCCAAAGAGCTTCATGTGCGAGTAGTTCCACGAGACCACACCGAACGAGGTCTGCATAAACCAGCCCACGAACACCTCAAAGCTTGCGCCAAGTAGGGCACTCACCAAAAAGATAATGATGGGGTTCTTTTTGTAGAAGCGGTTGAGCACCATGGTCATGAGTACGGCGCCAAATCCGTAGATGGGGCTGAAGGGGCCAAACAGCATGCCGGCGCGGTTCTGGTAGACGCCCGGGTCGTCGACCGTCATATGCCAGATGTCCTCCAGGATCAGGCCGAGTACGCAGCAGACAAAGAATACCCAGAACAGGTTGAAGTAGTTGAGCTTGATGTAGCCTTCACCGGTCTCATCGCGGCCGAGCATGCCCTCGGCGGCGGCGTCGCGATCGAGCATCTCTTGCAGGCGGCGTTGCAGTTCGCGCTCCTGACGAAGCGTGGGGTCGACGGTGGCCGAAAGCGCGACGAGGATGCCGAGCTGGATGGCGGGGCGCAGCAAGAACGGCCCGATACCCTGGAGCATCACGTCGACCAAAAGCTCAACGACGGTAAATGCGATAAGGATATAGGACAGGCGCGCGGCGTTGCGGCGCTGGTTTTTGATAAGGTCCAGGCCAAAGATGATCAGGATGACGGCACTTGCCGCAGAGAGCATGATGCCGGCGACGATGAGTCCAACCGCGACGAGCGTGTTGTCGCCGAGCTTGGCGGCGGTGTTGCCGGTGATGAGCGCGGTGATGACCTGCCACATAAAGGCGGCGACCGACGGGAGCGTGCCCACGCCGGACAGAATGCACAGGGCGGCGTACACCTTAATGATCAGGGGGATCTTCTTGACCTCTGTGGCGCTGGGGACGCTGGGGTCGAGTTCATTTCGATCCATACATAACCTTTCTCGCTTTGTTGCAGGTTATAAGGATACGCCGCCGACCTGCCAAAAGACAGGACAAACGACCCAATTGCAACTTTGTAATCCCCAACGGTGGACACGGCGGCCATCTGGGGGCGCGGGCGCTTGCACTGGACAGACCGATAAAATGTTTGGCTACAAAACTGATTATTAGCTCGGTGGGCTTTTAAAAAGCGCTGTTCATACGCGGGAGTGCTTGTCCTGCCGTGCGTATAATAAGGTGGGTAACGCCAAAATACGAGGCTCTGAGGGGATGCCATGTCTCAAGAAACCATCCGCGCGGCCGAGCGTGCCGCGGGACAGGTGAACACCATGTCGACGTATGATCCGGACTCCGACCAGCTGCATGAGGAATGTGGCATTTTCGGCGTATGGGCGCCCGATCGCGACGTGGCTCGACTGACGTACTTTGGCCTGCGTGCGCTGCAGCACCGTGGCCAGGAATCGGCGGGAATCGCCGTGGGTGACGGCGGCACGGTTATGGTCCGCAAGGATCTGGGCCTGCTCGACCGCGTGTTCTCCAACGCCGACCTGTCGACGCTCTCCGGCCAGCTGGCCGTGGGCCACGTGCGCTATGGCACCGCCGGTGCCAAGAGCTGGGAAGCCTCTCAGCCGCATCTTTCTACCATCAACAGCGTCATTATCGCGCTTGCTCACAACGGCACGCTGGTCAACACCGACGAGCTGCGCCGCCAGCTGATCGAGCTGGGCGTGCCGTTCCTCTCCAATTCGGATTCCGAGGTCGCGACCAAGCTCATCGGCTACTTTACTCAGCGTACAGGCCATCTGCGCGAGGGCATTCGTAAGACCATGGAACTCGTGCGCGGCGGCTACGCCATGACGCTCATCAATGAGCAGGCGCTCTATGCCTTCCGCGACCCGCACGGCATTCGCCCGCTGGTGCTGGGCAAGCTCGTGGACGAGGGCCTGGACCAAGCCGATGCCGCATCCGTTTCGCAGCTGCCGTCGCAAGACGACGCCGCGACGGTCGACGCCACCACCCATGTCACGCGCGCTGGCGGCTGGGTCGTTGCCTCGGAGACCTGTGCGCTCGACATCGTGGGTGCCGAGTACGTCCGTGATGTCCGCCCCGGTGAGATTTTGCGCATCAGCGCCGAGGGCCTGGTATCCGAGCAGGGCGTACCTGCAGCCGAAGAGTCTGCCAACTGCATCTTTGAGCAGGTCTACTTCGCCCGCCCCGACTCCATCATGAACGGCAAGAGCGTCTACGCCTGCCGCTACGACATGGGTCGCCAGCTGGCACACGAGGAGCCCGTCGAGGCTGATCTGGTCATCGGCGTGCCCGACTCCGGCCTGCCGCCCGCGGAGGGGTATTCGCACGAGAGCGGCATTCCCTTTGGCGAGGGCCTCATCAAGAATCGCTATGTGGGCCGTACGTTTATCGAGCCCACGCAGGAGCTGCGCGCCATGGGCGTGCGCATGAAGCTCAACCCGCTGCGCGACAACATCGAGGGCAAGCGCCTGGTCGTCATCGACGACTCCATCGTGCGCGGCACAACCATGGTGCAGCTCGTCAAGATGCTGCGTAACGCCGGCGCCAAGGAGATTCACATTCGCATCAACTCGCCCGAGGTCATTTGGCCGTGCTTCTACGGTATCGATACCGACGTGCAGTCGCAGCTCATCAGTGCCAACAAGACGGTCGATGAGATCTGCGAGTACATCGGCGCCGATTCGCTGGCCTTCCTTTCGGTCGAGGGCCTGCTGAAGGTCATGCCCAAGGGCGGCTATTGCGATGCATGCTTTACCGGTCGCTATCCCGTGGCGATTCCCGAGAGCTTTGGCCGCGACAAATTTATGGAGGGCTTTAAGCCCCGCAACCTGGACAAGCCGCTGCACTTTGACGACGACGCCGTGGTCGAGAAATACGACGACCGCAGCTGGGAAGAGGAACACGGCGAGGCCTAAAGCCTGCCAAAAAGGGACAGGTTTATTTTGGTAGGTTTTACCTGCTGTTTTGTTGATATGACGGCGCGTGCTGTTATGGCGCGCGCCGAAATGAACGCAACTATGAGCACCGTTTGGCGCCTGCGCGGCGCCACGGTAATGGGAGAGGAAGGCTCAGATGAGCGACAGCAAGCATGTGACGTATGAGGATGCCGGCGTCGATACCGCCGAGGGCGGCCGCGCCGTCGACGCGATTAAGCAGATGGTCAAGGACACCAATCGCCCCGAGGTTATCGGCGGCATCGGCGGCTTCGGTGGCCTGTTCTCGGCTGCCGCGCTTAAGGATATGGAAGACCCGATCCTGATTAGCGGCACCGACGGCGTGGGCACCAAGCTCGTGCTCGCCCAGATCATGGACCGTCACGAGACGGTGGGCCAGGACCTGGTCGCTATGTGCGCCAACGACATTCTGGCTTCGGGCGCCGAGCCGCTGTTCTTCCTGGACTACGTTGCCATCGGTCACATCGAGGCCGAGCACATGGCAAAGATCATCAAGGGCGTGGCCGATGGCTGTAAGCTCGCGGGCTGCGCGCTCGTGGGCGGCGAGATGGCCGAGCACCCGGGCGTCATGGCCCCCGCCGATTACGACCTCGCCGGCTTTACCGTGGGCGTCGTCGACCGTCCCAAGATGCTCAACCCCGCAAACGTCCGCCCGGGCGATGTGATCCTGGGCCTGCCTTCCACCGGCGTGCACTCCAACGGCTACTCGCTCGTGCGCAAGGTCATCGGCGTCGACGGCATTAAGCCGGGCACGCCCGAGGCCGCCGCTAAGGCCGAGGAGCTGAGCCGTCCGCTCGAGGAGCTCGGCGGCGCATCGCTCGCTGACGCCCTGCTCGCTCCCACGCGCATCTACGTCAAACCGATTCTTGAGCTGCTGCGTGGCGGCGCTCCGGTGCACGCGATTGCCCACATCACCGGCGGCGGTATTACCGAGAACCTCAACCGCGCGCTCGCCGACGACGTCGACGCCGTGGTCACCCGCAACGGCGCTGAGATGGGTTGGGACGTTCCGCCCGTCATCACCTACGTGTCGCGCCAAGCCGAGCTCGCGCCCAACGAGGCGTGCAAGACCTTCAACATGGGCGTTGGCCTGTGCCTGATCGTCGCCCCCGAGGACGAGGCCGCGGTTACCGAGGCCCTGGTCGCGCTGGGCGAGAAGCCGTTCCGCGTAGGCGAGTGCGTCGAGGGTTCCGGTAAGGTCGTGTACTCCGATGAGCGCTAACGAGCAGATGGCTGCCGCCGAGGGCCTGGACTTTGTGTCCTATGCCCGTCCGACCGGCACCGATACGGACGAGCCGCTCAAGATCGGTGTGCTCATCAGCGGTTCGGGTACCAACCTGCAGGCGCTGATCGACCTGATCGCCGCTGGCAAGCTCAATGCTTCGATTGAGCTGGTGGTCTCGAGCCGTCCTTCGGCCAAGGGCCTGCAGCGTGCCGAGCGTGCGGGCATTCAGACGCTGACGCTTTCCAAGGATGTCTATGCCGACCCTATTGCCGCCGACGAGATCATTGCGCACGAGCTGCTCGAGCGCGGCTGCGAATATGTGGTCATGGCTGGCTACATGCGCATGGTCCGCACGCCCCTGCTGGCGGCGTTCCCCAACCGCGTGGTAAATCTGCATCCGGCGCTGCTGCCGAGCTTTACCGGCGCGCATGCGATCGACGATGCCTTTGCGCGCGGCGTCAAGGTGACCGGTGTGACCGTGCACTTTGCCAACGAGATCTACGACAACGGTCCCATCATCGCCCAGCGTGCGCTGGCTGTCGAGGAAGGCTGGGACGTCGACACGCTCGAGGAGCACATCCACGCGATCGAGCATGTGCTGTATCCCGAGGTCGTGCAGATGCTCGCCGACGGCCGCGTTCACGTGCTGGAGAGCGGCAGGGTCGCAATTGACGCGCCTCGCGGCTAGCGGCGCACAGTACAATTTAGCCGAGTGGTCAGGGTGGTCATTGGCGCCAAGGCGCGCGTGGCCACCTTTTGTTTTAGGTAGTCACCTGCGACGTTCTTGAATGACTAGTCGTTTAAGAACGTCGCAGGTGACTAGGTGAGAGAGGTGAGCGCACGGTGGAAAACGAAGCGCTGTTTACGCCTGAGCTGGTGTTTTTTGATTGGGAGTGCGCGACGCCGGATGAGGTGTTTGCGCGGCTCGAGGACGAGCTTGCGCCTCGCGGCTACACTGCGCCCGGTTGGCTCGATGCCGTCCGCATGCGCGAGGATGCCTATCCCACGGGCCTTGCCATGCCGGCGGCCAACATTGCCATCCCGCATACCGATCCGGGGTTTGTGGCTAAGCCCTACATTGCGGTGGTGAAGCCGGCTGCGCCCGTGACGTTCAATGCTATGGCGGGCATGGGTGCCCCCGTGCCGGCGCAGGTTATCATCAATTTGGGCATTGCCGAGCCGGGCGGTCAGGTCGAGGCCCTGCAGGCGCTCATGAACATCTTTATGGACGCGGATGTCGCGGCCGATGTGCTCGGCCAGACCACACCTCAAGGCATGGTCGACGCCATCCGCCGCCACTTTTAAAGCCGGCACTTGGGGACAGTCCCTAACTTCCGGCAGAAAAGGAACGTCCCCAAGTGCCAGGGTTGCCCCCTTTGTCGCGGGGGCCGCGTTGTGACACAATGGCGTTTGTTCGATTCGTGATGTGAAAGGCCAAACATGGCAAATAAGAAAAAGAACTCCGAGGCCGCGCCGACGCCCGAGCAGCAGGCTCGCGCTGCCTCCAACTCTCGTAAGAAGCAGCGCAAGACGTACGTGTCTAAGACCGTCAAGATCGTTCTGGTGGTCATCGGCGTGCTGGCGATGCTGCTTTCCGTCTCGGCCATGGCGTGCTCCGGCCTTATGTCGCAAGCAGAGGATACCTCGGGCTACAAGCTTACCGGCGGTGTGGCTGCCACTATCAACGGCACCAACCTCACCGAGGACACCGTGACCAAGCAGATCATGAGCATGCGCACGTCCTACGGCTACACCAAGGACAAGGACTGGGCGCAGTATCTGGTCGACAACGACCTCACGCCCAAGAAGTACCGCAAGCAACTCATCGACTCCTACACGCAGCAGATTCTGCTTCAACAGGCACAGAAGGAGAACGGCGTGACGGTGTCGGACGAGGAGGTCGAGAAGGTTTGGAAGGACGCGTGCAAGAGCGCGGGCGGTGCCAAGGCCTTTAAGAAGACCCTTAAGACCTACGGCTACACCGAGGACACCTATAAGAGCTCGCTCAAGGAGAGCCTGGCGCAGCAAAAGCTCAAAGATGCCGTGGCGCCCACCAGCAAGCCCAAGGACAGCGAGATCGTCGATTACATCAACGAGAATCTGTCGAACTACAACGATGCCCGCCGCTCGTCGAACATCCTGATCAAGGTCGATTCCGACGCATCCGACGAGGACAAGGCTGCCGCCAAGGCTAAGGCGCAGGAGTGCCTGGACAAGATCAACTCCGGTGAGCTGAGCTTTGAAGACGCCGTGAAGCAGTATTCCGACGACACCGGCTCCAAGGAGAAGAAGGGTGACGTGGGCTGGGACAAGCTCACCACCTTCGTCGACAGCTACCAGGCGGCACTCGAGGGGCTCAACAAGGGCGATGTGAGCGACGTGGTCGAGTCGACGTACGGCTATCACATCATCAAGTGCACCGACTACTTCCATGTCGATAATCAGGTCGATGACATCAACCAGGTGCCCAAGGCCATCAAAAAGTACGTCTCCAACGTGGTGAAGACGCAGGCAGAGAGCACTGCGTATAGCGAGTGGCTGGAGCAGTACAAGAAGGATGCCGACATCACCGTTAACCCCATGCCCAAGGACGTGCCGTACAACGTCAGCCTGAAGGGCGTCACCAAGAGTTCGACCGACGATTCGTCGACAACTGAGTAATCATGGGGCGGTGCTCGCGCGAGTGCCGCCCACGCTATTAGAGAGGATTTGCAGATGACCAATGAAGAGCTGCAGAAGGAAATGATCGCGGCCATGAAGGCCAAGGACAAGGTTCGCCTGTCCATCATTCGCCAGGTTAAGGCTGAGGTGAAGAACATCGAGGTCAATGAGCGCCGCGACGTGACCGAGGAAGACGTCAACAGCATGATCAAACGTCTGATCAAGCAGACAAGCGAGACGCTGGAGATGTCCATCAAGGCCGGCACCGACCAAGAGCGTACCGACAACCTGACCGAGCAGGTCAAGATTCTGGAGAGCCTGCTGCCCGCGCAGGTTTCGGGCGAGGAACTCGAGGCCCTGATCGAGCAGGTCATCGCCGAGCTGGGCGCCACGTCCAAGAAGCAGATGGGCCAGGTCATGGGTGCACTCGGCAAGGCCACCGGCGGCAACTTCGACAAGCCGGCTGCGGCAAAGATCGTCGGAGCGAAATTGGCGTAATTCGTTACGCGGTTTTACCAAACCGCGTAACGACTCGACACTGCAAACCCGCACACACGGCAATCTGACGTTCAATTTCAAGGGCGCGACCATAAGGTCTGCGCCCTTTCATTTCACGTCACCTTGCTCGCGTGTACGGGTTTTCGCTGACTTATGCTCAACAAGGGCGGTTGTATTATTTTCGGGTCTTGAGGGGCGTGGCCGTCATGGTCGCGCCCCTTTTTGGTGGGGCACCCATTGGGGACAGACTTAAATGAGTGCCCAATGAGCAGGTACTCATTTAAGTCTGTCCCCAATGGGTGCCAACGAGTGGGTGGAAGATTGCGGGTTCTTTACGGGGGTGCAGTGTGGGCTGCGGAAACGCGATTCTTTCCGTACAATGATGCAATTCGTGTAAACGCAGGGAAGGGGCATTCATGGCAGACATGATCGAGATCAAGCATCTCAACAAGTACTTTGGCGACCTGCATGTGCTCAAAGATATCAACCTCACCGTCAAGCGCGGCGAGAAGCTCGTAATGATCGGGCCTTCCGGTTCGGGCAAGTCGACGCTCATCCGTTGCGTCGACTATCTGGAGGAGCCCACATCGGGCGAGGTCATCATCGACGGTACGCCGCTCACCAAGAAGAATCACCTGGAGATGGCTCGCAAGTACAGCTCCATGGTGTTTCAGCAGTTCAACCTGTATCCCAACATGACGGTGCTCGGCAACCTGACGCTCGCGCCCATCAAGCTGCAAAAGAAGAGCAAGGAGGAGGCGACCGAGATCGCCATCGCCGCGCTCAAGCGCGTCGGCATGGCGCATAAGGCCGGCGAGTATCCGCAAAACCTCTCGGGCGGTCAGCAGCAGCGCATCGCCATCGCCCGTGCCCTGTGCACCAAGCAGCCCATCATCCTGTTTGACGAGCCGACCTCGGCGCTCGACCCCGAGATGGTGCAGGAGGTGCTCGACGTTATGATTGAGCTCGCGCAGGAGGACATCACCATGATCTGCGTGACGCATGAGATGGGCTTTGCGCGCCAGGTGGCCGACCGTGTCATCTTTATGGAGGACGGCCGCATCCTGGAGGAGGGCACGCCCGAGCACTTCTTCGATAACCCCGAGAACCCGCGCTGCCGCGAGTTCCTGTCCAAGATTCTGCATTAGGCGCGGTGATGGACATGACGGATATGACGAGGGCGGCCGTGTCGCGCCGTCACTTTTTGCAGCTGGCGGGCGCTGGCATGCTCGCGCTGACGGGGACCGCGCTCACCGGTTGCGGCAACTCCACCAGCGGCGAGGCCTCCGACAAGGGCTCCAAGCTTGCGGCCATCAAGTCGCGCGGTCATCTGAATGCCGGCGTTAAGAAGGACGTTCCCGGCTACGGCTATTACGACACCGCCAAGGGTCGCTTTGAGGGCATGGAAGTCGATTTGTGCTACCAGATTGCCGCCGCCGTCTTTGATGTGAGCTACAAGGAGGCCCGCGCCCAGGAGTTGGTCGAGTTTACCGACGTAACGCCCAAGACGCGCGGCCCGCTGATCGACAACGGCCAACTCGATGTGGTCGCGGCGACCTACACCATCACCGACGAGCGCAAGAAGAGCTGGGATTTCTCGACGCCGTATCGCACCGACTACGTGGGACTCATGGTCAAGAAGCGTTCGGGCTTTTCCTCGATTGAGGACCTGGACGGCAAGGTCATCGGCGTGAGCCAGGGTGCCACCACACAGGGCCTGATCGAGCAGATGATCAAGGATAACGGCTTTAGCTGCGAGCCCGAATTTAGGGCCTTTAGTGGCTATCCCATCATCAAGAGTTCGCTCGACGCCGGCAATATCGACGTCTTTGCCATGGACCGCTCCACGCTGGCCGGCTATATGAATGAGACCGTCGAGCTGCTGCAGCCCGAGGTCAAGTTTGGCGAGCAGGGCTACGGCGTGGCGACCAAGAAGGACTGCGACCTTTCGGCCGTGGTCGATCGGGTGGTCTGCGATCGCCTGGCCGACGGCTGGCTCGATCAAGAGGTCAAGACCTGGGGTCTTGTGTAGGCGCATCGTCCAAGGAAGGAATCAAATGCTCGAAGGATTGTTTGACGCCGATCGCTGGTCGACGACATTTCAAAACATGGGGCCCTTCTGGGAGGGCTTTGGCGTGACGCTGCAGGTGGTTGTTGCCGGTCTGCTGTTGTCGCTGGCGCTGGGCACGCTGCTGGGCGTGTTCTCGACCACCCGTTCGCGCGTGCTGCGTGCCATCAGCCGCGTGTACGTGGAGTTTTACCAGAACACTCCGCTGCCCGTGCAGGTACTCTTTATGTACATGGCCGGCCCGCAGTTTTTGCAGGCCATAACCGGCGCCGACCAGCCGGTGCGCATCGCGCCGTTTGTGCTGGGCTTCTTGGGTGTGGGCCTGTACCACGCGGCCTACATCTCGGAGGTCATCCGCACCGGCATCGAGGCCGTTCCGCGCGGTCAGATGGAGGCGGCCCAGAGCCAGGGCTTCACCCGCGCGCAGGCTTACTGGTACATCGTGCTGCCCCAGACGTTCAAGATCATCCTGCCGCCGCTGTGTAATCAGGCGCTCAACTTGGTCAAGAACACGTCGGTGCTGGCGCTCGTAGCCGGTGGCGACCTTATGTACCGTTCCGACAACTTTGTGAGTCTGTACGGTTACCTGCAGGGATACATCGTCTGCTGCCTTATGTACTTCATCATCTGCTTTCCGCTCGCCATGCTGGTGCAGTGGCTCGAGCGCCGCTCCAAGGAGCGTCCGCGCGGCGTGAGCCTGGCCGAGCTGGGGCTCGACAACGTAGAGGAGGCCTAGCGCATGGAAATCTTCAACGCGACCAACCTGCTCTACATTTGGGGCGGCTTTGTTAAGACCATCGAGATCTCGGCGCTGTCGATCTTTTTCTCGCTCATCTTTGGCACGGTGCTAGCGCTCGTTAAAAGCTATGCGCCTCGCCCGTTCCGTATTTTGGTGAGCGCCTATATCGAGCTGTTCCGTTGTACGCCGAACCTGCTGTGGATTCTGTTTATCTACTTTACGGTGCAGGGTTTGGACATTGTGATCTCGACCATAGCCTTTACGCTGTTTACCAGCGCTGTTATGGCCGAGATTGTGCGCGGCGGCCTCAACTCGATTCCGCGCGGCCAGTTTGAGGCAGCGCAGAGCCAGGGTTTTGGCTTTTTTGCCACCATGCGCTACATCATTCTGCCGCAGACGTTTAAGACGATCATTCCGGCGCTGTTCAGCCAGTGCACGACCGTCATCAAGGACAGCTCGTATCTTTCGGGCATTAACGTGGCCGAGCTCATGTACACGGCAAACGTCGTGATGGCCCATGCGATCGACCTGTCGCAGGTGCTTATGCTCTACGGCCTGGTGTTTGCGATGTACTTTGTGCTCAACTTTGGTATCTCGTTGCTGGTGAGGGCATATCAACGTCGTATCGTGGCCGCATAGTCCTGCTTCCCCAAGCACGGCACCTTGCCCCTCAATCGTCGCTTGCGTACATTTAGTACGCGGCGCTCCTCTTTCGGGGCAATCTGCCGCACTTGGGAAACCAGGACCGGCGTAAGTGACAAAATGGGAAACAGAGACTGCCTTTTTCTCATTTGTTAGAAAGGAATCGCGATGAGCGATCTGGAGAACAAGAAGAATCCTGTGGTCATTACCATCGCGCGCGACTTTGGCGCCGAGGGCCACGAGATTGGCCGCATGCTTGCCGATGAGTTGGGGATTCCGCTGTACGATAACGAGCTGCTGGTGCGCG
This sequence comes from Collinsella sp. AF18-8LB, assembly GCF_003459795.1. Taxonomy (NCBI): domain Bacteria; kingdom Bacillati; phylum Actinomycetota; class Coriobacteriia; order Coriobacteriales; family Coriobacteriaceae; genus Collinsella; species Collinsella sp. AF18-8LB. Next base: position 84,902 of record NZ_QRWU01000006.1, read on the forward strand.
CATCGCTGCGCGCGGGCGAGTCGCTCGATAAGATGGCCGCCTATGACGAGCGTCTGGCCGTTGAGAACATGGCGTTTCTGCCCGACCGCTACGATGCGCGTTCGTACTCGGATAAATTGTTCCAAAAGATGAGCCAGGTGATTTTGGATCTGGGCGAGACCGAGAGCTGCATTATCGAAGGCCGTCTGTCCGATTACCTGCTGCGCAACAACCCCAACCACATTGCCGTGTTGGTGACCGCACCCTTTGAGGACCGCGTCGAGATTGTGCGCAAGAAGCGTGGCCTTAACAAAAAGAAGGGCGCCAAGCTGGTCAAACAGCAGCAGAAGGCGCGCGAGGCGTTCTATAAGCGCTATAGCGCCGGAAAGTGGAAGATGACGAGCGGTAAAGACATCGTCGTCAATCGCGCCAAGCTGGGTCGCGAGGGCTGCAAAGACGTCATCGCGGCGGCCTACCGCTACAAAGTGGCCCAGCTCGAAGGCTAGCCGACCAAAACCACCACAAAGGGGACAGGCACCTTTGTGGTGGTTTTTGTTTTAGGCCGAGGGAAAGGCCTTGGTGAGACCGGCGCGCGTCTGCGTGTCGGTCTTTTGATAAATGGAGCTCAGGTGGCGCTGTACCATGCGCATCGAGATACCAAGCTCCTCGGCGACCTGTTTGAGCGGGCGCTCATCTTGGGTCACAGCCACCAGCACGTCAACTTCGCGTGGGGTGAGAGCGTGATCGGTGATGAAGACCTGACGCTGCTCCTCGATACTCGGTGCTGCCAGCGCCTCCTCGGCAAGCTGTTGATGTTCGCGCTCCTGCTCGGTTTGGGGCAGGCGGAATAGGCCCGCGGCAACGAATGCCGCGCAGGCGGCGACGAGAAGCACGACCGCGCCAATCATGATGAGGGCGACGTTGCCAGAGGTCACAAGCGCAAGCGAGACGCCCGACGTGGTGAACGCGCACACGTTATTGGCTGCACGGCCCATGCCGGCCCAGAAGGCGGGCACGTGCATGCGCGGTGCCAGCTGAGTAAACGTGGCGGTAAAGAACGTGACAAAAAAGCCCGAGCTCAGGTAAAAGACAATGAGGCCCAGGTTGGGATCGGCTCCTGCTTCGACGGCTAAGATCGAAATGGTGGAGAGTACCGTGACGCCGAACATGACGAGTCCCATGTAGCGACGCTCGGCAAGATCAAAGATAAGACCGGCGGCAAGACCGCTCGCTGCCAAAAAGAGGCGCGGCCAGGTCTGCACGGCGATGGTGCCGTGGGCGTTGGAGAACGTGACCACGTTATCGAGAGTAGAGAACAGACAGGCCAGAATCATGACGAGCGCGATGCTCCAACACGCCTGCTTGGCAAGGGCGTGCGATGGCTCAACAAAGGGATTGATGGCGGGGCTGGAGCTCTCAGCAGCCTTTTGGGGAACGACGCTGAGGGCGGAGATAGCGATCGTCGCTGTGCCAAGGACGATGAGCTCTGCGATGCCGCCGCAATTGAGCAGGTTGATGGCGAACTGCATCAGGATGCCCGCGGCATAGGCTGCTCCCGCACCGGTGGCGAGCTTGGGATCGTCTTGGAATGTCGTTGCGAAGGCATGGTGTGCCGCGCCGCCCAGTAGGCCGAGTCCGAGGAATGCGAGGCATCCCAGAATCTCGAGCGCAAGCGGGCTCGTGGGGGACTGAATCTGAGTCAACCCCAAGATGGCGATGGGGACGGCGGCGCTGACAACTGCCTGAGGCCGGCTTTTGCGCTGTGCGAGCCCGAGCAGCGGCGCATATCCGATAAAGCCGATCACGCTGGCGCCGAGGATGAAGCCCTGCGCAATCACAACACGCTCGGCACCGGCGAGCAGCCCGACATTAATGTCGAATCGAAACTCGGCGGCAAGAAAGACAAAGGTAAAGAGCGCAAGTGCCAGAAGCGCGTTGATTTTAGGCTTACTCAGGTTCAAGAACGGTCCTTTGGATGGACGAATAATCGTGTCCTCGATTGTAGCGTTCCTGGGACGAGTGTGGCGATGGTGAAATCATATTGAATTAAACCGCAGGTAGAGGCCTAGGTTCGCATCTATGAACCTAGGCGTACGGAGTCATTTGGCGCATCTTGGTGGTACAGGACCACCACAAAGGGGACAGGCACCTTTGTGGTGGTATGCCCCTGCGACCAAGGAGGCCGTTATGTACGGAAGCCGCTTTGATAAGCAAACTCAGCGCGAGCGCACCTGCTCGTTGGTTCATGGTACCTGGCGTTGTGTAGGTGCCAAAATCGCTTGTGCCGGCGCGTGTGCGCTTATGGTCGGTCAGTTGCTGCTGCCGAGCGTGGCGCTGGCGACGGAATGCGCCGATCTCGCCGCTGGGACGGATGAGGTTGCCGCGGCTCCGGTGATGCCGACGGTTGCGGAGGATACGGCTGCAACGACCGCACCAGCTGCTTCGACCGCGCCTGCAACCGATGCTGCTCCGGCGGCGCAAGCCACCGTTGAGCCTCAGCAGACAATCCCAGCCGATGCCGCCAATGAGTCTAGCGGTGCTGCGCTCGCTGGGCAAAACGCTTCTGGCGACGACAACGCCGCCATGCCGGCGAGCAACGCCATCATGCCCTGCGGTGTGACCGATGTTGTTGGCGGCAGCGACGTTAGGGTCAATACGACCGTGGTTCCCCGCTACACGGACTGCGTGCTTCCGTGCGATGTCACACTCGAAAAGGGCCAGCCGTATACCTATGATGATTTTCCCGATGTAGAAGGTGGCATTCCAGAAACGCTTGCGAGCGAAGTCGTCGAGGTTAAGTACTACAGGGCCGATGCCGCTTCGGGCACTCTGGTCGAAGTTCAGGATGCGTCCATGTCCGACGTGACGGCTCGCTTCGAACCCGTTGGCAATCACATGAGGCTGACGCTGACCTTTACGGGTGGCGCGGCGGGCGGCTCGTATCGACTCACGCGCAATGAGGCTCTCTATATTGGCGCGGCACTGGAGTATACCGGAACTGACTATGAAGGCAGCTCGACTATCCTCAACGAAACCAGGTACGACTATTACCTCCGCTATGCCATCAATAGCGAAATTACGCTTGTTGCATCGGAAAACGAAGCCCTTCATAACCTGGACGTCAACGACGTAAAGACCGACTACGCGCCCGGCGAGGTGCCCCGCGCGACCGCGACGATCCCCGCCGCCGATGCCGACAAGTATGAGATCGCGTATGAGTGCTGGGAGGAGATGGAGCTCGACATGGAATCCGGGGAGTCGGTACCCGTTGCCTTCTGGCATTCCGATCCTGCCAAGTATCCGACGGGCGCGAGGAGGATCGAACACTTCGAAGAGGGCAAGTTCTACATGTACTCCGTTGAGCTGAGGCTCAAGGGCGACAATACCGTGGCCGATGACTGCATGATGTACGTCAACGGTCATTGGGCGCACCACATCAAGACCGTCAACGGCGTCTTCGCGCCCGATGCTGACAATATGCTGTGCGAGCAGCCGATTGACGAATGGCGTGCCATCGACGTTATCGAGATCAACGGCGCCACGACCACCTTCAAGGCAGGCGATAAGCCGGTCTTTACGGCGAATGTTCCGACGGGCTCCAACTCCCTTCCTCAGTGTGAGTACTGGACGGGTAGCGACGGCAGTGAGGTGAATTCCGTTGAGTTTTGGGACCAGCACATCACCAATCACATCGACGCCTTTAAACCCGGCGTGACCTATCGCTACGGCATCTACCTCAAGCCCGCGCGCGGCTTCTACTTCACGCCCGACACCAAGCTGGTGATCAACGGCCAGGAGTGCGGCTACCAGATGGGCGAAGCGAGTGTAGTTGATCCCGAGAGCGGCTGGATCTACACCCTGTGGCTCAACACCGATCTAACGTTTACGCCCGAGGCCACGCCGACTCCCGATCCGCAGCCTACGCCGGATCCCAAGCCGACACCGCAGCCTGAGGTTAAGCCCGAGGCTAAGCCCGAAGTGAAGCCCGAGACCAAACCAGCGGCCAAGCCGGCCACGAAAACCACCACGACCAAGACGGTTGAGAAAGCCACGCCGGCCAAGAAGAGCGATGCTGTCCTGGCTACCACGGGAGACACCACCGCGATAACGGTCGCCGCCCTGGGCATCGCCGGCGCAACCGTTGCCGCTGCCGGTGTTGCTGCGACCAAGCGTCGCAAGCGTTAGGTTGCGCTCCGCCACGACGGATGAATAACCCCAACCACCACAAAGGTGCCTGTCCCCTTTGTGGTGGTTTGCGCAGGTAGAACGGTAGGTTCGTATATATGAACCTACCGTTCGCTTTGTTTTTGGACGACGATTACGCTGGATGACTTTTGGTTTTCAGGAAAGGAACGACCATGAGGTGGACCACTGTTCGAGCGCTTTGTTGCCGCCTGACCGTTGTCGCTGTGACCCTCACCATGGTGACGGGTTCGTTGCCCGCGGGCGCGTTTGCCGAGGCCCTCAACACCGACGGCACTTTTGTACAGACGGATAACGGCCAAGCAGGCGACGCCGCTTCCGCCGATTCGGCTGACGTCCAAACGTCAGACTCTGCTTCCGCCGGCCCCATGCCCGATGCCGGCGCTGCCGACCCCACAGTGCTCGATACCGGTGACGCCCCTACGCCCCCGGCCTCCGAGATTGCATCGGCGGCGGGCCTGACGGGCGCCGGACAGACCGAGAGCACACCTGCGGGTACGCTCGCCACCGATCTTGTCGAGGGCAAGGAACTCGCCGAGCAGCAGAAGCAAGAGGAGGCTTCCGGTGCCGAGGCAACCTGGAACGAGGAACTTGAACTCTGGGCAACCTCGAAGGGCGCCACGGGCGTAAAAGGTGAAGACGATGATGGCCACGTGGCCGGCGAGCAGACCCCCGCGCAGTACTACTTCTCGATCGATAGCCTCACCAACGAAATTTCTATCGAGTATGGCGACGCGGGCATTACCACGTTGGAGGTACCCTCGACCATCGACGGCAAGCATGTCGTAAGCCTTACGGGTATGGGAAGCGCTGCGCTCACATCAATTACGTTTGCCCCCGATTCGCATATCCGCTCTGTGGGCGGTTTGGGCGGCAGCAGCATCAAGGAAATCGCACTGCCCGATTCGGTCGAGGAGCTGGGCTGGAATGCGTTTACCGGAAGCAAGACGCTCCAGACGGTGACCTGGCCCAACAACGCGGCCTTTACCACGATTCCCGAGCAGGCCTTTGAGGGCTGCGAACAACTTGACGACAAGGTGGTGGCAACGCTGCCGCCTTCGGTTAAGACTATCGACTATCGTGCCTTCGCCAATTGCGGCGTGCCACAGTTCTATGTCTCGGACACAACGGTACTCACCTTTACCCAGATCAACGTGCCGGGCACGGTGGAGCGGATTGAGCGCTATGCCTTTGACGGGTGCTCGCATGTGTCGTCGGTGACGATCGGCGACGGCGTTAAATATATCGGAGCGCACGCGTTCGCCTCTCTTGATCCTGCGATTGCCGGCAAAGAGATTGTGCTACCCAAAAGCGTGGAAATGATAGAGTGGGGAGCTTTTGAGAACACGAGATACGGAAACGAGACGAACCATAATGCCGTTGCCCTGCGCGTGATGAACCCCGATCTTCAGTTTGGTGAGGCGGGCTATTCGGGCGACTATAATGAGCGCGTGACAATCGATGGCGTAACGTATGCGATTCCCTTTAGTGAAGGCCAGACCATCTATGCCTATGCGACCGATTCGGCTGGCAACCCCTCGATGGTCAAAAAGCTTGCCGATGCCGTGGCCGATCGCAAGGACTCCGTCGATTCCTCGAAGCCTGCCTACACGTTTGAGTGGATGGGTGAGGCGGCCCAGGTGACGGGCAAACTTCCCCAGAGTGCGACGGCTACACTCGTGCAGGCGGGGCAGTCCACGCCGCTGGTGGTTGGCGATGACGGCAGCTTTACAGCGGACGCTCTCTCCAAGACAGCAGCCACCCTGCGCATTTCGCTCAGCGGTTACTATGACATGGTGCTGGCGCGCCCGGGCGACCAGATGACGGGCACATGGAATATCGGAGAGATTAAGGCGGAGGACTTTACCAAGATTCCGGCCTCGCGCGCGATTGAGCTCAACGTGGGCTATCTTGAACCGATTGTGGGCCAGGATAAGACCGAACGCATTGAGCTCGATAGTCTCGATAACATCGATCTGACGGTGAAGAGCGGCGGCAAGACGCTTAAGCCTGCCAAGGGTGACAAGGAAAACGACTTCCGTATCCAGGGCACAGCGCTCGTGGTGTCGCAGGCCATTGCCGACGCGGACCAGGATCTGGAGATAACGCTCGAGCCCAAGGACAGCCTCAGGCTGGGTGGGGCGACGGCGACGGTGAAGCCTTCGGCCGGCAAGGTCGATATCGACTTGAAGCCCTGGGGCACGGCGACGGTTACGACCAAGGGCGACTACCAGGGCGCCAACCGCGTGCTGGTGTTCCGTACGTCCGACGGCAAGCTAGTTGCCGACGGTGTCACCTATCTGATGGGTTACGAAGGCGATGGCACCACGCCTATCATGAAGGCCGAGACGCCGCGCCTTAAGGCCGGTTCGTACACCATCGTCGCCTTTAACAAGACGAGCTACGACATCCAAGCGACGAGCTATTCCACGTTTAGCCGCCTGGGACTGACCGTGGGTAAGCATATCGCGCAAAAACAGGTGAAGATCGAGGACGGCAAGCAGCTCGACGTGACGCTCGGCTTGCCGACGTTTGACGTGGAGACCTATCGTGCCGAGCGCGGGCTGGCGGCGGGCTCGGTTATCGCTGATTCGTCCGCGGTCGTTGGCGTGGAGACCGAGCTGCGCATTCATTACGAGCTCAAGGACAGCCAGGCTGCCAAGATTGAGATTCCGCTGGCCAAGGACGCGGTCGAGGACGTGTCCGCCGGATTTCGTGAAGCCGACGATAGCACCAATACCTGGTGGACTGATGCGACATGGGAAGGCGACAACCTCGTTCTCGATATGAGGAAGGGCAAGCGCGCCGATGTGTTTGTGCGCTTTAAGCCTAAGGCCGCGGGTATCTATGCCATCTCGCCGCTTATTACACTGGGCGAGGTGACATTGCCGCTGGGGAGCACGACGCTCGAGGTCAACGCCTCGCGCATCGAGGTCGACAGCACCGACGTTCACAGCCTGCTGGGCAACGTGGCCTACATCTATGCGGCGCCGGGCAAGAGCGTGCAGCTCACCGTGGGGACGGGCTCGTTGGCTGCAAAGTACACCGGCAAGACCAATAAACTCGGCCGTGCCAAGATTGAATACGACCTGCCGCAGGATACGCTTGCCGCCGAGCGCGTGATGCTCGAGGCACGTGTGGGTTCGACCGACGTTGCCGCGGCTGCCGCCGATGTGACGGCTCGCAATTATGTGCGCTATGTTCCGGGCGCTTCGGTCTGGAACTTTGATGTGACGTATCGTGGCGGTACGCAAAGCCTGGTCAAGGACGGCAAGGACACCGGCAAGAGCCTGTGGACCTTCCATCATCTGCCACAAAAGAAGAACGCCTACTGGACCTTTGACATCACGCTCGAGGTGGGAAACGAAGAGGCCGCCGACACGCTCGACCTGTACGTGGACTGCGTGGATGGCAAGACGGTGACGATTCCTCTGACTCAAAAGTCGCGCGAGGGCACCCGTGTGCGCTATGTGGCGGAGTATGTGGACGAGGGTTACCTTAAGCTGCTCGACGAGTTTAACAAGACGAATGACTCAACCTATGTGAACTGCGGAAACTTTGAGCAGATCTTTATGCCGCAGACCTACCGCATCTCCAATGCTCAGCTTATGGCCATGCTGAGTTTTGATGCCAACGCTTCGGCCAAAAAGCATTCCGCCGCGGCCGAGGAGCGCCAACAGGAGTTCTCGAATGCCGTACAGCAGTGGCACGAGTATATGATGGATAACTCGTTTAATGATGTCGACGAGGCCTTTAACGACGCGATTGACCAGATGGTCGCCGATGCGTTTGCCGAGGAGGACAAGGACGGTAAAGAGGACGAAGCCCAAGGTGGAACTGCTCGCAAGGCCCGCCGTGCCCCTGCCGCCAGCGACGGCGAGGGTGATGATGCTGGCAACGACGAGGCCGCGCAGTTTGCGGCCGAGCTCAAGGCTGCGGTTGGCGGCTCGTCGGCGCTGCTGACCAAGCAGGGCGACAGCTATGGCGTCAACGTGGACAAGATGATCTTTGAGGACGCGTACGGCACCGGCGAGGATTGGTACCAGGAACTTGCAGCGGCCCAGGGCGCGAACGCTGCGGATGCGGCCGCCATCAAGGAGCTCGTCGACCATGCGTCGCGAGCGGAGTTTATTGCCCAGCAGGCCGAGGATCTGGTAGGCCAGTCGATGGGTATCGGCCAGCTCAACCAATACGGAAGCTGGAATGACGCAACCGCTGCGGCGCTCAACAAGTGTGCGGGCATTAAGGCCAGCGAGTACAACGGGCAGTCGACGAGCGGGTTTAACGATTTGGGCCAGGCGCTCGGCAGCTCGCTGAGCTACAAGGCGGCTGATGACGATACCGTCAAGGGCTTTAAGGTCGCCGCGCCCGATGGCGAGCAGACGGCCTATATAGAGTCGGAATTTATCGAGAACTCCAATAACAACAAGAACCAGGCGCTTCTGTTTAACTCGATTGCCATGCAGTGCGACATTCTGGACAACCTGTACGACAACTGGAATGTGGTCCATAGCCTCAACAACTCCAAGGTGCGCGGATGGCTCATGGCCTGGAAGCTCAACGGCGACGTGAGCGCCCATATGAAGCTCATCCGCACGATCCGTTCGCTCAAGAGCTATAAGATCGAGTGCGAGATGTTCGGACAGGTCTTTAAGACCGATGCGTGGAAGGCGGCTGGCCAGGCGTTTCCCTCGGCGACCCAGGGCATCGGCATCTTTACCGGCATTTACGGCGTGAACGATGCCAGCAAGAACTGGGAGAACGTGAACGTCCGTATGCAGAAGATGAAGGGCGAGCGCGAAGGCTATGAGCTTCAGCATATGCGCTTGCTTGCCAAGCCCGAGAAGACCGAGGACGACTGGAAGTGCATTTACGCGCTGCGTGACGCCATGGAGAAGGCGCGTGCGTTTGAGGATCTGCTGTATCGCCAGCTCTGCCACGACAGCACCGATGTGGCAGTGGGCTCCATTATGACAATCGCCGGCGTGCTGACGGCCGGTTCGGCGGGTATCGTGGTGGGCGCTGCCTATGATGCGGCTTCGACGAGTGTGGGCTCGGAGCGCGCGATTAAGTTAATCAATGCCGAGTGCGCCTACGATGTCGCCTGTGAGCAGGTGGAGCGCGCGTGCCAGAATCGTATTACGGTCAACTGGGGTGAGCTGACCGATGCCGAGGTCTATAACGCCAACAAGGACGGCTTGATCTCGGACGAGAAGATGCAGTCGATCTTTGAGGCACGTTACCGCCATGTGGCCGCCAAGGCCGCACCTGATCCTGCGGGCGTGGTGTATGAGGGCCTGCTGTCCAATACGGTCGAGGGTGCAACGGTTGAGCTGTGGAGCGCCGACGATGCCGCCGGCACCAATGCCACGCGTTGGGATGCCGAGGAGTATGAGCAGGACAATCCGCTTGCAACGGGTGCGGACGGTGCGTACAACTGGAATACGCCGGCCGGCTGGTATCAGGTGCGCGTGACCAAGGACGGGTATGAGGAGGCGTGCTCCGCTTGGCTGCGCGTGCCGCCGATTCAGACTGAGGTGAACATTGGTTTGGTGTCGACGGCGGCGCCCGAGGTGGCTTCGGCCCATGCCTATACCGATTGCATCGAGGTTGAGTTTGCGCAGTATATGGATGCGAGCGACGATGCCCTGGTCGCATTGTGCGCGCAGGGCTTGGGCGACGTGACGTATACGTGGCTCGACAAGCAGGACGATCCCAATGGCAAGCCGTTGTCGCGCGTGCTGCGCATTCGCTATGCCGATGCGCGTGAGGCGGGCTCGACGGTGGCGTTTGAGCTTGATGGCGTTCGGAACTATGCCGGCACGGCCATGTCGCGCTGGGCAAGCGGGGAGCTTGCCGTGGGCGTTCGTGCCGACAGGCTCAAGCTCAACGTGGAACAAGCTGTGACCATGCTTGAGGGCGGCGACTTTAAGCTGGTGGCATATGTGACCGATAAGGCGGGCAAGCCGTTTGCGGGCGCCAAGGTTAGTGTTGGGCTGGAGTCCTCGGCTATCTGCTCTGTCGATGCCACCCAGGCCGTGACGGGCGAGGACGGCGCGGCGACGTTTGTGCTGCATGGTGCTCTGCCCGGTTTGACGACGTTGACGGCGGCGGTGGATGGCACGGCTCTGTCCAAGCAGGTTGACGTGCGCGTGTCTGCCGAGGCCGTGCGACCGGCGCGACCGGCGGCGACGATTGGTGCGACGACGTTTGGCTCGTGGTCGCCCAAGGAGAATTACATTACGGTGCCCAAGGGTACGAAGCTGGAGCTTTCGGCGGAGGATAACGCGACCATTTGGTACACCACCAACGACACCTGCCCCTGCCGTGACGAAGGCCGCGTAAAGTACATCGAGCCTATTGCGCTCGATAGCAACATGTATGTGCGCATTGCGGCACAACGCCCCGGCATGTCGTACAGCGAGTATTCCGAGCGTCTGAACATTACGATTACGGTGACCGATGAGACGGTGCCTGAGCCGACGCCCGATCCCAAGCCGGAGCCCGAGCCCAAGCCGGAACCCAAGCCGACGCCTGGCGGTGGCGAGCAGGGTGGCGGTGCGGATGGCTCTGGCGGTACCGGGGCTCCTGCGGGTGGTTCGACTTCGACGACGACCACAGTGACGACGGACAAGTCCAAGGGTAAGGGCGAAAACGGCAAGAAATCCGGCGGCACGGAGCTTGCCAGCACGGGTGACTCCGCCGCGATGACGGTCGCCGCCCTGGGCATCGCCGGCGCAACCGTTGCCGCGGCCGGCGTCGCCGTGACCAAGCGCCGCAAGCGCTAGGTTTTGGTGGCGGCGCCCATTCTCGGCTTTTACAAAATCTCAATCTGTAACACCAAGCCAGATATTTGGACTCAAGGTGTTACAGATTGAGACGAAACGACCAGGCGAGTTCAAAACCACCACAAAGGTGCCTGTCCCCTTTGTGGTGGTTTGGACGGCCGGCACAAAAAAGTCCCCGCCGGGCGTGTGCTCGACGGGGACTTTGCCGTTTCATGGCTAGCGCTGTAGGTGATTACTCGCCCAGCAGGCTCTTGGTGATGGAAGCGGCGGCCTTCTTGCCGGCGCCCATCGCCAGAATGACCGTAGCGGCACCGGTGACGATGTCGCCGCCGGCCCAAATGCGGGGATCGGTGGTCTGGCCGGTCTCCTCGTCAGCGACGATGTAGCCCCACTTGTTGAGCTCCATCTTGCCGCCGATCTTGGCAGCGAAGGGGTTGGCGTTGGTGCCGATAGCCGAGATCGCGACGTCGCAGGGGATCTCCTCGATGGCACCCTCGATGGCAACCGGACGACGGCGGCCGGACTCGTCGGGCTCGCCGAGCTCCATCTTCTGGACCTTGACGGCGCACACGGAGCCGTCCTCGCCAGCGACAAACTCGAGCGGGGAAACGAGCGGCAGAACCTCGACGCCCTCGGCCTTAGCATGGTGCAGCTCGGCGCGACGGCAGGGCATCTCATCCTCGGTACGGCGGTAGGCGATGATGGCGTGCTCGGCGCCCAGGCGCTTGGCGGTACGGACGGCGTCCATAGCCACGTTGCCGCCACCAAAGACGACGACGTTCTTGCCGTGCTTGGTGGGGGTGTCGTACTCGGGGAACTTGTTGGCCTTCATCAGGTTCACGCGGGTGAGGTACTCGTTAGCGAAGAAGACGTTGGGCAGGTTCTCGCCGGGGACGTTGAGGAACTTGGGGAGTCCCGCGCCGGTCGCCACGTAGATGGCGTCGAAGCCCTGCTCGAACAGCTCCTCGGCCGTGGCCATGTTGCCCACGACGGAGTTGTACTCAAACTTAACGCCCATGTCCTCCAGGCCGTCAATTTCGCGCTTGACGACCGCCTTGGGCAGACGGAACTCGGGGATGCCGTAGACCAGCACGCCGCCGCCGGTAAAGAATGCCTCAAAGACGGTGACGTCAAAGCCGTTGCGGGCGAGCTCGCCGGCGCAGGTGATGCCGGACGGGCCGGAGCCCACGACGGCGACCTTCTTGCCGTTCTTGGGGGCCATCTTGGGCGTGGAGGCGAGCTCGGGGCGGTCACCCAGGAAGCGCTCGAGCTGGCCGATGGCCACGGGCTCGGACTTCTTGCCACGGATGCACTTGCCCTCGCACTGGTTCTCCTGCGGGCAGACGCGGCCGCAGATGGCGGGAAGCATGGAGTCCTCGCGGATGGTATCGAGGGCGCCGCCGAAGTCCTTCTCGCGGATCTGCTCGATAAAGCGGGGGATGTTGATGTTGACGGGGCAGCCCTCAACGCAGAACGGCTTCTTGCAGTTGAGGCAGCGCTCGGCCTCGGCCAGCGCCATCTCCTCGGTGAAGCCCTTGTCGACGGGGCGGAAGTCGCAGGCGCGCTCGGCAGCCGGCTCCTCGTTATCGGGGGTGCGGGGCGACTTCATATCGGCAACGAAACGACCGTTAACTAGTGGCATGCGCAGCTCTTTTCCTCATAGGCCTTGAGGGACTCGCCCTCTTCGGAACGGTAAGCGGCCTGGCGGGCACGAAGGTCATCCCAGTCGACCAGGGTGGCATCGAAGTCGGGGCCGTCGACGCAAGCGAACTTGGTCACGCCGCCCACCTCGACGCGGCAGCAGCCGCACATACCGGTGCCGTCAACCATGATGGGGTTGAGCGACGCGGTGATGGGGGTGTCGTACTTCTGGGCGGTGAGGGTCGAGAACTTCATCATCGGAACGGGGCCGACGCAGAAGACCTGGCTCACGGCCTTGTCCTGCAGCAGGCGCTCCAGCGGAGCGGTGACAACGCCCTGCTCGCCATAGGAGCCGTCGTCGGTGGTGATGTGGATGTGGTCCTCGTCGAGGAGCTCGCGGAACTGGTCCTCCATGAGCAGGAGGTCCTTGGTGCGGGCGCCCATGATTGCGTGCACCTCGTGACCGGTCTCGACCAGGTGCTTGGCGACCGGGAAGGCAATTGCTAGGCCGACGCCGCCGCCAATGACGGCGCAGGGGCCCTCGGCCATCTCGGTGGGAACGCCCAGCGGGCCCACGACGTCGCGCAGCGACTCGCCGGCCTCGTAGGTGGAAAGCATCTCGGTGGTCTTGCCGATCACCATGAAGATGAACTCGACCCAGCCCTCGTCACCGTTCCAGCCGGCCAGGGTGAACGGGACGCGCTCGCCCGTCTCGTTGGCGCGAACCATGAGGAACTGTCCAGCATGCGCATGCTTGGCGATTGCGGGCGCCTCGATGCGGAACTTGAACACCTTCTCCGAGAACTGCGTCTTCTCCAGGATCTTATACATAGAACCCCTCTCTTGTTAGGGCGACCGAACCGTGCCTCCACGGAAATGGACGGCAGCCCGATTAGAACCGTACGCGCACAGGCGTTGTGCAGACATACGGTGCAAATTATACCCTCATGGGCATGTCGCTTGCGTGTATCTTCGGCAGGTGGGAAAAGTGACCTGCCAAAAAGGGACAGGTTTTAGTGCTTGCCGTTGGCGGAAGCGGCGCCGTTTACGTGATCGCGGGCATAGATCGCGCCGTGCACGATGGCGAGGCCCGCAGCGTCGGCGGCACGGGCGCAGGTGTCCTGGAAGTCCTCGGCCTCGCGGGCGCGCAGCTGCTTGAGCACATAGTCGGCGACGGCCATCTTGCCGGGAGGGTTGCCGATGCCGGTGCGGATGCGGCTAAAGTCGCGGCTGCCCATCTTGTCGATGATGGAGCGCAGGCCGTTGTGGCCGGCATGGCCTCCGCCCACCTTGACGCGCACATCGCCGGCGGGGATGTCGAGCTCGTCGTGGATGACGAGCAGCTCCTCGGCCTTGATCTTGTACTCGCGGCAGAGCTTGGAGATGGGGCCGCCCGAGGTGTTCATGTACGACTGCGGCTTGACCAGCACGATCTGGCGCTTGCCGTCCTCTTCCTCGGCATCGTTGATGTTGATGAGCGCGACCTCGGCGCCGGCCTGGTTTTTCCAATACGTGACACCGGCCTGACGGGCCAGCTCGTCGATCGCCTTAAAGCCGGCGTTGTGGCGGGTCTCGGCATATTCCTCGCCAGGGTTGCCAAGTCCGGCAACCATGCGAATCTTGAGCGGCTGTGCAGCTGCCATGTTCATCCTTTCGTTGATTTGTCGCCTGCTATGGTGAGCGACCCTGTTGCCACTGTCAAATGGAGGGCAATTGAGGTTGTTTGGGGGCGTTTGGACGCCCGTCAAAATCCGAGGTGGACAGTTAGTTCAGATACGTATAAGTTCTGAGGACTCGAAGTGCTTAATTCGATGCCGATACGTTGTTTTGGAGCTTTAGTTAGTCCATATGGCGCCGTTTTGAAGTCTACCCTGCCTTCAAATAGGGCGAATGGTATAGAGATAGCTGTAAAACAGCCTAATTCACTGTGTTCATTTATACGTATTTGAACTGACTGTCCAGCCCTGCTCGACGGCGCACGGGTGATTCGCCGTTTAGACCGGCGCAAGGCCGATTCCGGCCCGCAGAGCGTTGAGCCAAGCGGCCTGACGCTTGCGATAGCCCTTGATGCGATACCGGAATCGGACTCCCGCGAGTCGATGCATCGTTTGGGCGAAGGCTTCGAGTGCAACAAGGTCTTTCATTTGGTCGCGATTGATAACCAGGACGTGGATGCCCATTGCTTTGAGTCCATTATTTCGATTGCCATCGTGGATGCGAGCGTTTTGAAGCTCATGCCCAATTCCGTTGTATTCGTTGTCGACTCCGGCTGCCGGGCAATATAGGTCGCAGATGGCGTAAGGGATGCCGGAGGACATGTTGACCGCAAGAGTGTCGAAGTCGATTCGATGGTTGAGTAGCAGGCCTCCCATGGGCAGGCTGCAGCATCCGAATCCGCCAAAGCGCATGGGCGCTCCGAGAACGGCAAACATTAGGGATTCGGCTGGGGATGCAGATCCGGGTCGGGCGAGATTGACTGCCGTGCGAAACGAGGTGTATGAGCTACTTTTGGCGAAGCGCGCGACCGCCTCAAGCTCTTCGATAGTTGTGGCGGGCTCGCATTTGTAGTGCGCCTGTTCGTAGCGGGTTTCGTTCTGCTGTTCGGCCGCCGACCGATCGCCCCGGCAATCGAGGTCGTCCATCGCTTCGTAGCCATCGCCCTTGGGCCAGATGTCGTCATAGGCAATGGGGTATGTTGCCCCGGGAGGAAGGGAGTAGGTTCCGAGCAGTTCCATGAGAAGCATCAAGGTTTTGGCGACTGATTCATTTTTGGAACAAAGCATGGCTGTCATGGCAGGAGACGTTGCGTAGATGTCGGCCTCGACGTGCATAATTGCACCTTCAGGAAGAGGAGCGGAGAGAATATGCTGAAAAAGTCGCTTGTCGGGGCGTCTGTTGTCTTCGCTTGAAACGAGAAGATCGAGCAGTTCGGAATCATCTTCATTCCAGGCGTCGAGTATCGAAAGTGCGCCAAAGTCTATCGCGTCATTATTGGGAATGCAGCTAGCCAAGGCCTGTGCTTGCTGTTCACTATCAACGGAGTCCCAGGGTAGGGCAGAGTACGCCCGTCGTGCGCGACGAATTGCGCGGAGGGCGGAGAGATGTGAAATCACGGTCGTCATAGCTATAACGTACTAAGTTGGCGGCAGAATGCGACCGCCATACCGTTCTTTTCGCTCAGCGGGGCGCTGCGCGCCATGAACGGCTGGGTGTTATGAAATCGATGGAATCGGTTGAGGGGATTGCAGGAAATTGAGCTCTGCCGCGAAGGTTGACGATAGCTACTGGACAGTTAGTTCAGATACGTATAAGACGGCGGGCGTTCGAGGCGTTTCTAAGGGCCTTCGAGGGCGATTTGAGGGTAAATATGCGGCGGTTGTACTCGAAAACGATGAGCATTGGGCGGCATGGCATCCGCCGGGGAGCTCAGAAGGCTCCGAACGGCCCTTTGGGGCTTTAAAAAAATACGTATCTGAACTAATTGTCCAGGGAAGGTTGGCGAGGGATAGAAAAAGGGTCGGAAGCGAGCTTCCGACCCTTTAAAAGCATCAAAGATGATGCGATGCGCGTTGGATTACAGTGCGAAGTCGCCGCCGACGAGCGTGGAGACGGGCTCCTCGTGGTAAACGGCGGAGATGGCCTGAGCGAACTCCTCGGCGACCGAGATGGTCTTGATCTTGCCGCCGACCTCGACGGGGATGGCGTCGGTGACGACGCACTCGACGATGGGGGCGTCGTTCAGGCGCTCGATGGCCGGGCCGGAGAAGATGCCGTGGGTGGCGCACACGTAGATGTCGCCGGCGCCCATGGCCTTGAGCTCCTTGACGTTGGCGCACAGGGTGCCAGCGGTGTCGATCATGTCGTCATTGATGATGCAGGTCTTGCCCTTGATGTCACCGATGATGCCCATGACCTCGGCGGCGTTGTGGCGCGGACGGCCCTTGTGGGCGATGGCGAGATCGCAACCGAGCATGTCGGACAGCTTCTTGGCGGCCTTGGCGCGACCCACGTCGGGGGACACGACAACCAGGTTGTCGGTGTCGAAGTGCATGTCGTTGTAGTACTGGCCGAACAGCGGCAGTGCGGACAGGTGGTTAACCGGGATATCGAAGAAGCCCTGGATCTGGCCCTGGTGCAGGTCGAGGGTGATGATGCGGTTGACGCCGGCGCGCTCGAGCAGGTTGGCGACGAGGCGGGCAGTGATGGGCTCGCGCGGGCCGGCCTTGCGGTCCTGGCGGGCATAGCCGTAGTGGGTGATGACGGCGGTGATGGAGCGGGCAGACGCGCGCTTGGCAGCGTCGGTGGCGATGAGCAGCTCCATGAGCATGTCATTGACGTTGCCGCCGGCTACGGACTGAATCAGGAAGACGTCGGCGCCACGGACGGTCTCGTCGTAGCGGGCGTAAATCTCACCATTGGCGAACTGCTTTAGCGTAAGGCCCGAAAGCTCGACCCCAAGGTACTCAGCGATCTTCTGAGCGAGGGGACGGTTGGAGGAACCGGAATACACGCGGATGGACTTGCGCATATTCTCCGACTTCTCGGGATCATTAATCGGCATTACCCTTCTCCTTTATACATCGAATGCCATATAGATGCCTTGTTGCATTGTAACCGCGCGATGGGGTTTATCGAGTCTTGATAACGTCTTTACCGTCAACGGACACGAACCGACCACTCATCCGGTTGCGCAGGTCACGATAGAAAAAAGGAGCTGCTCCATGGAACAGCTCCTTTTGTGCTTGGTAAAACGTTATACCTCGTCGTCCTCGTGCAGACGGCGGCGATAATCGGCGGCCCAGCCCTCAATATTTACCTGACGGGCGCGGCCCAGGCCGAGTGCGTCTGCCGGAACCGGCTCGGTGATGACGGAGCCGGCGGCAACGAGCGCGCCGTCGCCGATCTGGGCGGGCGCGACCATCATGGTGTCGGAGCCGATGAAGGCGTCCTTGCCGATGACGGTCTTGTGCTTGTGGACGCCATCGTAGTTGCAGGTGATGGAGCCCGCGCCCACGTTGACGCCGGAGCCCATGGTGGTGTCGCCGATGTAGGACAGGTGCGGCACCTTGGAGCCCTCGCCGATCGTGGACTTCTTGATCTCCACGTGCGTGCCGGCCTTGGAGCCATCGAGCATGTGGGTGCCCGGGCGCAGGTAGGCGCGCGGGCCGCAGTCGACGCCGTTCTCGATGACGGCCTCGATGGCGATAGTCTCATCGATGACGCAGCCGCTGCCGACGGTGGTGTCGGTGAGGCGGCTGTTGGGGCCGAGCTGGCACTCCTCGCCCACGGTGACGTGGCCGATCAGGTGCGTCTGCGGCCACACGATGGTGTCGCGGCCGATGACGGCATCGGGGCCGATCCAAGCCTGCGTGGGGTCGATGAAGGTGACGCCCTCGGCCATCCAGTGCTCGTTGATGCGATCGCGCGCGATGGCGGTGAGCTGCGCGAGCTGGATGCGGCTGTTGACGCCCAGACCGTCGCGGTAATCATCGCAGTGGAAGATGGAGACCGCCTGGCCGTGGCCCTTGAGAATTTCGAGCATGTCGGGCAGGTAATACTCGGACTGCGCGTTGTCGTTGCCGATCTCGTCAATGTGGGCGGCGAGCTGCGCGCCGTCAAAGGCGTAGCAGCCGGCGTTGCACTCCAGCAGCGCGGCGGCCTGCTCGGGCGTGCAGTCCTTCTGCTCGATGATGCGCTCGACCTGACCATCGGCGCCCAGCTTGATGCGGCCGTAGCCGAAGGGATCGGGCGGGGTCATGGTCATGACGGTGCAGGCGAGCTCGCCGGTGGCGACGGTCTGTGCGAACTTTGCGACGGTGTCGGCGGTGATGAGCGGCAGGTCGCCGTTGAGCACGACGACGGGGCCTTGCGTGATGCCACAGGCCTCGAGTGCGACCTTCACGGCGTGGCCAGTGCCCAGGCGCTCGGTCTGCTCGACGCACTCGACTTTGGTGGCGCTGGTGGCGTAGGCGCCGTCGATAAGGGCGCGCATCTCGTCGGCGTGGCTGCCGATGACGACCACGACGCGGCTGCAGCCGGCCTTGATGGTGGCGTCGACGATCCACTGAACCATGGGCTTGCCCAGGATCTTGTGCGAAACCTTGCAGTGGTTCGACTTCATGCGGGTGCCCTCGCCGGCGGCGAGGATAATTGCGGTTGCGTCCATGTGATCTCCTGTTACGTTATAGAGACGTGTGTTTGGAAACGATACACGGCGCAATATGATACCGCAGGCATATGATGAGCGCGTAACGATTGGTGCATGGCGGCCGATGTCGGTGTCGCCGGTGTGGCGTTTGCGCTGGTTGTGTATGGCGCCGGCGGCGCTGCGGCGTTGGCGTTTGAGCGAGGGGATGGGGGTGCCGGTGGACATCACGCGAGAGGAATCGGGCAGTGAGCCCGTCGCGGCGTTCTCGATGTCGCACCCGGCGGTGCCGGCGCTCTATATGGTGCTGACGCTGGGGCTCACCATGTTCTCGATGCAGCCGGTGCTGATCGCGCTGTCGCTTGCGGGCGGGCTGGCGTACGGGCTTGCGACGCGCGGTGCTGCGCGCACGTTGGGGGCGCTTCGCTGGCAGCTGCCGGTGATTTTGATTATCGCGCTGGTCAATCCTCTGTTTAGCGCCTCGGGCTCGACGGAGCTGTTCCGTATTGGTATGCGCGCGGTGTATCTGGAGAGCATGGTATACGGCCTGTGCATGGGCGGGCTGTTTGTGGCGAGCGTGCTGTGGTTTGAGGCCGCGGCGTCGATGCTCGAATACGATAAGGTGCTTGCGCTTTTGGGTAACGCCGCGCCGGTGATCGCGCTCATGATCTCGATGTGCATGCGGCTTATCCCGCAGTTTTTGCGCCGCGGCCGCACGGTGCTGGCGGTGCAAGATGCGATTGACGTGCCGGGGCGCGCGCCGGCCGACCCCGTGCGCTCGCGCCTGCGGGCGTCGAGCGTGCTGATGGGCTGGGGCATGGAAGATTCGCTGGAGCGTGCGGACGCGATGCGCTCGCGCGGGTGGGGTGCCGTGACGCGTCGCACGACGTACGCGCGGTATCGGCTGGGGCGCGGCGATGTTGCCGCGCTGGTTGGGCTTGCGGCGTTTGGTGCCGCCGCGGTAGCGGTGGCATGGGTTGCGACGACGCAGTATTCGTTTTACCCGCAGCTTTCGGTGCCGGCGCCGTGGCCGGGCTATGTTGTATACGCGGCTTGGATGGCACTGCCCTGCGCGCTGCACGTGGTTGACGAAAAGAGGTTTGGCTGATGACTCGGTTGGACGGGAGCATGATGACGGACGCGGCGCGCGGCTCGGATGAGCCGGCGATTGAAGTGCGAGGCCTGCGCTTTGCCTACCCCGGGGCCGAGGCGCCGGTGTTCGATGGTCTCGATTGGCGCGTTTCCCAGGGCGCGTTTGCGCTGCTCGTTGGTGGTACCGGGTCGGGTAAGTCGACGCTGCTCTCGCTGCTTAAGCCCGAGATTGCGCCGACGGGTGAATGCGCTGGTGAGTTGCTCGTGCTGGGCGAGAACGTTGCCGACATGGACGTGCGCGCGTCTGCGGAGCGCGTGGGTTATGTGTTCCAGGATCCCGAGAACCAGATTGTGTGCGAGACCGTGTGGCACGAGATGGCGTTTGGCCTGGAAAACTTGGGCATGTCGCGCGACGAGATGCGCCGTCGCGTGGCCGAGACCAGCTATTTCTTTGGGTTGGAGGATTGGCTCCACCGCGATACTGACACGCTTTCGGGCGGACGCAAGCAGCTGCTGTCGTTGGCGGCCGTGCTGGCGTTGCGCCCGCGCGTGCTGCTGCTCGATGAGCCCACATCCCAGTTGGACCCCGTCGCCGAGAAAAATTTTTTGCATGCGCTGTTTCGTGTGAATCGCGAGCTGGGCTGCACGGTTGTTGTGGCAACGCACCAGCCGCGGTCGATGCTCGAGTATGCGACGTGTGCGCACCGGATTAAGGGCGGTCGCGTGCGCGAGGTGGTTGACCTGGCGAGTTTGGGTAGTCGCGAGGGACTTTTGGCTTTGGACTCTTGCTGGCCCGCGCAGGTGGCGGCGACGAGTGCGGCGGCAGCTATCCGCGAGGGCTGGTTTCGCTACGGTCGAACGTCCGGCTGGGTGCTGCGCGGGCTCGACGTGGCGTTTTCGGCCGGCGTGGTGCATGCGGTCGTGGGCGGAAACGGCTGCGGCAAGTCGACGATGCTCTCGGTGCTGGCGAAGACCGCTAAGCTGCAGCGTGGCCACATGGTGCGTGGGACGGCCTCGGCGGCGCTGCTGCCTCAGAATCCCAAAGCGTTGCTGGTTGCCGAGACGGTGCGCGATGAACTAATGGAATGGGCTTCGACCTGCGGGTACGACGAGGCCGTAGCACAGGAGCGCGCGGCAAGTCTGGGGCTGTCGGGCCTGGATGGGCGCCACCCGTACGATCTTTCGGGCGGACAGCGTCAACTGCTTGCATTGGCAAAGCTGCTGCTGATTGGCCCCGAGCTGTTGCTGCTTGATGAGCCCACCAAGGGCCTTGATCTGGCAAGTCGCTGCATTATCGCCCGAGCCCTGCGTGAGCATGCGCAGGGCGGCGGCACCGTTATCATGGCCACGCACGACCTGGACTTTGCCGAGCAGGTCGCTGACGAAATCGCCATGATGTTTGACGGCGAGATCGCCTGCGTGGAGCCGCCGACCGACTTCTTTGCCGACAACGTGTTTTATAGGGCGTGATGGAATGGCGGATTATCGCGTCTCGCACCTACTTACAAAGATGGAAATCCCGCTGCTGCTGGCGGTCCCCGCAGTGATGACTGCGGCGTTGCTGGCGGGCGTTGAACAGGCGGCGCTTGCCATGCTTGTCGTGGTGGCGTTGGTGCTCGCGCTGTTCTTTGCGGGCTACGAGGCGTCGCGCCCCGGCCTGCGCCAGATTATGCCAACGCTGGTTCTGGCGGCGTTGGCCGCGGCGGGGCGTATCTTGTTTGGCCCCATTCCCGACTTTAAACCCGTGAGTGCCATCGCCATTATCGCGGGGGCGACGCTTGGGCGTCGCAACGGGTTTATGGTCGGCGCGCTGGCGGCGCTGACCAGCAACTTCTTTTTTGGCCAGGGTATGTGGACGCCGTGGCAGATGTATGCCTGGGGACTCGTCGGCTATGTTGGCGGCGCCCTGGCGCATGCGGGTGCGTTCGACCGTGCGGATGGGACCGTGCGCATGCCGGCATTGCTTGCGTACGGTTTTGCATCGGGCCTGCTCTATGGCGTCGTGATCAACGCATACGACATCATCGGTTTTGTGCAGCCGCTCACGTGGGCAGGCGCCGTGGCGCGTCTTGCCACGGCAGTGCCGTTCGATATCACGCACGGACTCGCGACCTGCGTGTTTTTGGCCGCCCTGTACAAGCCCTGGTGTCGCCGCATCAACCGAGTCGTCGTGAAGTACGGGCTGTAGGGTTGGTTGTGCCGGGGCGGGAATCAATACTGTCGAAGTAACATTTCAAAACTATGCCGGTTTACGGGGCTAGATTGGCACAGGCAGGCCATACCGGCTTTTTTCGAAATAGAGTAAGCCGTTTACCTGCAGTTTTATTATTTCGGAATTGCGTATGGTTGGGGGTTTGCGATTTAGCCCCGTAAACCGGCATAGTTTTGAAATGGCCGGTTGACATGACGGGCATCGTGGCCCTCAGAGAGCCAAATTGATCCGTTTTCTTCCGTCCCCAGACGTCCCCGGGAATCAGCTGAACCCGCCCGCCACGAAATCGGCCCATCTACTACGCTTAGCCTGATACCCCCGACCATGACCGCGTTTTATGAAAAACCGCAGGCTTTCTACCTGCGGTTTTCTTTTCGCGTTGTTCGCTGTGGTTGAGGGTGGCGGCCTAAACGTAGTAGATGGGCAGGTTTCGTGGCGGGCGGGTTGCGCGAACACGCTCGCGAGGCGAAAATGACCCGTTTTCCTCCATCCCTGGGAATCAGCTGGGCTAGAGTTCCAACGCGAGGGTGACGGGGCAGTGGTCGCTGCCAAAGATGTCACCGCGGATGCCCGTGTCGCGCACGTTGCCGGCGATTGCGTCGCTCACCAGGAAGTAATCAATGCGCCAGCCAGCGTTGTTTTTGCGAGCATTAAAGCGGTAGCTCCACCAGCTGTAGACGCCCTCGACGTCGGGGTTTGCCGCGCGCCAGGTATCGGTAAAGCCGGCATCGAGCAGCTCGGTGAACTTGCCGCGCTCTTCGTCCGAAAAACCCGCGTTGCCGCGGTTGGACTTGGGGTTCTTAAGGTCGATCTCCTCGTGCGCCACGTTAAAGTCGCCGCAGGTCACCACGGGTTTACCGGCATCGTGCTCAAGTGCGCTTAAAAAGCCGCGGTAGGCATCATCCCACGCCATGCGCACATCGATGCGGGCGAGCTCGTTTTGGGCGTTGGGCGTATAGACGTCGACAAACCAAAACTTATCGAACTCGAGCGCGCAGACGCGGCCCTCGGTTGCGGCCTGGGCAACGAGCTCTGCCGCCTCGCCCTCGCCGGCGTAGGGCAGCAGCGCATCGGCGCGCAGCACGCGCAGCGGTTCCTGGCGGCTAAAGACCGCGGTGCCCGAATAGCCTTTGCGCTCGGCGTAGCTCCAGGTTTGGTGATAGCCGGGCAGGTCGATATCGACCTGGCCCTCTTGCAGCTTGGTCTCTTGCAGCGCCAAGATGTCGACATCGAGCTCCTGCGCGATCTGGATAAAGCTCGGGTCCTTTTTGAGCACGGCGCGCAGGCCGTTGACGTTCCACGAGGCGAAAGTGTAAGTCTGAGGCATGGTGTCCTTTCGACGGGGTTGGCAGGCTTAAGATTAGCGCAACAAGGGCGGAGCGGGCACCACGCGTGACAACCCAAGGGCCGCGTGCTGGGATATTGCCCGACGCTGCCCGACCAACCAGGACGGAGGACTCGTATGACGCAGGCAATATCGGACCCCAAGCAGGCCTCCGCGGCGCTGGCGGAGCTGTTCGATACCCACGAGCGCGTGGTGTTCTTTGGCGGCGCGGGCGTTTCCACGGCGAGCGGCATTCCCGATTTCCGCAGCGTGGACGGCCTGTATCATCAGCAGTTCGCCTACCCGCCCGAGACCATGCTTTCGCATAGCTTTTACGAGGCGCATCCGGCCGAGTTCTTTGACTTCTACCGCACCAAGATGATCGCGCTTGGCGCCAAGCCCAATCGCTGCCACACCAAACTGGTCGAGCTGGAGCGGACCGGCAAGCTTAGCGCCGTGGTGACGCAAAATATCGACGGCCTTCATCAGATGGCCGGCTCGCAGCGCGTGTTCGAGCTGCACGGCTCGGTCCACCGCAACATTTGCCAGGCGTGCGGCGCAGTCTATAGCGCCGAGTGGATCTGTGCGCGCGATCACGAGGATGCCGCGGGCGTGCCCGCGTGCCCTGTGTGCGGCGGCCGCATCAAGCCCGATGTGGTGCTCTACGAGGAGCCGCTCGACGAGCATGTGCTGACCGGCGCCGTTGCCGCCATCGCCGCGGCCGATGCCCTTATTGTGGGCGGGACTTCGCTCGTGGTGTATCCGGCGGCGGGCCTTACGCGCTGCTTTACCGGCGATACGCTGGCCATTTGCAATCTCGCTCCCACCGATCAGGATGCAAATGCCGACCTGCTGATTTCTTGCGACATCGCGGCCGCGTTTGCGTTCTAGCCCGCGCACGCGGATACAATAGAAAGACTGATTGCAAAACGACCCCGCCGCCAGCGCCCAAGCGCGGCGGCGTGGGCATTTTAGGAGGATGTTCATGGCGAACGATAGCAAGACATGGCGGTGCGGAAAGTACGAGCTCAGCTTTGACCGTCCGCGCATCATGGGCGTCCTCAACGTGACGCCCGATTCGTTTAGCGACGGCGGCGAGCACTTCGATGCGGATGCCGCTATCGAGTACGGCCTGGCGATGCTCGACGCCGGCGCCGACATCATCGACGTAGGCGGCGAGTCCACGCGCCCCGGCTTTACCCCGGTCAATCCCGACGAGGAGGCTCGTCGCGTGCTGCCCGTGGTGCGCGCGCTGGCAAAAGAGGGCGCCATCGTCTCGATCGACACACGCCACGTGGCGGTTGCCAAGGCGGCCGTGCGCTGCGGTGCCTCGATCGTCAACGACGTGACGGGCTTCACCGACCCCAAGATGGTCGAGTTTGTCGCGACAAGCACCTGCGGCGTCATCGTGATGCACGCCGGCGAGGTCGCGGCACCTACCCGCACACATGCAACGGTGCAGCTCGATACCTCGGCCGCGGCGTTTGTTGCCGAGAAGGCGCGCGAGGCGGCTGCCGAGGCCGCGCGAGAGGCCGAGAAGCCGGCTCGCCGTCGTCGCGGCAAGCTGCTGGGCGAGCCCAAGGTTGAGGCCAAGCTTCCGGGCGGCGTGGTGCAGCCTTCGCTGCCGTTTGGCGACCCGGAGCCCGCGCCCGAGCCTGCGGACGAGCAGAAGCAGGCGGCACCGGCGGCCGAGCGGGTC
>NZ_QRWU01000007.1:0-106578 GCF_003459795.1 Collinsella sp. AF18-8LB
ATCAAAACCGCAGGTAGACGACTTGCGCATTCCGTGAAATGCAGGGCATGGACGGCCGGCCCGGGTCCAGCCCCGTAATCCGGCATAGTTTTGAAATGACATTAATTCACTAACAGGCAAACTAGGTAGTTCTAGCGCCTTGTCGCCGGCTAATTTCCGATTTCCAACCAGTTGCACAAAACATTTGCTCGCAGTCTCGTCTCGGCGCACTTCATTGCCTCAGTTTTGGCTTTATAGCGAATCCCTAAACGGTCGCAGACACTTCTGACGATGGTGTCTAGCTGCTTTGAATCGTTGAGCATATCGTGAGTCACCAGGAATACATCGAATCCCATGCTCTGCAACGCAGTCATGCGTTCCGCATCGTGGTCAAGTATTGCACCTGAGCCATGAATGACTTCACCTTGGATTTCGATAATTGCCCCTTTCATAAGAATCGGATTTACGATCACGATGTCGCCATAGCAAACCTTTTGACCTGCGATGCTTTGGGCCGCCATGGATAGAGGGGTTAAATCGTTGAGGTACACGTATCTGAATCCTGCACCACCTAGACGTCGAGAACGACTTAGAAGCAGGACCCCAGCGACCTCGAGCGGAGACGCAGCAATGCCGATAACCTGCTGAGCGGCATCATAAAACTGCTTTCCCCACATTTGACTTTTGACCTTGTCGGCGAAACGATGCAGGTCGCTCAGTTCGATGAGCGGCTTTCTCATCCAGAGAGAAGTACCTTTGAGTTTCGTAACCTCTCTTCCATCTTCACGCTTGCTCGTTTGGCTATCATTATCTGGGTCCTTAACGGTTGCGCGGGCATAAACTCGTTTCCAAGGAACCTCGTCTTCGCCCTCTCTTAGTTCGAACAAATCCTGCGTGCTGGAATTGCGATTCTCCTCTACCGCCATTTTTAGCTGCATTTCGGCAGCGGGAACCGGCTCGAAAACAGAAAACCAGCCGCAAAGTTCGTACATGGCCAGTACGAGATCTATTTGGGACACAAAGCGTGTCATAGTAAATAACGTGTTAAGTGGATTGGTGACACTAAAGCCTAAATGAGTGTCGATTGTTGTGCCGGCATCCGATGCCCCTTCCCAGCGAATAGTAGAGCGCAATCCCGAGTGGTGATTACAACAACCTGGCGAAGCAACAGCGATAATCGGGGTCTTGAGGACATCGGTTACAAAAGGGGCTTGGGATAGAGCTCGCCAGCCATCTTCGGAGCTGGGTAAGCGCGGGTAGAGGTCGCGCACCTGCGGTGGGCAGCGCCAATAGCGGAATGCAGTGTTTGCGCAGACGATTTCGTCCATTTGCGCCTCCCCTGGTTTCGGCCTCGGACCTTGCGGATTGCGGGTAAGGTCGATTATCTACTGGCGCATCATGCGGGTAAGTACGGGAAGCTGACCAAACACTGACCAAAAGCTTGGCGCAATCCGTTGAAAAGCCGCCATAGGCATGAACGCGCTGGTACAAGCTGTGAGCCAGCGGTCTCTGTCTCCACAATTGCACATAGATTACGCAGGAAATTCAATGAATGAACGCAGACGCATTTTGCAAAACGCGCAATGACGACACCTAAGGTGTACTGCGTAACATATAACGCCTTAGGTAACTTCGCTTCGATTTTGGTTCCAAAAAGAAAAAGGCCAGAGGCATAACACCTCTGACCTGCACTTTTGATGGTGGGCGATACAAGATTCGAACTTGTGACCCCATCCGTGTGAAGGATATGCTCTACCCCTGAGCCAATCGCCCGTCGCCTTTCGGCAAAAGAGATACTAACATAGCCGCGCGTGGTTTACCAAGAACTTTTTGCCCTCGATTTTAAATTCGTGGGTGCTAGCCAAGCCAACACAATCAAAGCAATCGGAAAAACCGCAGTTAAACCAGCATTTATCGCTTAATCCATGAGGTCTCGGGGCGGCAGATCAGTCGCGCGTTGTTGTAGGCCATGTCGAGCGTGAGGCAGGTGCGTGCGCGTAGAAACCGTCCTCGCGGTGGATGGCCGGCGCCAGCTCGGGCTTGTCGACGGTCAGGCACAGCGGCAGCAGTAGCTAGATCCGGCCGCCGTAGAACTGCGCACCCGCCAGCACGGACTCGACGCGTCCGAGCTTGAGCGCAGCCCGGTCCCCTGCGGCGTCGGTCGTATAACAGCGTCCGATCGTCATGAGCCTGCATAGCATGCTCATGACGGCCGCGACCATGGCCCCGAGCAATCTAGCATCATCGAGCACCAACGATGCGAACGCCATCATGAGTTCTCCAAGAGCCTGAGCGCGTTGGGCATGTCCGCAATATTTGACTGAATGGCCTCGTCGATCAGGGCGATGCTGTCCAGATCATCGGGTAAAGTGCGGGGTGCTTTCGGCGCGATAGGGTCGGTTGCGTCTGCTGTACAGTTGTCAAAAGTCATGCTTTCAGGATAATTGCTGCAACAACTATCAGGGCATGTCGTTGCATTTAACGTTTTCATCACGCCGTCCATCTGCTGACTGAATCCGAGCGTTTAACCCGGGCATTTCGACCATGCAACCTAAATTGATATTCTTGAGGCAATCAATCATCGCTGTCCAAGCGTCTAGATGCCAGGTCGAAAACCTTGCCCTTGTCCCTTGCACCTATTGCGATGATTTGAACTACTTCGACGTGCCCATCGCGGATGCAATAAATTACGCGAATGCCATCAGTGCGAAACTTAAGTTCCCTACAACCTGCAAGAAGACCCGAAAGCGGCTTGCCAATTTCATCGGCCCGAAGTGCAAGACGCGCAATGCCTTTGTCCACCATAGCGCGAACCGAGCCATCGAGTGACAGATACTCTTTTTCGGCAGTCTTGTCGTAAAACTTAACCTTAAACCTAGCCACACTCACTCGAACAGCTCCTCGTCGGAAATGGGATCGGTCGCCTCGGCTTCTAGCATGGCCTCGAACCTCTCACGTCCCACGGTATCGGAGAACGGAATGCCCTTGCGATTCGAATCAGTGTCGCCCTGCGCGAGCCTTGCAGCGGCTATAGCGTGCAGGCGCTCCTCTCGGAGCTGTTCGAGTTCGACCGCCATCGCTTCGAACTCGTCGAAGCCAACGATAACAGTATCGATGCCATCGTTCCTGTCTGAGACAAATTGCGGCTCTCTTCGAGCGCGACGTCTCGCTTCGCCAAAATTTTTGCTTGCCTGCGTCGAAGTTAGCACCTGTTCACGTCCGAAAACGAGTTTCTTGTCTATCACGGCAACCATAGCAACCTCCTTTAAAATCTTTCTCTAATACGTATTATAGTTTCATTTAAATACGTACGTAAAGGAAAGTTAAACAGCAATATTCTTACTATTGATTGTTTCGGATGAACGGGGTTCGAATCGTACTCCAGAGTAACCGGTTGCCTGACAGGGTCTTCGATGACGCAGTTTAGGGTCTTTGCGAGCGCCAATGCCGAAGAGACCGAGGTACGGCGTAGGTCGAGTCGGATCTGCTCGTAGAGCTGTATAACGCGAAGTAAACCCTCGATTGGGTGGCGAGCTATTTTGGCGTTAGACCGGCTGGGCTTTCCCGTGGCTATTAACGCATCCCCATCGCGGATGGCCTTTAGGCTCTCAACGTTGAGTACATCGGGAGGATCAGGTAGCAGGATGGTATTCGTAAACTCATCGTCCCGCACATGTTACTTAATAGATGCGCACCTCATCTTGCTCGATACTTTTGCGGAAGGGCGGCGCGTGTGCTCTGGTGGGTTGGTGACGATATCAACCTATCGTCTAAGTACCTTCTCGAGCTCATGGGAGAGTTCGTAAAGCGCGCCGAACGTCATGGTGTTGCCGCAGACTAGGCGCAAGTCAATATCGCTATCGGGCCTTTGCTCGCCTCGGGCAAACGAACCAAATAAATATGCTTCGCTGACGTCGTATTGAGCAAGCACGCGAGAGGCGGAGGTGGATATGTCGGTAGGCGAAATCATGGGTTATTTGCCGTTCAACAGTAGAACGTCAGGGGGCCAGCGCCGAAACCGCCGATCCGGTTTTTGCCGTTCTGCAAGCTCGAAGATAAATGGGGCGTTTGATCTAACGAACTCGGTCATAAAATCCAGATCGTCAGTAGAAAAACCTTCGACATTGAACCAATTAACCGTAGGCAAGAAGCATTCCGTATGGTCAAAGCCAAGGCCAACCGGACGCTCGACGGCTACGCGAATGGTCCCGTCATCCCTAGCATAAGCAGAGTTCATTACTCCGCCCCGCTGTCCTAAATAAACTCTCCCGTCACCAGGTCAACGAAGTCCGCGAGCTTTATCTTTCCGGAGAAGCCGCTCCCCTTGTACTTTCCCGCATAGGTCTCAGAGTCGTACTTGAACGAAATGTTATAAAGCTTTCCGGTCTTTGTCTTCCTGATCAACCCGTTTTCCAACATGTAGCTCAGTACCCTCTTATGGCTTTCTTTATCGTTGCCGTTTAAGTAAAAGCAACAGACACCTTGTTTCGAGCCCGCCGCGATGAGTGTTTCGGGATTGGAGTATTTGGCCTCTACGACGACGCCATCAAGAACTGCGGTTCCGACAATGTCGTCCATGAGGGCGGTTTTGAATGGAGAGAAGAAGAACATCCATTTGCCGCATTGGACGGGATCTATGTCG
Source organism: Collinsella sp. AF18-8LB (assembly GCF_003459795.1). Classification (NCBI taxonomy): domain Bacteria; kingdom Bacillati; phylum Actinomycetota; class Coriobacteriia; order Coriobacteriales; family Coriobacteriaceae; genus Collinsella; species Collinsella sp. AF18-8LB. The sequence continues at coordinate 4,622 of NZ_QRWU01000007.1, forward strand.
TGGATAAGTTCCTTATTGATAAACCAGATCCACGAGTAAGATTGTACTCTGACAATAGAGCCAGAATCGTTTAGAGGCGTTTCTTCGACGGACGGCGTTAATTCCTCGTTGTTGCCTGTGTTATTTGAGCTTGCCATTTCATTTATCCTAACATTCGCCCTTAATAAAGCTCCTCGCCAGCAGCCTCGAGCGCTTGTATCGCTGCGCGTTTTAGCTCATTGAGACTATCGTAGCCGCTTCCCGACAGCGGGATTATTCGCACGTTGAATGAGTCACCGTATTTGTAGTCGGCATTCATATCGCAATTGCCCCTACCGAGAAACTGTATGGCCGCCCGGTCAATCGCTTTTTCGCTTTGGCCTACGTAGTACAGATCTTTGGTTGCATTATGGACAATGAAGATGCCAGTAATTTCGCCTTGCTGTGTCAGGGCCTTTCGCTGAGCCATAAACTCTTCGGCGCTTGCGGCGATTTGAGGATCATCTTCTAGGAGCGATTGGCGTAGTTTAAGAAGTGCTTCTTGCTGCTTCGAAGCGATCAAGATAATTAGGAGACCATCCAAGAACAAGCCGAAAAATATCAAGGGGAAAGACGGCACGCGATTTACGCCAACGCTGAGCGGCCAAGCTATAAATGGGCTGCCAAGGATAAATATAAGCCCGCTAACGCAAATGACCTTTCCTGCCTGAATTTGCCTCCTTGGAGGGGCCGAAGCGACGGTTTTAATTTGATAGTAGTTCCTCATGGTATGACTCCAGTGATATAGGCAATTGGATCCAAATGGAGCTTTATAAACGGCAGTATTTGAATTGCAATTATCTTATCGCTCTGGCAGATAGGGTGTAAGGCTCAACATCGGTAATGGATCGAGAGGCAGTTGAGCTGAACAAAATAGTTCCGTCGCAGCGATGGCTGATACGGTACCAATCTCTAAGAAATTGATTTAGTGGAAGGCTAAAGGCTTCTGCAATAGCTGCATTCACCCCTCCCCTGGTCTCGCTTAAACGGGGCCTTGGCAGCGATATGCGACGGCTAGAAACACTGTTCCCAACAGGAAAAGCGTCACGGAAGCGGCGATCCAGTTGGTGTCGCCGGTCTTGGGGAGTACCGCAGTGGCCGCGGTGGCGGTCTTGGGCTTGGAGGACGTGGACACCGTGGTCTTGGTTACCGTCGTCTTGGACGTCGTTGATGTCTTAGTTGGCGTGGCCGTAGGTTTCAGCACGGGATTTGCCGTGGGCCCCGTGGTGGGCTCTCCAGCAGCGGGGCTTGAATCGGCGGGAGACTTGTCCGCGCTATCGCCAGTCACCTCGCCCCTGTCGGTCTCCCCCGCCGGCGGCGTGGCGACATCGGGCTCAATCACCACATGCGGTGCCACGGCACCGGAGGCATCCACCACGCCGCTAGCAGCAAAAGCCCCACCGGCTGGCGTCACAAATCGTGCGGACACAAGCGACCCGCCTGTGCACGCAATGCCGCCATCGGCACCGGCCGCGTCAAGCCACGAAGCGTCGACGGAAAGCCGACAGCCGGCCGCGCCATCGCCAAGGCCCGCATCCTGCAGATACACGCCGTAGGCGTGCACACCCGCTCCGGACCCGACGCCCGCGGCAACGACGCGCCCGCCGCCGCGCACGGCCAGGTCGCCTGCGATCACGCCGGCGACCGCCTCTTCCGTAATATCGGCCCCGCCCGCCCGGGCATCGACGGTGCATCCTTCCACCACGAGCGCCTGCGAGGCGTGGATCCCGCACTGCGAGCCCGTCGCCGTCAGGGTCCCAGTACCGCGAAGCGTCAGGTTGCCCCACACCTCCATGCCGCACAGCGTGATGTCCGCATCGGGCACATGCGACTCCGTCACGGAGTTTTGCCCGGCAAGCGTCAGCACCAGGTCGCCGTCGGCGCCGATGGCCTCGCCCGCGTAGCCGTTAAGCTCCAGGTGGTAGGCATCGGTCCAGGTCCAGCCGGGTCCCGACACGCCCGGCTCGTAGTACGTCGCGCCTGCGATGATGAGGCTCTCCGCGCCCGCGGCATAAGAAGGCCCGCCCAGCAAAACGCATAGGCAGGCCATGGCAACAATCGCAAAGTAATGACGGCTGGTGTAGGACTCGGCAGCAAACATACCCGCTCCGATCTCGCAGGAGCCAATAGAATGTGCACCAGAAAATGCCCTGGTAGCAGCAGTTATTAGTTTAGCGAGATCAAGCCGAGAAGAAAGAAAATGCCCCGGAGAAGTGCCAATAATTAGGTGTAAATCGTTTTGCCAATCGGTGAAAGGAGGGGTCTTCAATATAGTTCAGCTGTCACTAAGGCCCATAATCCACTTCGTAACATCATACGGCCGCATTAATCTTTACTCTCGGGGGGGGGTAATTACCGTTCAAAAGTAATCGGAATCCTCAGACAGTTCTTGAGTTTTTTGAGAGAAGAATGTATCGCATTAAAAGCTGTCAATCCAAAAAATCGTCGACTTTGACATACGATCTCCTCCTGGTCTATGCTGTCTACCTCATTCTCAACAATTGTTTCAAGCCCCTGCAACCTTTTTAGCATCATATAGGTGCAGATCACGGTAAGTCTGTAGGCGAAAGCGACATCTGCGGAACCTTGGTATTGACGACCATGGATGCAATCGTTTCTGATGTTATATCCGTTAGAAGAGTACATAACTAAGTAGACAAATAGGAACTCTCCGCATCCTTGGATAGTTCCCGTAAGTTCACGAACGCTTCCTATGAGGTCAGCCAAGACGCCTGATACTTCCCTAAGCTTGTTAAAGGAATCCCTATTTGCTTGGAAGGGAACAATGGAAAACATCTCTCCTATGTTTCTAATAGTATTTTCAAGAATAGGAAATAGCTGCGTAAGATGACCGAGGGTCGGCCTGTTGCCAGGATTGGGCAAAAGCTCGTATTGACTTGGAGCAAGTGTAACCACCTTGTCATAAACGGGCTCTATGACAACCATGCTGCAAACCAACTGGATATTCCTGTTGAGCTTTTCAAAGAAACCGTCAAGCATAACTTGCTCGCTAAGATGATTGATGAAGCGATAAGAACGCTCCTTGTAAACCCGTTTGACTTCATCTGCAATCATTTTATCGATCGAGCGCGCATCATCTTCTATTATTACGTGAACGTGATTGGGATAGAATTCACTGACTGTTGTCTTGCCAAAAAGGTAAGCAATTAAGTACTTTGACATGTCCTCTAAGCTGGATGAAATTGAATCATCGGAAAGCTGTAATAAAGATTGTGCAAATCCGTGGGGTGATTCTAGAAACTGCTTATTTAGCATTTTGATTTCCGTGTTTGGAATGGAGAATTCTCGCGTAAAGCAATGCATTCCCGATACAACTTGACTGTAGTATCTATCTTGCCAAGTATGTCTAAGAGCTATAATTAATTTTTTTGCCCAATTGTTATTCACTCCAGGATTGCTCAAAACATCTAATAAAAACATCATTGCGGAATAGAACAGCTCCGCAGTTTCAACATCGCTATGCCCTGTGTGCTTATAGAATAAGTCGAGTGCGCACGCTGCATCCTGCTGACTGCAGTATTTAGCGCTTAGGGGGTTTTCAAATAGGGCCAACAGGTCGTGTGCAGTATTGACCTTCTTTAAATTTTCGGCAAAGAAATCTTGGCATTTCGTTTTAAATAGAGCTATTTGCTCCTTTGTCATCGGAATTGAATGTTCCGACATATAACGAAGATCGTTGTAATCAGTACGGTCTTTTAGAAGTTCATTCATGCTTCGAAAATAGGCTGTCTGAGCTTCTTTGCAAAATAACGATTTCCTCTTTAGCTGAGTGACAATATCAATCGCTGTGCACTGAATAAGGTACAACGGTTCACTATTGTCTATTATTCGCTTGGTATGATTTATGGTTAGTTCAACCAGAATGCTTTGGCTACGGGTCGAAGGAATTTCATTCCATTTCGCAAATTCTATAGACTCAAGTAAGCAAATCGCACGTTCATCGTCAAAGACATCCTTTGCTTTTAAAAACATGCCTTCTGTCCATGCAGAGCTATATGACGATTTTTCACCTTCACCAAGGCTGATCATTGGAGTAAGTTTTCTATTTTGGTAAGAACTCCTAAAAGCATCGCAAAGAAGAGCCTCCTGCCATGTTTGAAAAAGCTCCCGATCAACGTGTTTAAAACTGAGGAAATCAGCATCAAAGTTGTCATCCATTAGTTTAATAACGCTATCGCATTTGATTGGTGCATCGACGCACTTAAAATTGCGCCGAAGCGTTTCGGTAACTAGTTCAATTCCCGTTAAATTGATTCTCCCGGTTAAGTATTCAAGTTTTGACCATTCATCGTTTAGTGCAGTAAAGTCATACAGCTGATGGAGATTTGAATAAAAAATGGGACGGGTATCAATAAGGGCATTTCTGCCAGTCAATTTATTGAAAAGGAAAGTTGCATAGGACGCTACGCCAAGCATGCCGAAAAACCCAACATGTTCGTCATAATCTTCTGGCTTGGTCATTCCGCTTCTAAGGAGAACGCAATCGTACAACTTCACCAGCCACATTGATGAAATATCTGGTTTGAAATCGCCAACCAAATCGACGACGCTAGCAAGAAAATCAAAGGGCTCATGAAGCGTTGTCAATACGCCTAGAAATTCATTTACTGAAGTGATTTCTTTGGGTGCAGAGAAGCGCTCTTCAGTGCATTCAATTAGCCACTGCCAATTCGATGATTTGTTTATCCGTTCTTCTGTAAACCTAACCTTGATATCATGTTCGTAATAGCCAATCCCCTTCTCCATCTTCATGTCCTCTTTCACGTTCGATTGTTTGTACCAATTGTCATGCTAAACATATGGAATAGATAGTGCATTAGAAGTAATATTTGCTTCTAGTTACAAACGTACTGATGCTTCAACTACGAAAATTAGCGCAATAATTGAAATCGATCCCTAGGGAACTAATATTGTCCCCAGGGATCGATTAATTCGTTATTGTTGATTTTCTACCAGTTTAGATAACAGGTGATAAGTCGGGGACCGCAAGGCCCCCGAATGCTATGTCCTTCCGAGCCAAACAGAGAATTTGCCCGAGCGCCCGCCCGGATCTTTGTTTGGCGACAATCCCTCCGGGCGGGCGCTCGGGCAGATGGGATAGATCCATATGGGAAAGGCAAACCCCTTCGGGGCGCTCGTGGCGGGCCTCACCGCCGACGAGTTCCTGCTGCACTGAGAAGCCGTCGACGAGACGCGCGGCTGCGGCGGGAGGCTCACCTCCCTCACGAGCGCCATTCTTGAGCACTGCCGAAAGGTACTCCCTGTCTGGGTCACTTTCATTAGACTCATGCGCCCCATCGTCCCCGTCGAGTGCGCTGCCGAGCTGTGTGGCGTCGGCCACAAGACGGACTTTGAGTGGCGGTACGCGCGATCGCCACGGTAACCGGCTACCAGGACCGGTTTATACTGTGCGACACCTTCTGGATTGACGAGACCCACATCAACGACACAGACCCCTCCAAGGGTTACGAACAGGTGCATAAGCGTGGTCTAACCCGTCAAAAGCCGTGCGTCTGAGTCGCCTTCGATGTCCATAAGAATCCCGTCGCGGTCGTCCTCGGCCACGGGAAGCCCAGCTCGGCGCGCGTGAGGAAGGCCATGGGCGGCAGGATAGCGCCCGGGTCGCTGCTCATCCACGACCTCGAGCAGGCGCACGGCGCGCTAGTCAGGGACGGCAGGCGCGAGAGCGGGGCGCACAGGGCTTATGAGAACGACCCGGTCTGCCTGGACCGGATGGAGACAGTGAACGACCTGTGCTCTTGGCTCAAGCGCTACCTTTGGCGCTTCACGGGGATGTCGCCGCGGAACCTGCCGGCCTACCTCGACTGGTACGTCTACCTCTTCCGGGTCAACCAGGCCAGGGGCAGATGGGACCCGATCGAAAGCGCGGTGCGCCATATCCTGATGGCCGACGCGACTTACCGCAGCTTGGGGTAGGTGCGGTAAGTCGCGTCATCTGAACCGTTGCACTACTAATCATCCCGTAATCCATCAATTCATCCAGCACCAATTAGGACCTGCTAGTTTTATTTGCCGCTGAATTGCTCCCCGCTTGTTTTGCTGACATAGAGTCGAGTATGAAGCGGCAAGAGCATTTTCTTTCTCAAAGAGTTCTTGCCGCTGTTCTAGCTCGCATAGCTTTTCAGAAGCCTGTTCAAGCGTCCATTGATATTCCCTTGCATTCTGGAGCGTCTTATTAAATAGAATCTGATACTGATACATTGAAAATAAAAGGGATAGATAAGCGTCTAGGAATTCGGCAATTGCCTCCCCACTCTTTCCCTTGAAGCAAAATCTCGCCTCCATGGCGAGCGATCTCATTTCATCAAGTTTTAAATGCAATTTGAGTTGAAGGTCGGCATCAAACACCTTATTAATTGAGGCTGAAATTGATTGCAGGTACGTGGTGTTAGTCAGTCATACAAATAGTAGGTCGATAGCCATTTGCGGTTCGTCATCATGTTCTAAGTTCTCCGCGTTATTTGCGTAAACGCTCATGAGCTTATCGACGTTTATCCATATATTTAAACGTCGATTAAATAGAGACTGTTTATTACTGAGACGAGCTTGGGAACAAGAAATGAGCAATGCGATGATTGCCACAATCGCCGAGATGTACTCAGGTAGATTCGTTAGACCCATTGTCTCCTCCGCTATCAAGAATCAATTGGCAATACTACAATTATCGCTCTGCATTCAGTACCTTATATGGTGGCGTGCGAGATGCTGGAGGGGTGCTGCCCGAGGACGGCGAGGGTGCTCGAGGCGGAGCCCGACGCGCTCGCGTACCTGGACTTCCCGCCGTCGCACTGGAAGCGCCTGCGCACCAACAACGTGCAGGAGCGCGCCAACAGGGAAATCAAGCGCCACTCGCGCGTGGTGCAGGTCTTCCCGCCGGAGGGTTCGCTGCTCAGGCTCGTGGGCGCCGTCATGTGCGACCAGGCCGAGACATGGTCCGGCTCGCGCTACTTCTCGGAGAGGAAGATGGCCGAGATGCACGACGCGGCGCTCCGGAAGGGCGCCTCGGGCCGTCATGACTGGGCCAAGCTGGAGAAGACCGCCAGGAAGATGGTCGAATCCAGCCTTGAGCTTGCCGACAGGGTGGACTCTACCTAGGATATCGATAGATTCCGGATCCTGGACACAGGGGCCAAAGAGCCAATTACACCAACTTACTTGACACTACCGTCGACGCGTCAATGCCAATTAAGGCGGCAGACCTTAATCCTTGCCTTGCGAGTGCAAACGCGAAGATGGCCAGAGATGACCGCCGCTGGCATATCGCTTACACACCCACAGCACGATGATTGACGCACATGACCTCTCATTTGATGGATCCCGACCATCGGATCGTGACTATCGAGTAATTCGGATATCTAAAAGCCTAGAAAACAAGCGCAGCATTCGGGGGCGCAGGTTCCCCGAATGCTGCGCCTTTTCCAGCCAAACAAAGAATTCACTCGAGTGCCCACCCGGATCTATGTTTGGTGACAATTTCTCCGGATGGGTGTCCGGGCGAATGGGACAGATCCATATGAGAAGAGCGAACTCCTTTTCTGTGCCGAGCTGGGCTTCCCGTGGCCGCAGACGACCTCGACGAGGTATTTGTGGATGTCGATGGCGACGCAGATGCACAGCTTCTGGCGGGATAGGCCGCTCTTCCAGACCTGCCCGTAGCCCTTGGAGAGGTCGGTGTCGTTGACGTAGGTCTCGTCCACCCAGACGGTGTCGCGCAGCACGATCCGGTCCTTGTAGCCGGATACCGTGGCGATCACGCGGTGGCGCCACTCGAAGGCCGTTTTGTGGGTGACGCCGCTCGGCTCGGCCGCGCACTCGACGGGGAAGTTGTGGCTTATGACCTTGAGGAAGGAGACCCAGGTGGCAAGGGATTGCGGCAGTGCTCGAGGACGGCGCCCTTGAGGAAGGTGAACCTCCCGCCGCAGCAGCGGCAGCGCCACTTCGGGACGCCGGCAGTGATGGAACCGTCCATCCAGGCGCCACGAGCGCCGTACCCCGGACATTTCAGGTCCGTCCGATAGGATTGCTGCCTCGACGAGCGTGCCCACGCCGACCTCCTCGCGGCAGCGCCTCTCGTCGACGGCTTCTTTGAGCAGCTGGAACTCACCGGCGACAAGGCCCGCCACGAGCGCCCCGAAGGGGTTCCATAGGCTGCAGGATGGCACACGGGTCGCTGCTCATCCACGACCTGGAGAGGGCGCATGGCATACTGGTCAGGGACGGCAGGCTCGAGAGTGAGGCGCACAGGGCTGACGTGAACAACCCTGTGCGCCTGGAACGGATGGAGATGGTGAACGACCTGTGCTCCTAGCTCAAGCGCTGCATTTGGCGCTTCACGGGGTCTTCGCATAGAAACCTCCAGGCCTATCTCGAGCGGCACGTCTACCTTTTCAGGGTCAATCAGGCGCGCGACAGATAGGATCCGTCTGCAGGGGTGGTGCGGCATCACCCCTTATCAAAATTGTTAGAAAAACAAATTATCCCGGGGCGCGTTTTGAGAAACGATGCGCCCCGGGATTTATTCTTTAACAATAAAATGCAGTTCTTACTTGAGCTTCTCTTTTCCGAACAGGAACCCGACATGCTTTTCGCAGAAGTCGACAAGCGGTATCAAGATGGCCATGGCCAAAATGAACAGCAGCAACGCCATTCCGTTCGAATCAAGATAAATCCCAGCTAAAGGAAGGACCCGCACCGTCACAGCCCGTAATAACGAGATAAGACGAAAGTGGAGCACAAATGCGATAACGCTGACCTGTCCAAACCAAGTAAAGAAAGAAACGCCTTCGAGCAACCGTCCGAGCAGGCACACCCACACCGTTCCGATCAAAGCAGTAAAGTAGAAAAGCGGCCAGAAGCCAAACTCGCCTTCGTACATGGCGATTGGCACATTCAGCTGGGAAAGCGCGAAAAGCACTAGGGCCAACAAAACTATCACAACCCTCTTGGCGGGCTTCCCGATCGAAACCTTGCAATCCAGCAACTGCCAAACATGCCCGAGGCAGAAGAAGAACAGCCCAGCGAGAACTGTCTCGGGGTAAATGGGGCAAACCGCAATGTTCAGGAGGTCTGCAATCGGCGCCGCAAAGCCCACAGCGCAAAGCACGACGACCCAAACCTTTATCGAGTCCCCGCAAGCCCTCGCAAGCCAGTAAAACGCTAGCAAGCTGAGATACAAAGTCGGAAGGAACCACACTAGAAGCGAGTTCACAATCACCGTCACTGAGAAACCCTGTGAGAGCACAGCGTAGACGAACACGATTGCCGCGAGCGTCAGCTGTGGAATGAGCAGGCTGTGTGCCTTCTTGATCGTCCAAGCCCTGAAGGATCCGTCTGACGTCTTGGTGCACATACCGGACAGGAAGAAAAACACCGGCATATGGAAGGAAAGGATGAAACGATTTACTGGATCCTCAAGCCCGATGTAGCAGTGGCCAAGAATGACGAAAAGCATCGCAATGCCTCGCGAGCAGTCAATCCACCCAATCCTCGGAGAAGCCCCCCGACTACAGCCCTCTCCCATTTGTTTAGTATTTGTCTTGTTCAAAGGTTGTTTCCTAAATCAAATGTTACCAACGCTTTATTACCTACGTGACAATGAACAACGGCAAGACGGGGCCGCCTACCTAATGGGCCGCTTCACCTCAGCCCCGACCCGCACCACATAGTCGATGGCGGCTTGCATCGGATCGAGCAGTTCCACGCCCTCGATGGGGCTATCAGCCAGCAGCGGCAGCTCGGTACAACCAAGGATGACGATGGGCTCGTCCAGCTCGCGCACAAATGCCGCGAACTCCGCCTTGGCTGCATTGTTCACCTTGCTCTGCTTCACCACCTCGATGAATCCGCGTAGCCTTTCCTGCATTCCGTCACCTGCAGGTACCACTTCCACGCCCTCGCAACCGAAGCGATCCTGGTAAATGCCAGAGGCTATCGTCCCCTCGCTTGCTAACAGGAATGCTCGCTTAACTCCCCTGCTTGCGGTGTCCGCTGCCAACAAGGCGATCATGTCCACGATGTATCCTGCAGCCTCGGGTGCGAGCGCCTTTATCTCATCGAGAAAAACATGCGAGGTGTTGCAGGCTAGGAAGACATGAGTGGAACCCCCCCCCACGAGATTTTTGACCGATTCGGCCAGCTGGCGCACCAACTCGTCGCGTCGCTCGCCGTAAAGGATGGCGCGAACGCGGCTCGGCATCGTGCAACGGTTGTCTATAAGGATTCTGGGACGTTCCCATTCGTAACGGGCAGGGAACGCGTCGACCAGGCGCTTGAAGAAGCCCACGGTGGCATAGGAGCCCATACCGCCAACGACGCCCACGGTCAGCGCGTCGGAGTAGCCTCCCTTCACCCAGCGCACTGCGCGGTCGTAATCATCGGGGGTGTCGATCTCCTTGGTGCGCAGGTATATATAGGGCATGGGGAGGAAGGGCTCGATCAGCTGGTAGGTGTGTCCCGATCCGTCGAGGATCTTATCCGCCTTAACCTGCGTCACGCCCGTCCACTCGTACTGCCCGTGCTCGCGCGAGAAGCCGACCACGTCTGTTCCCTCTACGTCGGCGAGTACGGGATTGTCGGTGCCGGGGGCGGTCACGCCCACAAACTCACCGTCTGCCTCGATGACCTTTCGCATGTCTTCGGGATGCAGTAACAGGTCGCCGTCGATGGTGAGAATGTAATCGTTAGCGTGCTTGGCGGCCAGACGCACCGAATCGCCAGTGTTCGTGTGCGCGAAATCGTGGTTGAACACGAACGTCACGTCGGTGCGGTAGGCGTTAACAGCCTCGATAACCTTCTCGGCTTGGAAGCCAACAACCACGCGAACATCGTCAACCTCATCGAGCATTTTCAGATTACGCATAATTAGCGACTCGCCGGCAACGTCCACCAAGCATTTCGAAGTACCAAGACCCAGGCGCTTGCCCATACCCGCGCAGCTGATAATTACAGTTTTAGATATTGCCATCTCTCGTTCTCCCTAGCTCAGTCGCCTGAGGAAGTCGACCAGGCGGCTCTCCTCGTAGATCGCATGCGTGCACACTTCGAGTACCGAAGGCGCTATTCGGCGTACGCCACCGAATCCGATGCCTATCTCGGCCATCGAAATCATGTCAGCATCATTGCTGCCATCGCCCACCGCCACGAGCGGTCCAACAAATTGCTCGACCGTCAGACGTTTATCAATAACACTGGCAACACCCAAGAGTCGACCGTCCGAAACGATTCCGCGCGAGCAGAAAACGCTGCCTGTCAGTCCTATTCGTTCGATAAGGCCAGCTATCCACACGTCTAAGTTGCCCGTTACCACGAAGCAGCGGCCCTTGCGCTCACGCATGAAGGCGCACACCTCCTCGTGCACGGGTATCCCGGCTATCGCATTGGACACATCAGCCACGGGCACATCTTTCAGCAAGTCAACCCGTGAAAGGAAGCTCTCTCGGAAGGGGAGCCCCCCACTCATGCACTTTTCAGTCAGGTCGCGCATCTCCTCGCCGCGCCCGACGGACTCGGCGATCGTCGGCAGTATTTCCTGCTGGGTTATCGTCGAGTCGAGGTCAAATAAATAAATTGGCTCTTCAGCCATCGTCTGTCTCCTGTCTTGCTACTATTCTACTCGCCAGGTTTTTTGGGGATGATGCCATCTCTTTTCCTCTGGGGGCAGCTGCATGTAGTCGCCGTAACTCTTTCTCAGGTACTCGTCCCAGCACGACATACAGGGCTGCATCGTGTCACCGAAGGGCATCATCACTGTGCGCTCGAACCCTTCCCGGGGAATGGACTTGCCTTTGAATGTGCAACCGTAAACCGGACACGCGACACGCTCGGCGGTCTCGAAGGGAGTAGCCTTACAGCGCGCATCGATTTTATTGGCGAGCTTCACAGGGTTCACAAGCAAACGGAAGACCGGCTGCGTTACGCCCTTGAAGGCTGCTTTGCACTTGTTCTTGCTGCCCTTGGTGAGAGCCAGGTTGATCAGCTTCTCCCTGAACCAACGCCAACTGACAAGCTTCTCGTATTCACTACCGTCATCGGGCACCCCATCGATGGGGAATACGTCTATCCACAGGTAGCCCTCGTAGAACCCCTCGACCGAAACTTCCTGGGCGCGTATAGCGGGGTTTGTCATCTTCGAGAACGCATAGTGGTACGAGCCGTCACGGCAGGTCTTAATACCCAAGCCCGTTGCTGCCTTGAACTCGTCAGCGTGCTCCAGCCACTTCTCGTAGTCAGGACGCGGCATGTATATGTCCAGGTCGTCGTCCCAGGGGATAAACCCTTTGTGACGCACTGCGCCCAGAAGTGAGCCATCGGAGAGGCTGTAGCGAATGCCGTACTCCTTGAACCACGGCCCAGCCGTCTTAAGCATTGTAAGCAGTTCGCATTGTATCTCCTCGAGTGACAAATAATCGCGTCCGCCATCAAGTACATCGTCCATTGATAGATTCCTTCGCTTCTGACTAATGTCGTTTTACATTCCTCTAACCCTCGCGTTACAAATAGACGCCAGCGGCCAAGATCCGTCAGCTCGATTTCTTCCTGCGAGACGCCTTCGCGACCATTCTCTTAACCATTTCAAAGTTCTCGCTGCCGACGACGATCGACTCGACCGCGTATACCACTGCCCCCACGGCGACTTGCGCGACTAGCAGGACCGGAAACGGTAGGCCCGTCACCGTCAACGCATAAACAGCCAGGCCCATAAGGAAAGACATGAGGAAGTTGGGCGCGCATGCCCTGAGCTGCTCGCCCAACGTCACGCCGAGCGCAGTCTGCAGCGGTACAGCGCTTAGTACCGTGCCAACGACTTCGCCCAGAAAAGCCGCCGCAAGTATGGCAAAAGGCGAGTCGAATAAAAACGCTGCTCCGGCCAGCAGCACGAGCCCAATCAGACGCTTCACGACGATGACCCTGAGATAATCGCCACTTCGCCCGATTGCGTTGAGCGCCTGCAAGCCTGCCGTTTGGAAAGGAATCAGCAAGCAAATGGCGCAGTAGATGACAAGAAAGGGTACGGCCCCCATCCACTTGTCACCCAAGACAAGCCAAACGAGTGGCTCTGCCACACAGGCAAGCCCTACCATCAGCGGAAACACAAAGTACGTGCTGGCCGAGATTATCTTGAGGAGAAGTTTTCGAAGTCCCGGCAAATCGTCCTGCCTGAGCGCGTAACTTGGGAACATGACCGACTGTATGGCGCCGTCAACATTGTTGATGAGTATCAGGGGGAACATTTTGCCCTTGTCACAGTACGCAAGAGTTTCGGCGGAGAACTTTTTGCCGATGATGAGGCTCTCCAGATTGTGGTAGAAGGTGTCGACCAAGTTCGCGCCGAGTAGCTTCACGCCGTAATGCAGGAGCCCCGCGGTCCTGCGCAAGGAAAAGCCGGCCTTCGGAAGCCACCTCAAATGCATATAAAGCAGCAGGCAATCTACCAGCTTGTTCCCAAGTTGGTAGACCACAAGAGCCCAGGCGCCGAATCCAGCAAGGGCCATCCCTACCCCCACGCAGCCGGCCAGCGCCACGGCAGCGAGGCTGCACTTCGCCTGCACCCTGAACTCCATCCGCTTGGAGAGCATGGATATCTGTAGCGAGTTGAACGCGCCAGGGAAGAGCACTAGCGCAAGCCCCCTCAAGAGTCCCTCGAGCTGCGGCATGCCGTAAAAGGCAGCTATGGCGGGCGAGCAGAGGAACAGAAGGGCATACAACAGCATTGCCATCGCCATGCTGTAGAAGAACACCGCGGAGCAATCGGTGTCATCGGCATCGGCCTTCTGGATTAGCGCCGAGCTCAGCCCAGATTCCACGAATACCGTCGCCAGGCTGATGAACACCGAGAGCATCGAGACCGAGCCGTACTCGGTTGGCTCGAGAACCCTTGCGATTACGATGGAGACTACCATCTGGATGACCTGCGCGCCGAACCTCTCGCTAATCTTCCAGAACAGCGACCCCGTGATCGAGCCGCCCTGTCGAGCCCCGCTACCCACGGTGCCAGCCTTGCTTCAGTGGAAGGTCGAACAGGTCGCAATACGAGTCGGGCGTGCAGTCGTAAAAGGCTGACTCGATGTCTGCATACTTGATTTTTCTACCGGTACTGCAAACGAGAAAGTCCTCCACCCTGCGAGCTGCCGCTTCCAAGTCGGGGTCTCTTTCATCAAGCAACAGACTGTTGGGGTAGCGACCAAGAATCGGCAGGCACGCCTCGTTGTCAATGGAGTAGGTAGAAACGATGGGCTTGCAGCAGCCCATGTACTCGAATATCTTGCCGGATATCGCGTTGGGGTTCTTGACCCCCATATTGAGAAGGACGTCGGCATTCGCCAAGACGCCGATCAGCTCCTCGTGCTCTAAGAATGGGACGAATTTGACCATGTCCTCATAGGGCGCGAGCTTGGCTTTGAGCCCTCCCGTCCCGCTCGACGTGATGACCCAGAGAGTAACGTCCGCGCTGCGGACTCGGCTCAAGACGGAAACGATGTACTCAAGGTTGCGACCCCAGAGGTTTCCGGCAAATACGACATTTATCCTGTCGGGTTCGAAATCGATTACGCTGTCCTTTCCGATTGGAACGATCTCTTGCAGATAGGGCACACCCTTGAAGCAAAGTCGTCCTTCGGCATCCGCTTTCAAGGCGTAGTCCATCTCCATTAGATGCTCCCGATGGCTGAGCATCGCCACCGAGCAGTCTGCCGCTCCGACAACACGCCTTTCAAGGCGGCTGCGCTTCCTATCGATAAAAGCTTTCGGAAGGTAACCGGGGCGCGTCCCCCCGGAAAGAGCGTCCCAGAAGAACTGAATGTAACGGATTTCGGGATGGACCTCCTTAAGCCTGAGCCCGGCCATCATGGTCTCGTACCCGAAGTGCTCACACGCGACGATGTCGAAGCTGTAGCGGCGTTGTAGGCTCTCCGCCTGCTTGACGAATTGCCAAACTCGCAAGGGGTGATAGCAAGGGTAGATAGGCGCGGTCAACACTTGGTCAGCCCGCAGCAAGACGCGATTGAGCGCACGGACAAGCCTCTCCTTGGTGGTGCCAGGCTTGCGCAATGCCCTGTCACTGGCTTCGAAATACGGCCCGACCTGAAAACGATGCACGTGCACGCCGCCCACTTCCTCTTCGAGGGGTTGACCGTAATATCGCATGCACAGGCAATGTATCTCAGCCTCCCGCGTTACCAGAAGCCTCTGGATGATCATGTCGTCGCACAGCACGTTGGGCGACCTCACGGAGGGGTAGGACTGGGCGATAAACAGAACTCTCCTCATTTGTGCTCCCCACATTGGAACCAATCCTCGTCAAGGGCTTCGACGGAGCCCAGGGGCCCGTCATCGAAAGGGGTAGCGCTCCCGTCGATGATGAACTTTTCCGAAAAAGCTATAAAACGCTCGGCGGCGATTTGGGCTCCCCACAGCCCATGCACTTTCTCCTGCGCCGCGCTGCCCATCGATTCAATCCTAAGGCGGTCGCGCACGACCCCCATCACTACCTCGGTTAGACTGTCGATGTCCTCAGAACGAAACACGGCACCGTCCAACCCGTCGGCTATCAGGAAGGGGACAGAGCCAATCTGACTGCTTGCGACAACGGCGCACCCCATCGACATCGCTTCGTTCACGGTCGCACCCCAACCCTCCTTCCTGTTGCTGGTGGCGAGAAAAACGTCGCTCCTTCTCATAAGGTCGGCCGTGTCGTTCTTTGAAAGGGTTCCGAGGAACGCCACCTCATCCTCGACGTTGAGCTCCTTGGCCAGGCCCTCCAGCGCCTCACGCTCGGGGCCGCCCCCAGCGATCTCCAACCGGAACGGGACGCCCGCCTCTTTCAGACGGGCAGCCATGCGCACCTGGAGGTCAACACGTTTCAACGGGATAAGGCGTTGGGCGGATCCCAGAGCCACACCCCCTTGAAGCAATGGCCCACGCGCTATCATGGGCGTAGTATCAACCTGAGGGAAATAGCCCCATTTCAGGCACCTCTCGACTGGAAAGCCGAATCGTGCCAGGTCGCCTGCGGCAAAACCGCTGATGCACAACACGTACATGCGCGACCTCTTGTACCGCGTGTACCAATCCCAGGTCCGGTATATCTTCGGGGGTGCCCAGCGCCACCAGGCACCGCGCTTGAGCAGACGCTCGGTCGCCCTAAAGAACGGCTTGCCCGTCTTAGCACGCGCCTTCACATATTCCTCGTGGCCACCCATGTGCTGAAACACGACAATGTCGTCCTCGACGGCGTGCCTCATCGCCTCAGCGGCATCGGACTCACCTTCGTACGCCTTGACGACAAACGGATAGTCGTTGTCGAGGTTCTTCCTGCCCACGTTGCCACCGCCGGCAACCAGAGAGACGCATGTATAGTTGACATCTGACATCGAATCGAATGCAAGTGCCAGAGGAAGCTGGTGTGCGTTGAGGTAGTTTGAGAAGAAGGAGATATTCAACAACGGTTTACCTTTTTCTTTTTTTCCATATGAACTGCAGTGGAATCGATGCCTTGGTTGGAGCCAATCGCCGTGCCCAATGTAGGCATGCAAAGAATCAAGAAGACGACGACCGGAGCGCCTTGGAAACCGATAGCCATCCAACAAATTGGCGCGCATGCAAAAAGGGAGATAAAGAACATCTCATAGAAATGCCCCATCCCCTCTTTGTTGGCAAAAGCCATCTGAATACAGCTCACGAGCCAAACGGCAAATAATACGCAGCCCACAAATCCATATCCTGAGAAAAGGGACGGAATGAATGCACCGCCGTTAAGCACTCCAACTCCGCCAGAAAGAGCGCGTGCGGCCTCCCCGGATCCCGTAGCTAAAACCCAGGAGGGGAGATTCTGCGCGTAAAAAAATCCTTGATTCCCATCCCCGACCCCTAAGATTGGGTAGCTCTTAAATATCTCAAGGTCGTTGATGATTGTGCTGTTGCGATATGCCGTAGACTGATTAGTAGTGTCTGTAATCTTTCCAAGCACAGTTTGAACGGTTTCAGAAATGTCAGCCGTTCCAGCGTTATCTCCAGAGGTAACAAGAAAAACCGAACAAACTAGCATAATCGCGAGCAAGATCGACGTAACCGCATAAAACAACTTGCTTTTCTTTCCTCGAATGCGCAGCAAGAGTATTGCGATAACCACAAAAGCGACCGTCACATAAACGGTTGTTGATTTCGTCATATAGGCAAGAATTAGAAGTGCAACGAAAGCAGCGCTATACTTCTTACCGTCCCCATTAGCCGCCCTGCAATAGCAATAAGGCAGGAGTAGCAGTCCAAAAGTTTTTCCGACAGAGGAAGGCTCGCTGCATATAACTGATATACGGTTGGGTGCAACTTTCTCAAAAATCGAGAACCAGCCACCTATATCTGTTACGTCAAAAGCAGCAGAAAACCATGGGATTCCTAGCCAAACGCCAGCCTGAATGGTGCCGAAGAACAGGGCAAAAATAAGCAAGGCATCGAAGATGCGGTTTAAAAGTTTTAATGAACAATGAGCATACGCATATGTGACGAAAATAATTATTATCACATCAAACCAGAGCCATAGAAGTCCCTCGCCCACGGCCTCGATCGGCGTTACCCCGAAAAGCTCACCAGTTTGCCCATTAAGAAAAATAGCCATTACTACAGTACTAATAGAGCCGATAAAGGCGAACGGCAAGAAGGCGGTTATCGCTTTGTTGGGTTTAATCTTCCCTTTCTCGGCAATTACCACAACGATTGCGCCTAAAGCAACGAGTAAAAACCCGTTATCGCGTGCATAGCTCGGTATAGCGGAAGACTTTAGAAAAGGCAGCGTTTCTGCAGTGCAGAGAATCACTAGCAGGGAAAAAATAACGAGCGCAGCCTTCGTTTTGGGTTTTTCCGTATTAGACAGTGAATCCGAAATCACGGATTCGCAATCTTTAGATTGCATGATTTTCTCATTTCAAGTCTACTTATTTCATGCTGGATGTCCTTGGCCGAAACAAGCGCCGAATCAGGCATTGAAATAGTTTCGCTACATCCTCCCGTGTCGTAAGTCACCACGGGCGTCCCGCAGGCCTCGGCCTCTAGGTTTACGGTAGGAAAGTTGTCTTCCACGGTCGGGTTGAAGAACACGTCAGCAGAGGTATATATGGCCGCAAGCTGTATTGCAGAGCTAGTCTTGGTCGTCAAAATCATACGACCCCCTCCAATAAGCCGTATAACAGTGACCTCGAGTGTGGAAAAGTCGGCTGGGGCGACAGTGTCCATAGCGGAATCGGCGACCTCGGCGCAAACCGAGTCCGCAGCATCTACTACGGGGGTGCTGCGGACCTGAGGCTCGACGACGGTTGGCCCAAAGGCCACTTCGATATCAGGATGAACAGACACACCATCTGCACTGTAATCCTCTGCGAGCTTCTCTTGATTCTTGGTATTGGGAAGCGCCACAAGTTGCTTCGAGAGCAGCTTAATTTGCTTTTTAGATAGTCCCACGAGTACAATTGCGTACTTTTTACTGTCAAGCAACTCAGCCAAACGAACGAAGGTGGATAAACCTTTTCGTTCGGTCCATGGGCTTGCAACACCCAGAATCATAAAACGATCACTGATGCCGCAGCGCTCGCGGAAATCACTCGGGGTGGGCTTGAAAACGCTCGTATCGATTGTGTTGTGGCGCACCTCGATGGGATAACCCTTTAGAAAGCTCTCCCTCACCAGGTCAGCAAGCCACTGCGATGGGGTGATAATCTTCATGCGCTCGGCGGGCAACAGATTGAAGAGACGTTTCTTCTGCTCGAAGTTCCATGAACAGGAGGATTTAGAGTATGTCTTGGGATAAGTGCTGAGCTGCGAACAAGGTTTCGGATTCGCGCAATATTCCTTCCACTGCGAACAATTCGCACATGTAAAGTATACGCAGTGGCCCGTAAACGCCCAACAGTCGTGTAGAGTCCACTCGACCTTGCATTCATGTTTTACGAGCCACTCGAAAAGCATCTCGACGTTGACATAGTAGCCGTGCAGATTATGCAGATGCACTACGTCAGGCTTAATAACATCAAGTCGAGCAAGAAGACGTTTCGTAGCGTTTTTGCTATGAAATCCCGTTTTACCATCAATGCGTGTCTGAAGCACATCGAGTTTAACCTCTGCATCAGAAGCGAACTTCATTTCGTTCGGATTTTCCGCTTCGCGGCCGCGACCCCAGAACGCATATGAATCTTCGCCGGCAGCTAGAAGCTCTCGATGCTCCTTTATCATTATGCCACCGGTCGAGCCGGTCGCCACTGTGTTTATGTGAGCATAAACAGTCACTAGAGACTCTTCCTCCACACCATCTTGTCCACGACGCCGGTGTAGCTCTGGATGATCTTGACCACCTTGGTGGACACGGTCTCGTCGGCGTAGTCGGGAACGGGAGCCTCGGGCAGCGACCCCTCGGCGTCGAGCTCGACAGCGGTGTGGACGGCCTGCAGCAGACCCTTCTCGGAGATGCCGGCGAGCGTGAAGCATGCCTTGTCCAGGGCCTCGGGGCGCTCGGTCGATGTGCGGATGCACACCGCCGGGAACGGGCGGCCGACGCTCGCGAAGAAGCTGGACTCCTCGGGCAGGGTGCCGGAGTCGGACACCACAGCGAAGGCGTTCATCTGCAGGCAGTTGTAGTCGTGGAAGCCCATGGGCTCGTGCGTGCGCACGCGCGGGTCGAGTTTGAAGCCGGTGGCCTCCAAGCGCTTGCGCGACCGTGGGTGGCAGGAGTACAGGATGGGCATGTCGTACTTCTCGGCCAGCGCGTTGATCGCGGTGAACAGGCTCGTGAAGTTCGCCTCAGTGTCGATGTTCTCCTCGCGGTGTGCGGAGAGCAGCATATAGCGCTTGGGCTCCAGACCGAGTTCGGTAAGAACGTCGGAGGCCTGGATCTTGTCCAGGTTGGCGCGCAGGACCTCCGCCATGGGAGACCCCGTGACGTAGGTGCGCTCGGGTGCGCAGCCGGTGTCCTTGAGGTAGCGGCGCGCGTGCTCGGAGTAGGCCAGGTTGACGTCGGAGATGACGTCGACGATGCGGCGGTTGGTCTCCTCGGGCAGGCACTCGTCCTTGCAGCGGTTGCCGGCCTCCATGTGGAAGATGGGGATGTGGAGCCTCTTGGCCGCGATGGCGGACAGGCAGCTGTTGGTGTCACCCAGGATCAGCAGCGCGTCGGGCTGGACCTGCACCATGAGCTTATAGCTCGCGGCGATGATGTTGCCCACCGTCTCGCCCAGGTCGGCTCCCACGGCGTCCAGGTAGACGTCCGGGTCGTCCAGCGACAGGTCGCGGAAGAAGATGCCGTTGAGCGTGTAGTCGTAGTTCTGGCCGGTGTGCGCCAGCAGGCAGTCGAAGTGGCGGCGGCACTTCTTGATGACCTCGGACAGGCGGATGACCTCGGGGCGGGTTCCCACAATGATCAGGAGCTTCAGGCGGCCATCGTCCTTGAAAGCGATATCGGAACAGTCCTTGCCCATGCGGCTAGACCTCCTCGTAGTAAGTGTCGGGGTTCTCGGGGTCAAATGGCTCGTTGGCCCACATGACCGTCACGAGGTCCTCGGTGTCGGACAGGTTAGTGATGGAGTGCGTGTAGCCGGGGATCATCTCCACGGCGCACATGTCCGAACCCGAGACAATGTACTCGTCGACGGGGAACGGGTTTCCATCGGAGTCCTCCCCCACCTTCCTCAGCTTGATGCTCGCGGTGCCGGAGACC
This sequence comes from Collinsella sp. AF18-8LB, assembly GCF_003459795.1. Lineage (NCBI taxonomy): Bacteria > Bacillati > Actinomycetota > Coriobacteriia > Coriobacteriales > Coriobacteriaceae > Collinsella > Collinsella sp. AF18-8LB. The sequence goes on from NZ_QRWU01000007.1 coordinate 25,374, forward strand.
ACCAGGAACCTCTCCCACTTACTCATGTGCCAGTGGTTGCCCTTGGTGATGCGGGGCTTGGACACGTTGATCGACACCTGGCCGCGCTCGGGCGTGCGCAGGAACTCGGTGAACGAGCCGCGATCGTCGGTGTTGGGCTTGAGGCCGTAGGCGAAGTGCCCCGGCTCGTAGTAGGACAGGAACGTGCTCCAGAGCTTCTTGGAGAAGGAACCCTCGGATAGATCGGGCACGGAGAGCGTCTCGCGGCTGTCTCGGAAGCTGTCCAGCAGGTAGACGATCTCGCCCAGGGTCTTCACGTCAGTTTTCGGGACGTAGCAGAACCCGTCGCCCACGACGCGCTCGAGGCCCTCGTAGCCGCAGCGGTGCTCCTCCCCCAGCAGGGCGCCCAGCATCTCGTCGACGAGGTCGTCGATGTAGAGGAGCTCCAGCTCCACCGAGGGGTCGTTCACGGTGTAGGGGCGGCCGTTGGCGATGGCGTCGCAGAAGGTCGCCACGGCGGAGTTGTAGCGCGGGCGGCACCACTTGCCGTAGAGGTTGGGGAAGCGGTAGATGAGCACGGGCGCCCCGGTCCTCTCGGAGTACGCCCGGAACAGGCCCTCCCCCGCGAGCTTCGACTCGCCGTATACGGAGCCCTCGAAGCGGCCGGTGAGGCTCGCCTGCGCGGAGCTGGAGAGCATGACGGGGCACGTGTTGTCGTGGCGCTCGAGCGTCTCGAGCAGCGTGGAGGCGAACCCGAAGTTGCCCTCCATGAACTCGGACTGGTCCTCGGGGCGGTTGACGCCGGCCAGGTTGAAGACGAAGTCGGCGCGGGAGCAGTAGACGTCCAGCTCCCCGGGGGACGAGTCGACGTCGTACTCCATGACCTCGAGCGGCAGGAGGGGCTGATACTTGGACCTACGGTCCTTGCCGTCGCGGATGTTCTTCAGCGCGCAGCAGAGGTTCCTCCCCACGAAGCCCCTGGCGCCGGTGACGAGGACGCGCACCCTACTGCACCGCCTCGTGCTCGCGGCCCTCGAGCGCCAGCTGCACGTACTCGGCGGTCTTGATCTTGGCGATGGTGCCCTCCACGTCGAGCCTCTCGGTGTTGTGGGAGGTGTAGGACTCGTCGGCCTGGGTCTCCACCTCGCCGTCCACGACGAACTTGTCGTAGTTCAGGTCTCGCGAGTCGCAGGCGACGCGGTAGTAGCCGCCCATGTCCTCGGCGCGCAGGCGCTCCTCGCGGGTCATGAGGGTCTCGAAGAGCTTCTCGCCGTGGCGGGTGCCGATCACCTGCGTACCCACGCGGCCGAAGACCTCCTGCACGGCCTCGGCGAGGTCGCCGATGGTGGAGGCAGGGGCCTTCTGGATGAACAGGTCGCCGGGGTTGGCGTGCTCGAAGGCGAACTGCACCAGGTCGACCGCCTCGTCCAGGTTCATGAGGAAGCGGGTCATGTTGGGGTCGGTGACCGTGAGCGGCTCCCCTTTTCGGATGCGGTCGATGAACAGCGGGATGACTGAGCCGCGCGAGCACATGACGTTGCCGTAGCGGGTGCAGCAGATGGTGGTGCGGCCGGCTCCGTTTCGGGCGTTAGCGTAGATGATGGACTCCATCATGGCCTTGGACTTGCCCATGGCGTTGATGGGGTATGCGGCCTTGTCGGTGGACAGGCACACGACGCGGTCGACGCCCTCGTCGATGGCGGCGTGCAGCACGTTGTCCGTGCCGATGACGTTGGTGCGCACGGCCTCCATGGGGAAGAACTCGCAGGAGGGCACCTGCTTCAAGGCGGCGGCGTGGAAGATGTAGTCAACGCCGTGCATGGCGTCGCGCACGCTCTGGGCGTTGCGGACGTCGCCGATGAAGAAGCGCACCTTGGAGGCGAGCTCCGGAGACTTCTCCTGCAGGCGGTGGCGCATGTCGTCCTGCTTCTTCTCGTCGCGCGAGAAGATGCGGATCTCGGCCAGGTCGGTGTTCATGAAGTGCTTGAGCACGGTGTTGCCGAACGAGCCGGTGCCTCCCGTGATCATCAGGGTCTTGTCTTTGAAAGTGGAATTGCCAGACATGTTTTTTATTCCTCCATTAGTTCCGCGAGAAGGCTCTCGAGCTTGTCAAAGAACAGCTTCTTTGTGAAATGACGTTCGTAATAAGACTTCGCATTAATGCCAAGTCGGGTAGAGTCGGGCAGGGTGGCGAACTTGAATGCAATCTGCGCAAGTCCAACTGCATCCTCGATATCGCAGCAAAAGCCGCAATTTGCATCATCGATAACGCGCTTGGTTTCTCCTGAAAGCGCAGCTAAAATCGGTTTTCCAGCTGCCATATATGTGGTGACTTTTCGTGGCAACGTATAAGTGGCCATCGGGCTATTTTCGAACGTGACAACCATTGCATCAGACGCACCGTAATATCGAGGCATATCTTCGATTGGCTTGCGACCGTGAAACACGATGTTGCTTAAACCGAGTTCAGCGGCTCTCGATTCACATTGTTCTAAGCGAGACCCCGAGCCAACGACATGGAAAACAATCTTTGGGTTGTTCTGCGCGACATTGGCAGCCTCGACAATTGTTAAAACGGATTGCGCCTGGCCAACATTGCCCGCAAACGTCAAATTGATTTTTGTCGGCTCATATCCTTCGCAGGAACATTTAACGCAGTTAGAAAAAGCATCGTCAGCGTATTGGGGCAGGTATGCTGAAGCTTCCCGATCAATTCCCAGACTATTTGTGAAGTACTCGTCAAACAAAGGAGAAGTAACGGCAATACGATCGGCCTGCTTATAAATCTTCTTTGAGACGGCAGTCATCCACTTGTAGGGCAGCGAGCTTTCTGAAAAACCACCAGCCGTAAGGCTTACGGGCCATAAGTCAAAGCAATACAAAAGCATCTTTTTATGATGCTTACGGGCATAAACAAGTCCCGGATCAACTTGCATAACGGGAGAGAACTGATATCCGAGAACAACATCAAATTCTTCATCGAGCGTTCGGGCGAGCTGGTTTGCGTTATGCCAGAAAGATATATAGTTTTTTACGCGATTTAGCGCACCCGTTTTTCGAGGCTGCAAGCTGGCGCGATAGATCATTACACCGTTATGTTGCTCGATTCGCCTGCCTTTATCCTTGTACTCTTCGGGAATGTCAGAGTTTGGCATTCCAGTATTCGGCAAACCGGTAATAACGGAGACGCTATGCCCCCTTTTGACGAGCTCTTCGCATACATCGGAAGTGTTAAAAGGCTCAGGCCAATAATGCTGACAGACAACGAGTATCTTCATTAACGAGCACCATCGCCCGTACTCACGACGCCAAGCGTCTTAAGCATGATCGTAATATCCATCTTGATGTTTCTCGTCTTGATGTACTCAAGGTCAAACATGACCTTCTCACTTGGAAGCAAGTCATAGCCGCCCGTTACCTGGGCAAGACCAGAAATGCCCGGGCGGACCATAGTGCGGTAATGCCATCCGTGAATGCGCTTCTCAAACTCACTGCAGAAAGCAGGACGCTCCGGACGCGGACCGATAAGACTCATATCGCCCTTAAAGACATTCCAAAACTGCGGAATCTCATCTAGGCGGGTCTTGCGCATAAACTTGCCAAATGGCGTTACGCGCGGATCTTCGTCCTGAGCCCACTGGGCACCACGAGATTCAGCATCGGTATACATGCTGCGGAACTTATAGATATTAAAGACCTTGCCATCTTTGCCAACGCGACGCTGCGCATAAATGACGGGTCCTTCGGATTCACTCTTAATCTTGACTGCGATAGCAGCCATCGGAATCGCGAGAATAATGAGAGCGCATCCGCATGAGACAACATCGAAAGAGCGCTTGATAAAGCGGTAGAAGAGTCTACCGTTAACAACGGGTTCTTCAAGTTCAATGATGTCGTCACCGGGCAACAACTTTTCAAGCACGTCAGCAGGGATACCGTTCTCCGACAGCTTAGGCTCATGCTTTCCGACGTTGTTAAGCTTTGCAGCCTCGCGCCTGTCCTCAAGCGTAACAGCAAGAGCTGCTGCATCCTCCATTTGATTATTTTGCACGTTCTCTTCCAACACTACGTCCCCGCCCACGGAGATCCTCCCTGTTCCGTTAAACAGTCGCCTGCAGCTAGGCGATCGCCTTTTTAAGTTTGCGCATCACACGCTGCTCGGCCGAAAGCACAGCGAGGCCAACGCGCGTAGTTACGCGTCGGCCGCACAAGTCGAGCTCCAAATAAGCAGTGCTCTTGCGTCTGTTAATGGTTTTGATAAGGCCCTCGTGGCCCAACAGCGGACCAGCCGTCACTATGACCTGGTCACCGTCTTTTAGGGCCTCGCTCATGGGCACAACGCGGTCTCCCCTATGCGTAAAGCCGCCAATAAGCTGGACCTCTTCTTTTGCCAGCGGCACAAACTGACCGTCCTGGGATAACACCCTGGCAAAGTCGTCCATGCGCAGCAGATACTGTTGCACGGTGCGGGGATCTGCCGTTTCGCAGATAAGATAACCGGGAAAGAGCGGCTTGGTCGTATTGACCCATTCGCCGTGTACTTTGATCTCGGTTTGAAATTGGGGATAAAAGAGCTCCTGCATGGCACCAGCCGGCACCATACGCTCAATGCGCTCGCGCATTACGTCTTCGCGACCGTTAATGACCTGGATTACATACCACACGAGCACCACCCCCTTGCTGTCTTACGTGTGGCTCACGGGGTTTGGGTATGGCTTCGCCAGGGCGCTTGTGCGCGAAGGCGCTCCATATTCAAACCCTGAGCCCAGTTAGACAAGCACGTGGCTCTGCCCCACCGTGAACGGTATGTATAAAAGCAGTGCTAAGGTTACAGGCACGTATCGTAAGAATGCCTACAACCTCAGCTGGCTGCGTGCGAGCCAATCAAGCGGATACAAAACTGGACCGCACGCAAACAGCTGAAGGACTGCTGTTTTGTCATCACAATGTATTGCACTGTCCAATGCGAGCTTAAAAATAGCCACAAAAAGCAAGTGCAAAACGCACATGACAATCGATATTGGAGCTCGTGGTGTTTCTGGCACCGCCGTTACGGCCGGATGCTGATCGACCCTGCACTATGTGGCTTGTTGGAGCCGTAATCACAGTTGAACTCATGTAACGTTAGGTATCCTAGCACAAGCTGTTAGTGAAACTGATTTAAGCTGCGTTGGACAACATATCGTTCATTTGACGTGCTTAAGGGGGTTGTTTTGGGATGTTGTTCACGTTGGCGCAGGTTATTGGGGTGCTGGCAATTATTGGGAGCGTTCCTGAAGCCCAACTGGAGCAGCGAGCTGCATTGGTAATTGCGTTTGGATAACAAACTATGTACAGACATGGGAAATAAATTGTGCAACTTTTGATGGCGTAGGTGGGGTTTGTGGCGTGTGGTGTTTTCATATGAAAAAAGGCCTTCGGAATACCGAAGACCTTTCCATTCACGATGGTGGAGACGAGGGGGATCGAACCCCTGACCTCTTGACTGCCAGTCAAGCGCTCTCCCAGCTGAGCTACGCCCCCGTGACGAGGAGATACTATAGGGGAAGACTTTCTTTGATGCAAGGACTTTTTGAGTCAGATTCTAAATGCCTATCGATATTGGTAAGCGATGGCGGTGCCGGCGTGGACTTGGATCGTGGCTGTTGACCTGACGACGTTGCTGATACCCGTATCGGCCAACAGGTCCAGGGGGCTGTGGTCTAGCTCCCACTCTAGACCGTGTTCGCTTACCTCAGTTTTGGGAGCAACGGCGATGATGGAGAACGTCTTGCCTTCGGCGCCCTCGATGGTCCACGACTCACCTGCGTGAAGAATGCGGGCGACTACCTTGTCCTCAGCAATCCAGACTGGGGCGTCTTCATAGCCTGCGAGCAGGCCCAGTACGGAAAGCGCCATGTCGGGACGGCCGCCAGTGGCGCAGGTCGCAACCACTTCGGCACCCGGCCAGCGACGGCGGACGGAATCGAGCGCCAGCGCCAAATCGGTATAGTCCTTGTACGGGTTGTGGCGCTCAACTTCAAAGTCGGTGGCGGCATCGACCAACGCACGACCAGCGTCGCTCACCGTATCGGCATCCCCCACATACACGTCGCAGCCCAGACCGGCGCTCAGCAGCGCGTCGAGTCCGCGGTCCACGGCGACAATGTGATCGCACTCCTCTGCTAGCCTACGCAACAAATCCGCGCTCGCAACCACGGGCGAGCCGCAGACCACTAATACCTTGCAAGCCACAGCCATCGCCTATCCCTCAAACGCAAGCACGCGGGCCAGGTCCAGGTCCTCATAGCTATCGATAAAGATATCGCAGTTGTCGCGGACCTCGTCGCGCTCCATGCGGCCTTCCGCATCATAAATACCCACGCGCTTAAAGCCGGCGACCCCAGAGCTTTTTAGCCCAAAGACGGCGTCCTCAAACACCCACGCGCGCTCAAACTTGTGCCCGTGGCGCTCCTCTAGGCGGCGCAGCGCCAGCTCGTATACGTCAGGGAACTGTTTGGAGCGCCCCGCCTCGCCCGTCGTGGTAACAAACTCCATGTAAGCGTCGAGCCCGGCACCAGCGAGCGCGGACTGCACCAGCTCGGCCGGCGTGGACGTAGCCACACACATGGCAATGTCCGCTGCCTTCGCCTGCTCCAAAAATGCCAGGAGCCCCTCGCGCGGCGGCACCTTGGAGTAGCCATCGATCAGAATGTCACTCAGCTCGCGATAGAGCTCCTCGCCATTCGCGCCAATGCCCCAGGTGTCGTGGTAGGCCTGGCACTCGTCCTCGAGCGACAAATGCTCAAACTGGGCAAAATCGTCGACCGTCACATCAACTCCGTGGCGATGCAATAACTCGGGCTGGGCATAGGCCCAAACGGGGGTGCTATTAACCAGCGTGCCGTCGCAATCGAAAATAAAAGCGACATTGTGAGCGGCGGTCTGGGACATAAACGAACCTTTCGATGTCAAATGGTAAACAACCTGCTAAAAACGTTTTACCAAACGTCAAACTAACAATCTTGAAACCCTAATTGGTAAAACTGTCAAGAGTTTTACCACTGCAATTCTGTCAGTGGTCTAAACATGGCGCTCGCCGATTAAACGCCGCCGCAAATCCACTTTTCTCCATAAAAGTAACGAACAGGTGTTATCGTATTTCGTGCCGAAAGTTCCACCGAGCACGCGAGGTGGAATGAATCATAGAACTATCGCCGTCCCTTCGATTCGTGCAGCCTTGGACCTTTCGCATCTAGTCACCAAGGCAACATGCTGCCGTGTCATGATGGGATCAAACGTGAGCGATACAAAGCTAAAGCCAACGGCCAAAAAGCCCGCTACCCGTAAAGCCGCCCCGCACGCACCGGAGCTCTCTAAGGACGATGTCTATCTGTTTGGCATCGGTACGTGGGAGCGCAGCTGGGAAAAGATGGGCGCGCACCCCGACACGCAGAACCGTACGCGCGGCTGGCGCTTTTGCGTTTGGGCGCCCGATGTAAAGAGCGTGCATGTCATTGGCGAATTTAACGACTGGGATGAGGAAGCCAACCCGCTGGTGCCCGTGCATACGAGCGCTATTTGGGAAGGCTTTATTCCTGGCGCAGAACAAGGTCAGCTCTATAAGTATCTCATTGAGACCAACGAGGGCGAGAAGCTCTACAAGGCCGATCCGTACGCCTTCAAGGCCGAGTGCCCTCCGGGAACGGCAAGCGTGCTGTGGACCCTCGATGGCTACAAGTGGAACGACGCCGCATGGCTCAAGCGCCGCGCCAGTCATAACCACATGTCGCAGCCCCTTAACATCTACGAGGTGCATATTGGCTCGTGGAAGCGCCACGGCGACGCGCCACAGGGCGAGCCGGACGAGTACGGCAACTACCCCGGTCCCATGGACCCCTTCCCCGCGCAGCGCGGCGAGTTCTACACCTACGACGACCTGTCGGTGGAGCTCGTGGACTACGTGCACGACATGGGCTACACGCATATCGAGGTCATGCCGCTTATGGAGCATCCCTTCGATGGCTCCTGGGGCTACCAGACGACCGGCTACTATGCCGCCACGTCGCGCTATGGCGACCCGCAGCAGCTCATGCACTTTATCGATGCGTGCCACGAGGCTGGCATCGGCGTGATCATGGACTGGGTGCCCGGCGGTTTTTGCGCCGACTCCCACGGCCTTGCCACCTTTAACGGCCACATGCTGTTTGAGCACGAGATTCACCCCAATTGGGGCACGCACAAGTTCGACTTCGCCCGTGGCGAGGTCCGCTCCTTCCTGGTTTCCAACGTGCTGTACTGGCTCGAGAACTTCCACGTAGATGGCATTCGCATGGACGGTGTGTCCAGCATGCTGTACCTCAACTTTGGCATCGACGACCCCGGTCAAAAGAAATTCAACAAGTACGGTACGGAGGAGGACCTGGACGCCAGCGCTTTTATCCGCCAGGTCAACTGCGCCGTGGAGGCGCACTACCCCGACGTGATGATGATGGCCGAGGAGTCCACCGCGTGGCCGCTCGTGACCTATCCGCCGCAGGACGGCGGCCTGGGCTTCCACTACAAGTGGGACATGGGCTGGATGAACGACACCCTGCACTACATGCAGACCGATTTTCCGTGGCGCCCCGGCAACCACGGGCTGCTTACGTTCTCCATCATGTATGCCTTTACCGAGAACTTCATTTGCCCGCTGAGCCACGATGAGGTCGTGCACGGCAAGTGCTCCCTTATCGGCCGCATGCCGGGCGACTGGTGGCGCCAGTTTGCCGGCCTGCGCACGCTTGCCTTCTACCAGATGACGCACCCCGGTGCCAAGCTCAACTTTATGGGCAACGAGATCGGCCAGTTTATCGAGTGGCGCTACTACGAGTCCATCCAGTGGTTCCTGACCGAGGAGTATGAGACCCACCGTCATCATCAGGCGTTTATCAAGGCGCTCAACCACCTGTACACCGCCGAGCCCGCTCTGTACGAGCGCGGCTACACCGACGACGGCTTTACCTGGATCGACGCGGACAACTCCAAGCAGTCCATCGTGAGCTTTGTGCGTCAGGGCGAGGACATCGATGACGACCTGGTGATCCTGATCAACTTTGACCCGGCGAGCTACGAGAGCTTCCGCGTGGGCGTGCCGCGCGAGGGTGACTGGGAGGTCATCTTTGACTCCGACCGTCCCGAGTTTGGCGGCAGCGGCTATGCCGGCGTGGAGCCCTACACCTGCTCGAGTGAGCCCTATCCCTGGAATGGGCAGATGGACTCCATTGAGATTAAGGTTCCCGGCCTGGCAGGCGTGGTGCTTAAGCGCCGCGGTCCCAGCAGCTACAAGCCGCCGGTGGTTGAGGAGCCCAAGACTGCGCCCAAGAAGCGCACGTCCTCGGTGAAGCCCAAGGCCGCGGCTGCTAAGAAGGCTCTGGCTAAGGCAAAGGCTGCTAAGCCCGCTGCCAAGGCTTCGACCAAGTCCGCCACGGCCAAGAAGGCAACTGCCAAAAAGGCTGCTCCCAAGGCCAAGACAGGCGCCGTTAAGGCATCTGGCAAGGACGCGTAACAAAGCCGTTACCGCTGTAATTACCCGCCCCGTCGGGGCGTAGGATGTAAGTCATAACCGTTCCGGGGGAACCGTCCCCGGGGGAAAGGAACGTATGAATAAGATCTTCGCCAACAAGCAGGAGTTTACCGAGCTCTATCGCGATGCCGTCATGAGCATCAGCGGCAAGAGCGTCGAGGCCGCCAGCGACCTGGACCGCTTTAACGCCCTGGCCAAGCTCGTGGCCGAGAAGGCGCGCACTGTCGCCACCAAGAGCGACGCCCGCGTCACCGCCGAGGGCAAGAAGCGTGTGTACTACTTCTCGATCGAGTTTTTGATCGGCCGCCTGCTCGACAACTACCTGCTCAACTTTGGCGTGCGCGACATGGTCGCCGAGGCGCTCGACGACATGGGCTTTGACCTGTCCGTCATCGAGAACCAGGAGCCCGATCCGGCACTGGGCAACGGTGGCCTGGGCCGTCTGGCCGCGTGCTTCCTGGATTCCATGGCAGCCGAGGGCATTGCCGGCTACGGCAACGGCATGCGCTACCGCTACGGCCTGTTTAAGCAGGAGATTGTTAACGGTAGCCAGGTCGAGACCACTGACGAGTGGCTCACCCACGGCTATCCCTGGGAGGTCCGTCGTCAGGACAAGGCCGTGACCATCAAGTTTGGTGGCCGCGTTGAGGGCTTTGAGGAGGACGGCCGCACGTTCTACCGCACGGTGGATACGCAGGACATCCTGGCCGTTCCTTACGATATCCCCGTGGTGGGCTATGCCGGCGAGACCGTCAACAAGCTGCGCGTCTGGGCCGCCGAGCCGGTCGAAGAGCACTTTGACCTGGAGGCCTTCAACCGTGGCGACTATGCCCTGGCCGATGCCGAGCGCGCCGAGGCCGAGGCCATCAGCGCCATCCTCTACCCCAACGACGCCGGCGAGCACGGCCGTCTGCTGCGCCTGAAGCAGGAGTACCTGTTTGTCTCTGCCGGCATCTACAGCCTGCTCGACACCTTTGAGAAGGAGCACGGCGTGAACTGGGAGCTGTTGCCGCAGTTTGTTGCCATCCATACCAACGACACGCACCCCGCCATGTGCGGCCCCGAGCTCATGCGCATCCTCATCGACGAGAAGAAGCTCGAGTGGGACGACGCATGGAACATCGTGACGCAGGTCGTGAGCTACACCAACCACACCATCCTGCCCGAGGCTCTGGAGAAGTGGCCCATCGGCACGTTCTCCAAGCTCCTCCCCCGCGTGTACCAGATCATCGACGAGATCAGTCGCCGTTGGCACGAGTCGTTCGACACCACGAAGGAGGGCTGGCAGGAGCGTCTGCGCCAGACCGCCATTCTGTGGGACGGCGAGATTCGCATGGCCAACCTGTCCGTGATCTGCAGCCATAGCGTCAACGGCGTGGCCAAGATCCACTCCGACATCATCAAGAACATCGTGCTCAAGGACTTCTATGCCCTGACGCCCGAGAAGTTCAACAACAAGACCAACGGCATCTCGCACCGTCGCTTCTTTGCCGAGGCCAACCCCACCTATGCCAAGCTCGTGACCGATGCCATTGGCGATGGCTGGCTCAAGGACGCCTTTGAGCTGGAGAAACTAAAAGAGTTCCAGAACGACACCGAGTTCCTGAAGGCCGTGGGTGCCTCCAAACGCGCCAACAAGGAGCGTCTGGCCGCCTACGTTAAGGCCGAGACCGGTCTGGTCATTGACCCCAACACCGTCTTCGACGTTCAGGTAAAGCGCTTCCATGCCTACAAGCGCCAGCTCATGAACATCATGAAGGTGATGGACATCTACAACCGTCGCATCGCCGATCCCAACTTCCACGTGACGCCTACGACCTTCATCTTTAGCGGCAAGGCAGCCTCGAGCTACACCTTTGCCAAGGAGACCATCCGCCTCATTAACTCCGTGGCCGACGTCATCAACAATGATGCACGCGTCAACGAGGTCATGAAGGTCTGCTTTATCCCCAACTTCCGTGTGAGCAACGCCCAGCTCATCTACCCCGCCGCCGAGATCTCGGAGCAGATCTCCACGGCCGGCAAGGAGGCCTCGGGCACGTCCAACATGAAGCTCATGATGAACGGCGCCATTACGCTGGGCACCCTCGACGGCGCCAACATCGAGATCGCCGACCTGGCCGGCCGCGAGAACGAGGCCATCTTTGGCCTGACCGCCCCCGAGGTCGAGCAGCTCTGGGCATCGAACAGCTACTTTGCTTGGGATACGCTCAACAACGATCGCGAGCGTCTGGGCCGCGTGATGGACGAGCTCAAGGACAACACCTTTGCGGGTCTTTCGGGCAACTTCGAGAGCATCTACAACGAGCTTATGAACAACAACGATCCCGACCTGGTCATGGCCGACTTCCGCAGCTACGTGGATGCGTGGGAAAAGCTCACTGGCAGCTACGGTGACCAGGAGACCTGGAACCGCAAGGCCCTGCTCAACACCGCCTCGAGCGGCTGGTTCTCGAGCGACCGTACCATTCGCGAGTACCGCGACGAGATCTGGCACGCGTAAAGGCGCGCGACTCCCCTTTGCCGCACGGCATTACTCGACGGGCGCGACCGAGCGCCGCGCCCGTCGCTAATGGGTTTAGGAACATCGATGACAGAAGGAGAGATCGATGAGTAAGAAAGAATGCATCGCGATGCTCCTCGCGGGAGGACAGGGCAGCCGATTGGGGGCACTTACCCAAAAGATCGCCAAGCCGGCGGTTAGCTTTGGTGGTAAGTTTCGCATTATCGACTTCTCTCTGTCCAACTGCTCCAACTCGGGCATCGACACGGTGGGCGTTCTGACGCAGTATCGCCCCTACCTGCTGCATGCCTATGTGGGCTCTGGCGAGGCGTGGGATCTGGACAGCCGCGACGGTGGCGTGTCGATCCTGCCGCCGTACGAGACGCAGACCGGCGGCGCCTGGTATGCGGGCACGGCCGACGCCATTACGCAGAACCTCGACTACATCAAGGCCAACGACCCCAAGTACGTCCTGATTCTTTCGGGCGATCACCTGTATCGCATGGACTACCGCAAGATGCTCAAGACGCACATTGAGAACAACGCCGACCTCACGGTGAGCGTTATGCCCGTGCCGTGGGAGGAGGCCAGCCGCTTTGGCATCCTGACCACCGACCCCGAGGACGGCCGCATCACCAAGTTCACCGAGAAGCCCGAGAAGCCCGATTCGAACCTCGCGTCCATGGGCATCTACATCTTCTCGGCCGACGTGCTGATCGCTGCGCTCGAGGAGGACGCTCTGGACCAGCGCTCGAGCCACGACTTTGGCAAGGACATCATCCCCAAGCTGCTCGGCGAGAATAAGCGCCTGTACAGCTACGAGTTCCACGGCTTTTGGAAGGATGTTGGCACCATCGCCAGCTTCCACGAGACCTCGATGGACCTGCTGGGCAACAACCCCGAGTTCGATCTGTTTGACAAGAACTTCCCCATCATGTCCAACATCACCACGCGTCCGCCGCACTACATTGGCCCGGACGGCCGCCTGGACGACTGCCTGGTCTCCAACGGCTGCAAGATCTACGGCACCGCTCGCCACTCGATCCTTTCGACCGATGTCATCATCGAGGAGCGCGCCGTGGTCGAGGACTCCGTGCTGCTGCCGGGTGCGCACGTTAAGAGCGGCGCGCACATCTGCCGCGCTATTTTGGGCGAGAACTCCACGGTCGAAGAGGGCGTGAAGCTCGGCTCTGTCGATACCACCAAGGATACGGCCGTCGTTGGAAATGACGTCGTTATCGGGAAGGGGGAATGATCCGATGATCAATCGCAAGGCCATCGGTTATATCACCGCTAACTACTCTTCGACCTACGGCAGCGTGCTGCTCAAGGACCGCCCCATCGCGTCCGTTCCGTTTTTGGGCCGCTACCGCCTGATCGACTTTCCGCTGTCCAACATGATGAATGCCGGCATTAAGACCGTCGGCGTCGTCATGCCGGGCAACTACCGCTCGCTGATCGACCACGTGGGCTCGGGCAAGGACTGGGGCCTGGACCGCAAGAAGGGCGGCCTGTTCATGGTCCCCGGCAACGCGTATGGCACCACCAAGGGCGGCATGCGCTTCCTGCTGCGCGACATCATCTCCAACAAGACGCTGTTCCAGCGCTCGGAGAAGCCCTATGTCGTGATGATGGGCACCAACATCATCTTTAACATGGACCTCAACACCATCATCGAGGCGCACGAGAACTCCGGTGCCCAGATGACCGTGGTGTACTGCAAGGCCACGCGCAACGTTGATGACGAGACCAAGCTCGAGATTAACGAGAACGGCCGCCTGACGGGCGTCAGCGCCGGCGTCGTGTACGGCGACAACGCCTCTATGGACTGCTGCATCGTCAACCGCGAGACGCTGCTCGAGATTATCGACCACTACCAGGCCGCCGACTATCTGGACCTGCTCGAGGCACTCCAGGGCGACTTTGGCAACATCGACGTGTGCAGCTACGAGTACAAGGGCGAGGTCGTGGGCGTGTTTAGCGAGAAGTCGCTGTATCGCCGCAGCATGGACCTGCTCGACCAGACCGTCGCCGACCAGCTCTTCGATCCCGAGCGCCCGATCCTGACCAAGGCTCACGACGTGCCGCCTTCGCGCTATGCGACCGGCAGCCACGCGTGCAACTCGATCATCTCAGCCGGCTGCATCATCAAGGGCACCGTGCGCAATTCGATCCTGTCGCGCGGCGTCGTGGTCGAGGAAGGTGCGTCGGTGACCAACTCGATCATCAACCAGAGCTGCATCATCAAGAGCGGCGCCCGCGTCGAGAATGCCATTCTGGACAAGAACAACGTGGTTCCCACCAACACCGAGCTTCGCGGCACACCCGAGAACATCCTGGTGCTGGGCAAGGCTCCGTTAACTTCCGACACCACCATCGTACGTTAACGTTGGTACCGCAACATCGCTCGTAACATGTAGAATAGCCGCCCGGTTAGCGCCAGGCGGCTATTCTCGAATTGCAACATAGGAGACAAAATGGCACAAACCAGCAAAAAGATGCAGATCGTGTTTGCCTCGGCCGAGTGCGCACCGTTTGTTAAGACCGGTGGCCTGGGTGACGTGGCGGGCTCGCTGCCCGCGGCGCTTGTGCGCGCCGGCGCCGAAGTTATCGTGATGGTGCCCAAGTACGCCACCATCAAGGACGAGTACAAGGCGCAGATGGAGCACTTCTCCAACTTTTACGTGAGCCTGGGCTGGCGCAACGAGTACTGCGGTCTCGAGAAGCTCGAGCACGACGGCGTCACCTATATGTTCATCGACAACGAACGCTACTTTGCGCGCGACTATCCGTACGGCTTCTTTGACGACGGCGAGCGTTTTGCGTTCTTCTCCAAGGCCATCACCGAGAGTCTGCAGCACCTGCCGGCCGGCTTTGAGTGCGACATCCTGCACTGCAACGACTGGCAGACGGCACTGGCGCCCGTGTTTTTGCGCGAGTTCTACCAGGGCTTGCCGCTGTACGACCGCGTCAAGACCGTGTTCTCGATCCACAACGTGGCGTTCCAGGGCCAGTTTAGCGACACCGTGATGGAGGACATCCTGGGTGTGGCGCATATTCCCGCCGCCGCCTCGCAGCTGCGTTGCGACGCCTGCAGCGTCAACTACATGCTGGGCGCGCTGCGCTATGCCGACGCCATCACCACGGTGAGCCCCACCTATGCGGCCGAGATCCAGACGCCCGAGTTTGGCGAGGGCCTGGACGGTGTGCTGCGCGAGCGCTCCTACGCGCTGCAGGGCATCCTGAATGGCATTGATGTGGCGGGCTTTGACCCGGCGACTGACAAGCGCATTGCCGCCAACTACACCGTGGAGGACCGCACCGGCAAGGCCGTGTGCAAGGCCAAGCTGCAGGAAGAGCTGGGGCTCGAGGTGCGCGACGACCGCCCGCTCATGGTGATGGTCACGCGCCTGACGCGCCAAAAGGGCATGGACCTGGTCATGTACGCGCTCGACCGCATTCTGGCCGGCGGCGTTCAGGTGGCCGTGCTGGGCACTGGCGACCGCGACTACGAGGACGGCCTGCGCTACTTCCAACACAAGTACCCCGGCACCATGGCCGCGCGTATCGAGTTTGACCCGGCGCTGTCGCAGCGCATGTACGCCGCCGCCGACATGTTCCTGATGCCTTCGAAGTTTGAGCCCTGCGGTCTGTCGCAGATCATCGCCATGCGCTACGGCACCCTGCCTATCGTGCGCGAGACCGGCGGCCTGAAGGACACCGTGCAGCCGTACAACGAGTTTACCGGCGAGGGCACGGGCTTCTCGTTTAGAAACTTTAACGGAGATGAGATGGGCGACGCGGTGTTCCGCGCGGCGCGCCTGTTCTGGGATAACCGCGACGCTTGGAACCAGCTGGTCACGCAGGCCATGAGCCAGGACTTTAGCTGGACGCGCTCGGCCGACAAGTATCTGGACCTGTACTTCTTTATGCATCCGGAGATCGAGAGGCCGGCGGCTGTTGTGGAGGCTGCGGCTGAGCCCGAGGTTGTGGCCGAGCCCGAGCCCAAGGCCGAGGTCAAGCCGGTTGAGGCTGAGCCCGCAAAGGCCGAGCCTGAGGTGAAGGCTGAGGCTGCTCCTGAGGCAAAGGCCGAGGTCAAGCCGGCTGCAAAGCCTGCAGCTAAGAAGACCACGACCCGCAAGACTACGGCTAAGAAAGTTGGGACGACCAAGGCTACTGCGTCTAAAACGACGGCTGCCAAGACAACAACCACACGCAAGCGCACGACCGCCGCTGCCAAGAAGGCCGCCGAGGCCGAGGCTGCTCCCGAGGTAAAGGCCGAGACTCCCGCCGTTGAGGCCAAACCGGCCGCCAAGGCTCCGGCAAAGACCGCCGCCAAGAAGACGACCACGACCGCCAAGAAGGCAACAGCTGCCAAGACCACCACGCGCAAGCGCAGCACGACGACGACCAGAAAGACCACGACTAAGGCCGCAGCTACCAAGGCAGAGGCTAAGCCCGCCGCCGTCAAAGAGGAGCCCAAGCCCGAGGTAAAGCCCGAGCCGGCACCGAAGGCCGCCGAGGTCAAGGCTAAGACCAAGGCTGCCCCGAAGGCAGAGGCTAAGCCCGAGCCTGCCAAGGAGCCCCCAGTCTCCCCCGCCGCTCCGGCAGAGGAAAAGGCCCCGTCCAAGAAGACGTCCGTCCGCAAGGCCACGGCTGCCCGAAAGCGCCGCTAGCCCACAGACGATCCAAAACCTCATCAAACCCTAAGCAAGGGGCGCTCCAACCGGGCGCCCCTTCTCTGTAGAAAGTGGTAAAACGATTTTCTAGGACAACCGTTCGCCGATGGTAAACGGATGTTGTTTATACACCCTGTGTACAACAGATATACTTACATCCTGCGCGTAAAGCCCATGGCCCGCAGGCCGTGATTCTATTGAACTGGACCGTACTATGAGATTGATACACAACAGCCGTCTGCCGCAGTTTCGCACTCCGTTTGGCGCTGTGACCACTGGAACTTCCGTTTCGCTGTCGGTAATTTTGGAGGATGCCGACCCCAGCCAGGCAACGCTTACCCTGCGTACCTGGGTCGACGAGATCGGGGAAACTCTGTATCCCATGACGCACGAGGGCGACGGCATCTTTACCGCCGAGCTAGAGTGCACCGAGCCCTGTCTTATCTGGTACAGCTTTATATGCAATATCGAGGGCCAGCCCGAGGTCCGCTTGGGCGCACCGCAGGGACGCACCGGCGGCGAGGGCGTAACCTACGACTACGCCGAAGTGCCGTCGTTCCAGATCACCGTCTACAAGCACCGCGAAGTTCGACCCGAGTGGTACGAGCGCGGTATGGTCTACCAGATCTTCCCCGATCGCTATGCCCGCGACGAGCACTGGCGCGAGCGCACGCTGGCCGAGGTCGAAAAGCCGCGTCGCGGCATTCAGCGCCGCATGGTCGAGGACTGGAACGAGCCGCCCGTATACGAGCGCGCCGAGGACGGCTCCATCAAGACCTGGGACTTTTACGGCGGATCGCTCAAGGGCATACAAGAAGACCTGCCTCGCATCGCCGAGCTGGGATTTACAGCCATCTACCTCAACCCTATTTTTGAAGCCGCGAGTAACCACCGCTACGACACCGCCGATTACACAAAGATCGATCCAATTCTGGGCACCGAGCAGGACTTTACTGAGCTGTGCGAGGCGGCCGAGAAGCTGGGCATTTCCATCATTCTCGACGGTGTGTTCAACCACACGGGCGACGATTCGATCTACTTCAACCGCTACGGCAACTACCCCGGCGTGGGCGCGTGGCAGAGCGAGGATTCGCCGTGGCGCGATGCGTTTTATTTCCATGAGGACGGCTCGTACGACTGCTGGTGGGGCGTGGGCAATATGCCCGCCATCAATGAGAGCTCCGAACTGGTACGCGAGCGGCTCCTGGGCAAGGACGGCGTGATCCGTAAATGGCTACGTGCCGGCGCCCATGGCTGGCGTCTCGACGTGGCCGACGAGCTTTCCGATGACTTCCTGGCCGAGATCAAAAAGGCCGTGCTCGCCGAGAAGCCCGACGCGCTGTTGCTCGGCGAAGTCTGGGAAGATGCCTCTAACAAGATCAGCTATGGCCATTTGCGTCGTTACCTGCAAGGATCTGAGCTTGACTCGGCTATGGATTATCCCTTCCGCGACATGGTCATCGGCTTTTTGATGGGCTACAAGAATGCCTTCCAGGCAGCCGAGGATATCGAGACCCTGCGCGAGAATTATCCGCGCGAAGCCCTGTCCTGCGCGCTCAACCTGCTATCGAGCCACGACCGCCCACGCATCATCTCGGTGCTCGGAGGCGGCCCTGACGAGTCGCAGCTACCCGAGTGCGAGCGCAGCAAGTGGCGCCTGGACGAAAACTCGATGGACCTGGCCAAGAGCCGTTTTTGGCTTGCAACGCTCATGCAGATGACGTTCCCCGGCGTGCCTTCGATTTACTATGGCGACGAGTACGGCCTTGAGGGCCTGACCGATCCGGGCAATCGCCGCACGCTGCCTTTAAAGGAAGACCTGCACGACTTCGATACACTCGCCATCCTTAAAAACGCCTCGGCCGTGCGCCGCGCCCTGCCATTTATGGTAGACGGCGAGATCAAGGCCTTCGCGCTCAACGACGAGGTACTAGCCTACACGCGCACCGGTAAAGACGGTGAGGCCGCAACGGTTATCATCAACCGCAGCCTGCGCAATTCGCACCGTGTGACAATTCCGGCGCTCGGCGAATGCGCAAGCGACGTGATCAGCGGCCACGAGTGCGAAATCCACAACGGTACCGTCACACTCGATCTGTATCCGCTGGGGTCGTCGATCATCTATCACCACGCCGAGCAACGTCTACAAGAGCCGCTTGATCACGGCGCGGGTGTCGTGTGCCATATCACCTCGGTGCCCACCGACGATGGCAAGCCCGGTACGATCGGCGCTCCCACACGTCGCTTTATCGACCATCTGGCCGCAATGGGCATGCGCTACTGGCAGGTCCTGCCCGTCAACCCGACGGATTTCTTCCGATCCCCTTACGCCGGTCCCTCGGCCTTTGCGGGCAATATCGATCTGCTGCCCGAAAGCCACGAGGAGCTGGCCGCCGACTTTGTTACCTGGAAGGCTCGCGGCGGTGAGGATGCCGACCCGCTGTACACGGCGTTTAAACATCGCAACGCCGACTGGCTCGAGAAGTACTGCGTTTACATGGCGGTTAAGAAGTACTTTGAGGGCGAGTCGCGCCACGATTGGCCGGCAGATGTCGCGCGCTACAACGAGCATCTGATCGACGACAAGCGTTTCCACGACGAGGCCGAGCTGCAGGCGTACATGCAGTACCGCTTTGACCTGGCCTGGTGCGAGCTTATGAACTATGCGCACAAGAAGGGTATCGAGGTCATCGGCGACATTCCTATGTATGTCTCGGACGATTCGGCCGATGCGTGGAGCGAGCCCGAGAACTTCTGGCTGTCCGATACCGGTAAGGCGATTGAGATTTCCGGTGCGCCGCCCGACAACTTTGCGCCCGAGGGCCAGGTGTGGGGCAACCCGACGTTCCGATGGGACCACATGAAGCAGAACGGCTATAGCTGGTGGATGGATCGCCTGCGTCGCGCGTTCTCGCTCTACGACCGCGTGCGTCTGGATCACTTCCTGGGATTCCACAGCTACTTTAGCATTCCTGCGGGCAAGGACTGCGCCGACGGTCGCTGGCTGGCGGGACCGGGCAAAGACCTGTTCCAGACCGCCTACGATGAGCTGGGTCCGCTCAACTTTATCGCTGAGGACTTGGGCTATCTGACGCCTGGCGTTCGCGCCATGGCTTTGACCTGCGGCTTCCCCGGCATGGACGTGCTGGAGTTTAGCGACTACGACGTCCGTTGCGGCGTGCACCCCACGCCAGGAAAGATCCTGTACACCTCGACGCACGATACGTCGACGTTGGCCGGGTGGTGCACGCGTTCCTTTGCGGACGGCGATGGACCGAGCGGTGTCGAGGTGGCGGCCAAGCTGATGGGCGACGCGCTGGCAAGCGACGCTCCCCTCGTGATGATGCCGCTGCAGGATGTTCTGGGGCTAGGCGACGTCGCGCGCATGAACGTTCCGGGCGTGGCCACGGGCAACTGGACCTGGCAGGCTGACGAGGCCGACGTTGCGGCCGCCGAGGGCAAAACTGCGCAGCTCCTGCGCGACACCCATAGATTCTGGGGCGAGGCGTGATAAAACGCCCGATATAGGGTACAGTACAGACGTTTGAATTTTTGCGGGCAGAGTAATCTGCCCGCTTTGTGCTGAAAAGGAAGTATTATGGCGCGCTACGATTACAAGTGCTCGAGCTGCGGCAACGTGTTTGAGGTTGAGCATCCCATGTCCGAGACTCCCGAGGTCGTTTGCCCGAGCTGCGGCGCTCCGGCGGCCAAGACGTTCTCGGCCAACGGCATTAAATTTGAGGGCAGCGGTTTCTACAACACCGACCAGCGAAGCGGCGGC
The DNA here is from genome assembly GCF_003459795.1 of Collinsella sp. AF18-8LB. Taxonomy (NCBI): domain Bacteria; kingdom Bacillati; phylum Actinomycetota; class Coriobacteriia; order Coriobacteriales; family Coriobacteriaceae; genus Collinsella; species Collinsella sp. AF18-8LB. Next base: position 45,860 of record NZ_QRWU01000007.1, read on the forward strand.
TCAAGCACCAGCGCCACCAGCGGCTGCTGCGCCAATTGCCCGCACAACCACTAACAGCCGAGCAACCAACCACACGCCAACATAAACACAAACGAGGGCGGCCTGCGACTACACCAGTCGCAGGCCGCTCTTTTTCGTAATGTCAACGCCTTTGCGCCAATACGGTCTGGGTAGCTAAAATAGCCCCGTCCCAAATTAGCTACTTTGACGGACCAGGCGGGCGCAGAAGTGGCCGTCGTAGGAGTCGGCGTTTACCGGCACGCTTTGGAAGAGGCCTCGGTCGTTTTGGCGTACAGAAACGAGCTTCTTGGCCTGCTCGAAGTCGGGCAGTTGCAGAATCTGTGCCCCGGAAAGCGGTGCCATGGTAAAGCCGGCACCCTCGGGAGAAGCAAGGAACGCGTCCACGACCTGCGTGTTCTCCTCGTCGAAGACCGAGCACGTCGCATAGATGAGTTCACCGCCGGCAGCCACGCGCACGGCTGCTTCCTTGAGCATTGCCAGCTGCAGCTTGGGCAACTCGGTCGTAACGTCATTCTCAGTTAGGCGCCATGGGATCTCGGGATGACGGCGCATGGTGCCGGTGCCCGAGCACGGTGCATCGATAAAGACCGTGTCGAACTTTACCGGCTCGCCAAGCATGGCATCAAACGATGTAAGCACCTCATCAAGCTCGCAAGCATCGCCCGAAACCGTACGAACGCCCTGAATACCGGCCTTATGCAGGCGAGCGAGATTCAGATCGCACTTGCGATCATGCAGATCGAGCGCCGTATGCTGACGCTCATAGCCCGCACGCTTGGCCTGGCACATCATCACATAGGTCTTGGTGCCACGGCCGGCGCCAATCTCAAGGCAACGCCCAGGACGGGTCGCCGCGGTCGCGATAAGCTGGGCATTGAGATCCGAGGCCACGGCCGCAGCGCGCTCAAACACGCCCGACGCAACCGTGACCTGCGCATCGACCGGAGCATGGCAGCCCGGGAAGACAGGCGCAACGAGCTGCGAGATATACGGATCGGGCTTAGTCGCAAACGCATTCTCGTGCAGGGCCAGCGGCGCGGGGGCCAGATTGCCGGCAAAGTTAAGCGCACCCTCTGGCGTGTCAAACGACGCCATAATGCGAGCGCACAGCCAACGCGGCAGACCCATCAGGCGCGACAGACGGACCAAGCGCCGCTCAGACTCATCCACATCGGACGCAGTAGCAAAGTCATCAACATTGTCCGCAACCTTGTGCAGCACGGCATTGGCCAAGCCAGCGGCGGACTTAGCACCGCAGCGAACCAGCTCAACACCCTGACTTACGGCAACGCGGCCAGGCGTATGCAGATAGAGCATCTCGAAGACCGAGATACGAAGCGCCATGCGAACACGCGGTGCAACCTTTTTGGGCTTATCAAGAAACTGGTCGAGCAGCTCATCCAAAATGCCCTGCGTGGCGGCAACGCCCAGCGCCAAGCGGGCAGCAAAAGCGGAATCGCGCTGGTCAATAGCCTTGGCCGATGCGCGAGAGGACAGCACGTCACGCGCATACATGCCGCGGCGGTCAGCTTCCATTAGCACATCGAGTGAAAGCTTGCGCGCAGGAGACAGCTTGCTCACGACAAAACACCCCAGATAAGATCGGCACCCTGCAGGCCAGCAGCCCAAGCAGAAGCGGCCATAGCACGCTTGCCATCGGGCTTAACTTCGAGCAACTCAACCGTGCCATCGGAAAGACCAAGGTACACACGCTTGTTTTTAACGTCAACGGTGCCCTCGCCAAGCGACACATCAGCCGGCGCAGCATCGAGCACGCGCACGGTCTTACCGGCAATCACGCAACGAGCAGGCGCGGTATCGGACGAAGCCAGCACATGGCGCACGCAATCAAGCGCCGCCATGTGCGGATCCAGGCGCATCTCCTGCTTAGAAATCTTGGCAGCATGAGTGACGAGCGCCTCATCCTGCTCAGTCCAAACAGCCGAACCATCGGCAAGCGAGGGAAGCGTATCGGCAAGCAACTTGCCGCCAAGCTCACCAAGCTCCATGGTCAAAGCCTCGGCATGCTTACCGGCGACTGACGTAGACGCCTGGGCGCAATAAGCGCCGGTATCCACGCCATGCCCAATGCGCATGATAGAAACGCCAGCAATCTCATCACCAGCGAGAATCGCACGCTGAATAGGAGCAGCCCCACGCCAACGAGGCAGCAGGGACGCATGAACATTCACAATACCGAGCGGCGCCATATGCAGCACCTCATCGGGCAAAATGCAGCCATAGGCAGCCACACAGAAAATGTCAGCCTGGGCAGCCCGGAGCGCCTCAACAACCTCAAGCGTCATACGATTAGCTTCAACAACAGGCAACCCCAGCTCAAGCGAGCGAGCCTTAACAGGAGACGGCTCCAGCTTCTTACCACGCCCACGAACAGCATCAGGACGAGTAACAACAAGTGCAATCTCATTCCCAGCCTCAACAAGCGAAGTCAAAGAAGGCACAGCAAAATCAGGCGTACCCATAAACACAATACGCATAAAGATCGTCTCCTCTCAACCAAAGCCGAGACGGCTAGAAAGAGCAGCGGAATGCCAAGTACCCAGCCCATCCGCAAGAACAATTCAATAAGAACAAATATACACAAAACCAAAGAAAGAGCCGCAATAAAAGCAGCTCTTTCAGCAAAGCAATTATCAGCGAAGACGCCCATCCCTGGCCCAGCGGCACCCGGGCGAACCGAGCCAGAACAACGCAGTCCCCGGTGCTGAGCGCCCACATATCGTCCCGCGCGCAGTTTCGCAGCAAAGCGAGAATGTTTGAGCACGGGATGATATGTGGGCGCTCAGCACCGGGGACGGTAGGACTTACTCCGTCTCGCCCGGTCGAGCGCCGCGGGCCAGGGCGTCCTGGTACTCCTTGACAGCCTTGAGTCTCTGCATGGGCTTAAGACGCTCGAACATGGTGTTGCCGTGCAGGTGATCGATCTCGTGCTGTAGGCACACGCAGAACAAATCGCCCGAAGCCTCGTAGCGAATCAGGTTGGCGTCCAGATCGTACGCCTCGACGACGACATGGTCGGGACGCTCGATCTCGCAGTTAATGCCCGGAATGGACAGGCAACCCTCACTAAAAGGCACCAGATGGTCACTCTGCTCAACAATGACGGGATTGATAAGCACGTACGGGTCGTAGTCGTTCTTGTCGGTGTAGTCGCAGTCGATGGTGACGAGCTGAATGAGCTCGCCGATCTGCGGGGCAGCCAGGCCGCAGCCGGCGTTCTCGAACATCATTTTCTTCATCTTCTCGGCAAGCGCCTCGATCGCCGGGGTGATCTCCTCGATGACGGCGCACTCCTGGCGCAGACGAGGGTCGGGCGACAGTACGATTCCGTTGGCTTCCATGGCCATCCTTTCGGGTTGTTACATCAAATCATAGGCATCGACGTCAACGCTCACGCTCACGCCGCGCACAGAGCCCACCTCTTTGAGGCAGGCGTCGATATCGTCAGAGACATGGTACCCCACGGGCGACTTCACAAGCAGGTGGAAGCGATAACGGTCCTTGGCTCTCTCGATTACACACGAAGCCGGGCCCAGCACCTGCGGCACGGCACTCCCCGCCCGCAAAAAATCGGGCGCGGAGGCATGCCAGCGACGCTTGAGGAGCTTCGCGATGCGCCCAATATAATCCCGTGCATCATCTGCATTCGCCGACCACACCAAAATGTTGACTAGTCGAACAAACGGCGGATACAGCGCGTCGCGGCGCTGGTCCAGGTCGTGGTCGGTAAAGATCGAACGGTCATGCTCGGCAACGGCGCGAATGACCGGGTCCTCGGGCAGATAGGTCTGGATGATGACCTCGCCGGGGCGATCGCCGCGGCCGGCGCGCCCCGCCACCTGCTCCAGCAAATCGTAGGCACGCTCCCCCGCGCGAAAATCGGGCAGCTTGAGCGCAAAGTCGGCATTGACCACGCCCACGAGCGTGACCTCGGGAAAGTCGAGCCCCTTGGCGATCATCTGGGTGCCCAGCAGCACCGCGCAATCGGCGGCATCGAACTGCTCGAGCAGCTTTTTGTGCGCGTCCTTGCCACGCGTGGAGTCGGCGTCCATGCGAATGATGGCGACGTCCTCGGGAAGCATCTGGTGCAGTGCGTCCTCGATCTGCTGCGTGCCCAGGCCCATTTTTGCCAGGTAGCGGCTACCGCATTTGGGGCAACGGCTCGTGGGCGTCGGATACGGCTGCACGCGCCAGGACGATCCGCAGGTGTGGCACTGCAGGGTGTGCGTGCGCTCGTGATACGTGAGTGCGGTGGAGCAGTGGTTGCAGGTGGGCACGCAGCCGCATTCGCGGCACATCAAAAACGGCGCAAAACCGCGGCGGTTGTGCAGCAACACGGCCTTTTCGCGACGCTCGACCACACGCTCCAAGCCCTCCATCAGCGGCTTTGAGAACATGGAGCGACTGCCGTGCGAAAACTTGCGGCGCAGGTCGGCAATACGGACCGTAGGCAGCACGGCTTGTCCCGGGCGCTTGGGCATCTCGACGCGCGTCCAGGTGGCACCGTTATACGTGCCGCGGCGGCAGCGGTCGAGGGCCTCGGCAGAAGGCGTGGCCGAGCCCAGCACGAGTGGGCAACGATAGCGCCGCGCCATCTCGGCCGCCACCTCGCGCGCGTGGTAACGCGGGCTGGAGCCTTGCTTGTAACTGGTCTCGTGCTCCTCGTCAATGATGATGAGGCCCAGGTCGTTAAGCGGGCAAAAGAGCGCCGAGCGTGCACCGACGACCACGCGGGCGGCACCGCTGGCGACCATATCCCACTGGTCCAGGCGCTCGCCGGCCGAAAGCCGCGAATGGAAAACGGCGACCGTCTCGCCAAAGCGCGAGCGGAAGCGGCCGACGGTCTGGGCCGTCAGCGAGATCTCGGGCACCAGCACGCAGGCCGAACGGCCGGCTGCGAGCACGCGCTCGATGGCGGAGAGGTAAACCTCAGTTTTGCCGGAGCCAGTGACGCCGTCGACCAGCACCACGTCGCCATGAGCGTCCAGACGGGCGCGCTCAATCTGCGCGAGTGCCTGTTGCTGTCCGTTGGTAAGGGAGACTGGCGCCTTGCCGCTTGCCGAGGACAGCGTGGTCTGCTCGCTGCATCCACGCCAGGCGCGGCGCTCCTCCACAACCACGACGCCGCGTTTTTCGAGCGACTTGATGGTCGCCGACATGCTGTTATAGAGAAGGTTGAGGTCGCGCGTCGTGACCGGGCCGCACTGGAGCGCCTCAATGAGCTGACGCTGACGAACTGCAGTCTTGGGCGGCGTATAGTCGAAACCCTCGGGCGTGAGCATGACCCAGCGGTTTTGGATTGGCTTGACGGCGGGACGTTCAACCGTCCACACGCCGTCGTCACCCTTGACCACGCGCGGGCTGCCGCCCGGAGGCAAGAACAGGCGCAGGCACTCGGAAAGCGTTGCGACGTACTCGCGGCTCATCCAGCGTGCGATACGGGCAGCCTCGGCGGTAAAAAGCGGCTTGCTGAGGATAGCCTCGATGACTTTAATGCGCGCGGGATCGAGAGCGTCGTTACCTTGCAGGTCGGCCAGCTCGGGCGCAATGTCGACGATGTAGCCCACGGCCGCACGGTTACCAAAGTGGACCAGGACCGTGGATCCGATCTGCGCCTCGTTGGCAAGGGACCGGGGGATGCCGTAGGCAAATGGCTCGGACAGCGCACGCGTCGGGATGTCGAGGACCACGCTCGCGTAGGCGGCGATGGGGTCAGGTGTATGCTCGGGCTTGGCCGGTGCAGCGGCAGGTACGGGCGCCGCTAGAACCTCCTCCGGTTCCGGCGAACCAAACAGCGACAGTTGTTGAGCCATACACCACCTCTAACGAACGGACCTGAAAGGGCTGGAACAAAATAATCAGTAGTGTTTGTCCCATGGCCGATACGAGTGTCGAGCGTGTTGCGTCGCTCGAACATGGGACAAACACTACTGATTATTTTGTCCCAGCAACACGCTCATCGGTACAGAAACAAGAGCCCCGCTCGGGGTGAACGGGGCTCGGATACAAACGTTTGCGCAGCGATTACAGTGCCATTGTGCGGGCGCGGTCGATGCGCGCCAGGCAGTCGTCGCGGCCGACGAGCGCCATGGTCTCGCCCAGCGGAGGACTCACCATATTGCCGCAGACGGCGACGCGCACGGCCTGGAACACCACGCGCTTCTTAAGGTCCATCTGCTCGGGCAGCGGCTCAAGCGCGGCGTCGATGTTGGCGGCCGTCCACTCGCCCACACCCTCGAGCGCGGCCTTGGCGGCGTCCAGAATGGCACCCATGCCCTCCTTGGCCAAGCCCTTGTTGACGGACTTCTCGTCATACTCGAGCGTCTCGGCCGTAGCAAAGATGGGAGCGGCGACGGTCACGGCGTCGGCCGGCATCTTGGTGCGCGGTTTAACGATGGCAGCGAGCGCGTCGATCCAATCCTCGCCGTACTCGACATTACCCTCGATGAGACCCGCCTCGTGCAGCTCGGGGACCATGATCTCGTCGGCAAACTGGGCATCGGACATGCCGTTAATGTACTCGGCATTGACCCAGTCGAGCTTCTTGGGGTCGAAGGTAGCCGGGTTCTTGGAGATGCGGTCGAGCGAGAACTTGCTGGCCAGGACATCGCGCGGGATGATCGTGGTCTCGCCGTCGAGCGACCAACCGAGCAGCGCCAGGTAGTTGACGAAGGCGTCGGACAGGTAGCCGGCGTCGCGGTACTCCTCCACCGAGGTGGCGCCGTGGCGCTTGGAGAGCTTCTTGCCGTCGGCGCCCAGGATCATGGAGATGTGGGCGAACGTGGGCACGGGAGCGCCGAGGGCCTCGTACACCATGACCTGACGCGGGGTGTTGGACAGGTGGTCGTCGCCGCGGATGACATGGGTGATCTTCATCATGGCGTCGTCGACGACGGTCGCGAAGTTGTACGTGGGCGTGCCATCGGAGCGGAAGATGACAAAGTCGTCAAGCTCCTTGGCGTCGAAGGTTACCTCGCCGTGGACGGCGTCGTGGATACGGACGTCGCCGCGGTCCTCGGGCACCTTGATGCGCAGGACGTAGGACTCGCCGGCCTCGATGCGACGGCGGGCCTCCTCGGGATCAAGATCGCGGCAACGGCGCTGATAGCCCTGGAAGGGGTCCTTGCGCTCCTGCGCGGCCTTGCGATCGGCGTCGAGCTGCTCCTTGGTGCAGAAGCAGGGATAGGCCTTGCCCTCGTCCCAAAGCTTCTGGGCGGCCTGCTTGTACAGGTCCAGGCGCTCGGTCTGGGCGTAGGGGCCAAAATCGCCGCCCACCTCGGGACCCTCGTCCCAGTCCAGGCCCAGCCAACGCATGGCGCGCAGGATGATCTGCGTGTTCTCGTCGGTGGAGCGGGTGGGGTCGGTGTCGTCGATGCGCAGGATGAACGTGCCGCCGTTTGCGCGGGCGAAAGCCCAGTTATAGATAGCGGTGCGGGCGCCGCCGATGTGCAGCTTGCCCGTCGGTGAGGGTGCAAAGCGGACGCGAACGTCTGATGCCATGGAAATCTCCTCGATTGCAGGATGGATGTCGAACCGCACCAGTATAAAGCAACAATGCCCACCTCCGCACAAAGGGCACCGACCTACTCATTGGGCAGCTAATTTGGGACGGGGCTTTTTTAGCTACCCTATGTCGAGGTAGGCCTCTGGCTCCGAAGACTCCGGATTGGGTAGCTAAAAAAGCCCCGTCCCAAATTAGCTACCCCCAAAGCGATGTATGACTAGGTGCGGAAAGGGTGTGAATGTTTGATTTACGCGCTATGATGTGCCCTTGCATAGAGAGCCCGGCGGAATGGTAACGGTCGCCGGGACACGTTTTTGAAAGGACAATCATGTCAGAAGAACTTCGTTCCATCCCACCCCAACACGGGTCCTTTGTTTTTACGTCGGAGTCGGTGACCGAAGGTCATCCCGATAAGATCGCTGACCAGATCAGCGACGCCGTCCTCGACGCAATCCTCGCCAAAGAAATAGAGCTCCAGGAACAGGGCTACATCGCCCCCAACGGCGTGCCTGCCAACGTGGAGAACGTCCGCTGCGCCTGCGAGACCCTCGTGACCACCGGCACCGTCATCGTCGCCGGCGAGATTCGCACCCAGGCCTACGTCGACGTACAGGAAATCGCCCGCGGCGTTATCCGCCGCATTGGCTACAACCGTGCCAAGTTCGGTTTTGACTGCGACACCTGCGGCGTTATGAGCCTCATCCACGAGCAGTCGCCCGATATCGCCCAGGGCGTCGACGAGTCCTTCGAGACCCAGACCGGCGCTACCACCGACCCGATCGACCTGATCGGCGCCGGCGACCAGGGCATGATGTTCGGTTATGCCTCCAACGAGACCAAGACCCTCATGCCCATGCCACACTACCTGGCAAGCCGCCTGGCCGAGCGCCTGGCCGCCGTGCGTCACGACGGCACCCTCGCCTATCTGCGTCCCGACGGCAAGACCCAGGTCACCGTGCGCTACGAGGAAGGCAAGCCCGTCGAGGTCACGACCATCGTCATCTCCACGCAGCACGCCGCCGAGATCGAGGACATGGGAAAGATCAAGGCCGACCTCATCGAGCACGTCATCACCCCGGTCATGGCCGCCGAGAACATGCCGTGGGACAACGCGGACATCTACGTGAACCCCACCGGTCGCTTTGTCGTGGGCGGCCCCATGGGCGACACGGGCCTCACCGGCCGCAAGATCATCGTCGACACCTACGGCGGCTACGGCCGTCACGGCGGCGGCGCCTTTAGCGGCAAGGACTGCACCAAGGTCGACCGCTCCGCCGCGTATGCCGCGCGCTGGGTCGCCAAGAACGTGGTCGCCGCCGGTCTAGCCGACCGATGCGAAGTCGAGCTTGCCTACGCCATCGGCGTTTCCAAGCCCCTCTCAATCATGGTCGACACCTTCGGTACCGCGCATGTTGCCGAGGACAAGATCGTTGAAGCCGTAGAGAGAACCTTCGACCTGCGCCCAGGCGCAATCATCCGCGACCTAGACCTGCGTCGCCCCATCTACGAAAAGACGGCAGCCTACGGTCACTTTGGCCGAGAAGACGCCGACTTCACCTGGGAGAAGACCGACCGTGTCGAAGAACTCAAAGCAGCCTGCGGCCTGTAAGCTAACCCGAAAAGCTACTGCAAATAACAACGCACCAAAAGAAGTACCGACTCCAACCGGTACTTCTTTTTTATTTAAACGGTGGTGAAGATAAGCCGACCTGGGACATGGAATAGGTCACATGCCGATAAATATTGCAGCAGAGCGACTCCAACCATGTATCCTAAGTTCCGAGGGCTTTAGTATTTGGTCGATCGCGAGTTCCGCACGAGCCGGAGGCCACTTAATGTGGCCTCCGTGCGAGCAGGACTGTCCGAGCAGGCGACCAAATACTAAAGCCCTCGGAACGGTGGGACAGTGTATGCCCCGCCCTCGGGACGATGGGACAAAACAAAGGAGCACCCATGGCAGGCAAGCCGCAAACACTAGCTACGACCTCCGCATTCGAGATCTTGGGCCCCGTCATGGTCGGCCCCAGCTCATCGCACACCGCCGGCGCCCTGCGCTGCGCCCAGGTTGCCGCCAGCTTGCTGGAAGGCCGCATCACCAAAGTCACCTTTGGCCTGTGGAACTCCTTTGCCCACACCTACCGCGGCCACGGCACCGATCGTGCGCTCGTCGCGGGCATCCTGGGCCTCGACACCGATGACGAGAACATCAAGCAGGCCTTCGACCTCGCACGTGAGCAGGGCCTCGAATATCACTTTGAAATTAAGGGCGACGACGCCTCCATCCACCCCAACACCGTCGACATCGACATGGTCGACGACACGGGCGCTACGGCACAGGTTCGCGGCGAGAGCCTGGGCGGTGGCAAGATGCGCATCAGCCGCATTAACGGCGTCGGCGTTGACATCTCGGGTATGTACTCCACGCTCTTCGTGGCGCACCAGGATGTTCCCGGCGTGCTCGCCGCGCTCACGAACCTGCTCGCCTACGCCCACGTGAACATCGCCTTCTGCCGCACCTACCGCACCGAGGTGGGCGGCCAGGCCTACTCCGTCTTTGAGACCGACGGCGCGCCCGACGACACCGTCGTCCCTATGTTGCGCAAGCTCGACAATGTCGATTACGCGACCTTTATCGAGCTCCCCGGTTCTGCCTCGTCGCTCTCCCCCGGCGTCTCAGCAAAGGAAATCTTCGACGACGGCGAGCAGCTGCTCGATGCGTGCGAGGAACTGGGACTCAGCATCGGCGCCGTCATGGCCGTGCGCGAGGCGCGTCTGACCGGCGAGGCCCACGCCGTCGCCGCCATGCGCCGCGTGCTCGACGTCATGCGCGAGGAGACCACAGCCCCCATCGTCAATCCGCAGCGCTCGCTCGGCGGGCTTATCGGCGGCGAGGCCAAGCTTGTCGATGCCACCGGCCGCAACGACCTTGGCTCCAACTTAATGGGCGCCGTCCAGACTGACGCCGTGGCCCGCGCCATGGCCGTGCTCGAGCGCTCAGCCACCATGGGTGTGATCGTCGCTGCCCCCACGGCAGGCTCCGCAGGCGTCGTGCCCGGCTGCGTGCTGGCGCTCGCCGATCACCTTCAGCTCGACGACGAGCAGGTGATGGACGCGCTCTACTGCGCAGCCGCCATCGGCCTCAACCTCACCACGAGCGCCTGCGTTGCCGGCGCCGAGGGCGGATGCCAGGCCGAGGTGGGAAGCGCCGCCGCCATGGCTGCCGCCGCGCTGGTGCAGATGCTCGGCGGCACGCCCGAGCAGGCGCTCGACGCCAGCTCCATCGCGCTGAGTAACCTGCTGGGCCTCGTTTGTGACCCCGTCGGAGGCCTGGTCGAGGTGCCCTGCCAAAACCGCAATGCCATCGGCGTGGCAGCGGCCTTTAGCTCGGCACAACTCGCCCTCGCCGGCATTAAGAGCCTGGTGCCGTTTGACCAGATGGCACATGTCATGCTCTCGGTGGGCCACGCGTTGCCGGCCACGCTGCGCGAGACGGCAAAGGGCGGCATCGCGCAGGCTCCGGCCGCGCTTTCGGCCTGTGCAAAATGCGGTGTGTGCGGGTAGTGACCAAGAACGACTCGATAGTGGGACAACTGTCCCACCTCTTTTGAATGCCACCGTTTCCGTACCACAAACAACTAGGTAATAGCTATAATGCAAGCCCAGTAAAAACACGATGAGCCGCAAGGCGAAATTCGAAGGATATGCATACGATGTCGCAAAACGATCGAACTCAACTGATTCCCGATCCGCAGCAGCCGAGCAGGCACACCGGTGGCGTTCAGTCGCCGCGTCCTATCGCGCCGAGTCACGGTCAGCAGCGTGGTGCGGCAAACGCTCCCCAACGCCCGAACCATCAACGTCAGCAGCGCCAGGCAAACGGCAATGCGCCCAAGCAGCCCCCCGCGCACGGTCGAGGCGATCGCGGCCCCGCGCGCAAACCCGCCGAGAACAATAAGTCGGGCAAAAAGACGACGCTCTTTGTCGTCCTTGGTCTTATCGTCATTGTCTATATCGTAGGCGTCGTAGCGTTTTCGCAGGTAGCCTACCCCAATACCACCATCGCCGGCGTCGACGTCTCGTTCTCCAACGCTTCGTCTGCCGCCACCAAGGTCAACTCGGCATGGAAGCACTATAAGCTCACCGTGACAGGCGATGACTTTAGCTGGACCTATCAGCCCGAGTCCGATGAGCCCATCGTCGACGGCGAAGCAGCCGCAAAAGAGATTATCAGCCACAACGAAGCCTTTGTATGGCCGGTCCGCCTTGTGGAATCCTTAAGCGGAAAGACCAAAACAACCGCTACCTCCAACGAAGTCGATCTTGATCAAGACGTCGACCTGTCCATGCTCTCCGACACTTTTGACCAAAAGAAGTTTGAGGGGGATCTGGGCGCCGCCATCGACGAGTTTAACGAGGGGCGTTCGGGCACGTTCGAGGCCAATAGCTCCTATGACGAGCAGGCCGGCAAGTTTACCGTCGAGAAGGCGCGCTCCAACGAAAAACTCGACCGCGAGCATGTCATTAAGTATGCCGAGCTCGAGCTTGCCTCGCTGTCCGAGACCGTAGACCTTTCCAAGCTCGGCAGCGATGCCTACGAGCCGCTCAATGGAACGCTTACCGATGATCAGATTCAGGCCGCATGCGATGCCGCCAACAACTTCCTGGGCGTCAACGTGACCCTCAAGCTCAACGGCGAGGATGCCGGCAAGGTTGATGGCAGCTCCGTGTTGCAGTGGATCAGCTTTGCCGATCCGGCCAACCCCACACTTGATACGTCACAGATCAGCAGCTGGGCAACCGAGCTCGCCAACGGCTTTAACACCGTGGGCTCCACTCGCTGGTGGACGCGCGCCGATGGCAAGCAATGCGCCGTTGAAGGCGGCGACTTTGGTTGGTCCATCGACAGCGGCTCGCTCGCCAAGCAGGTCGAGGACGCCATTAACAACAAGCAGACCGGCGAAATCGAGATCAAGTACTCCCAGAAGGCCGACGCCTTTACCGCAAAGGGAGAGCCCGACTGGAAGGCATACGTCGATGTCGATCTGTCCGAGCAGCACGCGCGCTACTACGACGAGAGCGGCAATATCGTGTGGGAGGCCAACTTTATCTCAGGAAAGCCGGGTGAGGACGCCACTCCCGAAGGCGTCTGGCAGATCAACAGCAACGACGGCGCGAGCACGCTGATTGGCGCCAAGGACCCCGAGACGGGCAAGCCCAAATACGAGAGCCCGGTGAGCTACTGGATGCCGTTTGAGGGCAACATGATCGGCTTCCACGATGCCACCTGGCAAAACGACAAGAGCTTCGATAACGCCGAGTCGTACAAGTGGTGCGGCAGCCACGGTTGCATCAACCTGCGCCTGGCCGACGCCAAGGCACTTCACGACTGCATCAAAGTCGGCCTGTGCGTGGTTGTCCACTCGTAGTGCAACGCGCGCATTCATACAGCGTGGAACCGCTGCGACCAATCTAACAGTTCCGAAAGAAACCGTCCTATGCGCCCGCCCCAACCGGTGGGCGCATATACTTATCGAGGTTCTTTCTATAAAGGAGACGCTATGCCGAATGTCCCCACGATCACCCCGGGTCCGGATAATACCGAGCACACGCCCGAAGGTATCACCGAAACGCTTCCTCTGATCACAGACGCACATGCCGACAAGGAGAGCGGACGCACGAACGACACGGCCGAGATTTCCGATGAAGAGGTATATGCCAAGCTCAAGGCAAAACGTGCCGAACGTCGACGCAAAAAGCTGATTCGACGCGGCATTGCCGCCGGCATCGTGGGTGTCATCGCGCTCATTGCCATTGTCGCAACCCTGGTTATCAATGCGCAGCCACAGGGCGATATCGGGCCTGCGACCGACATGGTGACCGAGGGCACGTTTAGCACAACGGTCGAAGCGAAAGGCCAGCTCAAACCCATTTCGTCCTCAGTGGTCTCCCCTTCTGTCGACGGCATGGTCGATTCGATAAACGTGCAGGCAGGCCAATCCGTCAACGAGGGCGACGTGCTTATGACCATTAAAAACGACGAGCTCGATCGCAACGTTGCCGAGGCGCAGCGCGCAGTTGCAGCAGCTCAGGAAGACCTCGCCAACGCGCAGAAAGCCGCAACTGCCGCGCAGGCCACCCCAACGACGGACGTCGACGAAGCTTCCGCAGCGGCTGGCATCTCCGCCGCATCAGCGGACACGAACGCCGTATCGGCCGCGCAGCGCAGCCTCGCATCGGCCCAGGCAAACCTCGATCAGGCGAACGCCAAGGCCGCCAGCCGTACGATCACGGCCCCGAGCTCGGGCAGCATCGTGGAGCTCAACGCCAAGGTGGGCGCCACGGTAACAGGCGGCATGATCATGGGCGAAAGCGATACGAGCGGCGGCAAGCAGTGCATGCAGATCGCCGACCTGTCCAAGATGAAGGTGACGGTTCAGGTGGGCGAAAAGGATATCGCCAAAATTGCCGTGGGCCAAAGCGCCAACGTGACCTATCCCGCGTTTCCCGATATCGTGAGCCAGGGCACCGTCACGGCTATCGCCTCGGTGGCAACCTCCGACTTCTCCTCCGGGAGCGGCGGCAGCGTGACCTTTAACGTCGACATCCTCATCGAAGCACCCGACAGTCGCCTTAAGCCGGGTATGACTGCCGAGGTCTCGGTAGTGACCGAGAAGCTCCACGACGTGGTGATGGTGCCGACCATGGCGCTGATGACCGAAGATGGCGAGCAATATTACGTCAATCTGGCCACCGATTCGGAGGGCAAAAAGACGCGCCGCGTGAAGGTGACCGTCGTGGCGCAAAACGACAACGAGGCTGTAGTCGGTAAGACGCAGGTCAAGCGCGACGACCAGGGCAACGAGATCAACACTAACGTGCCGGTTACCAAGCTGCGCGATGGCGACACCCTCGTCATGGACACCGGAGCGGACGCAACGGCTGACGACGGCTACAGCGCGGATTCGGGCAGCATGTCTGCCGACGAGGGCATGTAATGCGTCCCGTCATCGACATTCGCAACGTGCATCGCATCTTTGAGAGCGAGGCGGGTTGCGCCCATATCTTGCACAACGTGAGCCTGGCAGTAGATCCCGGCGAGTTCGTCGCCATCACCGGCCCATCGGGCTCGGGCAAGTCAACGCTCATGAACATCCTGGGCTGCCTGGACAAACCGACGGCAGGCGATTATTACCTGCAGGGCCTCAACGTGGCCGAGCTCGATGATGACGAGCTCACCGAAGTCCGCGCCCTGAGCATCGGCTTTGTCTTTCAGAGCTTCAACCTGCTGCCGCGCCTGTCGGTTATCGAAAACGTCATGCTGCCGCTGGCATACACTAACGTGCCCCGTAGCCAGCGAGAAATGCGCGCCGTGCACGCGCTGCAGGCCGTCACGCTGCCCGTCGACCACTGGGACCACCGCATATCCGAGCTCTCGGGCGGCCAGATGCAGCGTGTCGCCATCGCACGTGCCCTCGTCAACGATCCGCCCATCATTTTGGCTGACGAGCCGACGGGAAACCTGGACTCGACAACCGGGGCGCTTGTCATGGAAACCTTCCGCAAGCTCCAGGAGCGCGGCAAAACCATCGTGCTTATCACACACGACCCCGGCATCGCCGCCGAGGCCGACCGTGCCGTGACCATCCGCGACGGTCGCATTCACGACGGCGCGTATATTCCGCATGCACCGCGGACCCTGCGCAGCGCCGTAGATAGCCTGCCCATGATTTCCGCCTCCGCCAACCCGCCGAAAGGAGTGATGGCATGAGCGCCCGCGATCTCATCCAGGAAGCCCTTCACTCGCTCGAGGCCAACAAGGGGCGCAGCCTGCTCACCATCCTGGGCATTGTCATCGGCATCGCCTCGGTCATTGCCATGACTTCGCTCATCGGTGGCATCCAAAACAGCTTGGTAAACAGCCTGGGCCTCAACGCAGCTCGCATGGTTCAGATCTATTCGTCCCAAGAACTCTCTGATTCTGACGTCCAGAAGCTTCAAAAACTGGTGCCGCAGATAGAACAGATCGGCATTGTCAACAGCGCGTACACCGAGTACAAGACCGGCGATAAAAGCTATACCGTCATGGCACAGGGTGTCGATAGCGACATGCTCGACGCCGTGGGTGCCAGTAAGCTCGTTGCGGGGCGCACCTACACCGATGTCGAGTCAAAGGCAGGCTCGCGCGTGGCGCTCATCAGCCGCGGCGGCGCCGATCAGCTTTGCGGCAACGAACGAGATGCGCTGGGAAAAACCATCAAGGTGTCCAACGGCGAGGTGCAGATTGTAGGCGTGATTGATGGCGGCAGCGACTCCATGGGCTCGCTCACTTTGTATATGCCACGTGAAACCATCTCCGGCCTATTTGGCGACGAGAATCCTTCATTCCCCAGCGTGACGGCACTTGCCGCCGAGGGCACGGACATGGATGAGCTCTGCAAGACCATCGAGTCCAAGGTGCGCGCGATGAAAGGCATCGCGGAGGATGATGAGTATGACAGTGTATCGGCGACCTCCATGAAAAGCGCCATCGATGCACTCAACTCCTTTATGGGCGCATTCTCGCTCATCATGGGTGCTGTCGCCAGTATCTCGCTGCTTGTCGGCGGTATCGGCATTATGAACATGATGCTCACCAGCGTGACTGAGCGCATCCGCGAGATCGGCATCCGTCGCGCGCTTGGTGCAAGCCGACGTGATATCACCTCTCAGTTTTTGGCCGAATCCTCGGCACTGTGCATCACCGGCGGCATTCTCGGTGTTGCGATCGGCTATCTGCTGGCATGGGGGCTCGCGTTTTTTGCCGCCAACTCGAGCATTATGAGCGAGTTTGGAGCCAGCGGGACGATTACGCCGAGCTTTTCCCTTACGACGGTGTTGCTCGCCTTTGCGGTTTCAGTCGGCATCGGCGTAATCTTTGGCTTCTACCCCGCCCGCCGCGCCGCAAAGCTCGACCCGGTCGAGTGTCTCCGCTATCAGTAAGCAACCACCCATACGTTGCGGTGAAATACTGACTGTTTATGCGTTTAAAAGCGCATATTAGACACTATTTCAACGTAACTTAGAAGGTGTCGGGGCATGACACTTCGCCCCAAATCAAATTGATTCGTTGAATAGACACATTACGGATTCTTTAGACGCATTTAATTCCACATATGGGTATTATCTCACACGAAGTACACGTGAAAGGATATGCTCATGTCGCTTACACAGTCAGCGGAGCGCGCAGCGCTCAACAAACTCATCGATTATCTCGACGACAACCCGCAGGAAAACATCGACAAAATCATGGACCTTGTGAACAAGCTGGTCCCCGATCGCGTATTTCCCGCGCAGCGCGAGGCGTTCACCAACGTCATCAAGAGCCGCGGCAACTGGTATGACCTGATCATGCGCGTCTTCACCCTCAATCCCGATATGCGCACCAAGTTGCTCAAGGCACTGATTGTCGACGGCAACCTGCTCGCGTGGCCGCAGCAGGAAAAAAGCCGCGAAAAGTACCAGTGCAATATTCCGTGGGCCATCCTGCTCGACCCCACGAGCGCCTGTAACCTGCATTGCACGGGCTGCTGGGCAGCCGAGTACGGCTATAAGCAGAATCTCTCATTTGAAGACATCGACTCTATCATCACGCAGGGCAAAGAGCTCGGCACGCATATCTACATCTATACGGGCGGCGAGCCGCTCGTCCGCAAGCACGACCTCATCAAGATCTGTGAAAAGCACCAAGATTGTGTGTTCCTTTGCTTCACCAACTCCACCCTGATCGACGAGGCGTTTTGCGATGACATGATCCGCGTGGCAAACTTTGTCCCTGCCATCAGCGCCGAGGGCAACGAGCACACCACCGATGCCCGCCGCGGCGAGGGCACCTACGTCAAGATCGAGCATGCCATGAAGCTCCTGCGCGAGCGCAATCTGCCCTTTGGAATATCGACCTGCTGGACGAGCGCCAACGCCGATACCGTCGCCACCGAGGAAAACATGGATTGGATGATCCGCGAGGGAGCGCTCTTCTGCTGGTACTTCCACTTTATGCCTGTCGGGCGCAACGCCACCTCAGAGCTCATGCCCACGCCCGAACAGCGTGAGCACATGTATCGTTTTATACGCGAGATGCGCGAGAAAAAGCCGCTCTTTACGCTCGACTTCCAAAATGACGGTGAGTTCGTGGGCGGCTGCATCGCCGGTGGTCGCCGCTACCTGCACATCAATGCAGCGGGCGACGTGGAGCCCTGCGTGTTCATCCACTATTCCAACGCCAACATCCACGATGTGAGCCTGCTCGATGCGCTGCGCTCTCCCCTCTTTATGAAATACTACGAGGGCCAGCCGTTCAACGACAACTATCTCAAGCCCTGCCCCATGCTCGAGAACCCCGACGTGCTGCCCAAGATGGTGGCCGAGACCGGTGCCAAGAGCACCGACCTGGTCGAGAAGGAATCGCCCGAGCAACTGCGCGAAAAGACCCGCGCCGCAGCCGAGGCCTGGGCGCCCGTGGCAGAACGCATTTGGAACGATCCCGACGATCCGCTCTACATCAAACGCCATGAGGACGAGACGCAGGGCATGGCCGACAGCGACATGCATAAGTTTGAACAGCAGGGCCGCAAGCTCAAGAGCAACTGCTAGCGCTTGATAACGGAGCAGGCAGCAAAGACGCGGGCGCCTCGGGAGGGGCGCCCGCGCTAGGACAAACGGGTCTCCAAGCTCGAAAGACCGTTCAGAGTCAGGTCGTTGGCGACTGCCGAGACGCGCTCAATGGCGACCGAGCCATCGGACAATGCCCACGTGCGATAGATGCCGATAATACCGGACAGCAAGAACGCCAGGTAGTATTCGAACATTTCGTCCTTAATGCCCTCGGGCAGCAGGCCGCGCTCGGCAATCTCGTGCTCGAGCGGCACACGCAGGCGAGCCATAAAGTCGTCAAGCGGAATGTTTTCGATGAGCTGGCGATTGAGCAGCAGGTTGTTGCACAGTGCCTCGTTAACGGTTTTAAAGAAGGTCGCCGCCGCGCCCAGGGCGCGCTCGTTGGTGTCACCGTCCATGGAAGCAAGCGTTTTCTCGACCGAGTCGACAATCATCTCCACCACATCGACGGCAATGGCATCGAGCAAGCCATCAACCGTACCAAAGTGAACGTAAAAGGTCTTGCGGTCGACATTGGCCTCGCGCGCGATGGCACTCACCGTAATGTCTGCCAGCGGCTTTTCCATGAGCAGGCGCTCGAAAGCGGAAAGGATGGCAGTGCGGCTGCGAACGATGCGGCGATCAATACGCGGTTTGCTGGTGGCCATGGGCGTGTCCCTTCGATATACGGGCACTCATCAACAGATGAGAGATAATCTACGTAAGAGGATTATCCCCCATACAGCACAAATATGCCCCGCATCATGAAGAACGCACGACTGCCCTACTGCGACTTAAGGTGCTTCTTCTTATTGAGTGCCGACGGAGATACGCGAATACCATCGCCTGTCTGGCGCACATAGGCTTTATGAGCCGGCTTAGCGGTCCCAGAAGCCTTCTGAGCGTGCTTCTTGGGATCAACGGTAACAGCATTCGTGGGGTGCGGCTTAGTGGGCGCAGAGGGCGTCTGAGGCGTGCGGCCGAGCTTGCACATCACGCGATCCCAGCGCGCATGGATGCTCTCGTTGTGGGCGCTCTTAAGGCCCAGCAGGGGCGCAGCCAAAATGGTCGGCGCAATAAACGTAATGAGGCGCCACAGCAGATAGCCGGCGGTCGAAGCCGATCCAAAAAAATGACCCAGGAAAAGCGCGAAGCCACCCTCGGCACCGCCGGTGCCACCGGGCAGGGGAACAGCAGAGCTGAGGAGCTGAACAAAGGCGCTCGCGGCCATGACCGAGAAAAAGTCGACCTCGTGGTGGCCAAAGGCAAGCATCAGAAAATACGGCACCAGATAGAAAAACGCGAGCTGCAGCATGGTGATAAACACGGTGAGCAGCATGGACGAAAAATGGCCAGCCGAAAGCTTGAACTTCTCGGAGAACGAATAGACCTCGCCATCGACAAACGTGCGCCATCCCTCGATCTTAGTGGACGAGACACCTATGCGCTCGAGCCAATTAATGATGCAATGGGCGACGCGCGTGACGGTCTTAGGCATGAGCGCGACGGCAAAGATACCTAGCAAGATGCAGCAGTGTCCGCCAAAGCTAAAGACGCACAGCAGTGTCATGTCGCCATAGCGCTCGGCGAAAAACGGCATGCGAGCAAGTAGCAGGATAGCACCCCAGGCAACAAGGCCAAACTGATACACGATAAAACGCGTGAACTGCGTGGCGCCGGCCTCGCCGACATTTTGGCCCGCTTTGGTCAGGCGGTAAATCTGGGCAGGAGTCGAGCCCATCATCATGGGCGTCAGGTTACCAAAAAAGATGCCGCTAGCCTCGACAGAGATCAGGTCGCGAATGCCGACGGGTGAATTGGGGTCGAGCCAGACGGCGATCGCATAGGCCACAATGCCAAAGAACAGATACATGAACATGCATAGACACGCGACAACGAGCCAGGGCGCCTGGACGCTCGACATAGCAGCCCAGAACTGCCCCATCTGCCCGGTTACCACCAGATAGAGGATATAACCCACCAGCACAACGCCGATAAAGATGGCGCCGCGGCGTGCGCTCTTATTGTCATCGCCGCCCGAGGCCTCAACCTCGACCAGGGGCTTGGACGTATGCTGAGAGGACTCCGTCATGAGACTCCTTCTAACAGTCAAAATAACTTGGTTATTGTACCCGTAAGGGCCATAAGCAGAACGCAAAGCTCTTGTTCAAACGGGAATTGCAGACGGTTGTTTGATAATAAAAAACCCGGCCTTCCGTGGGAAGTCCGGGTATCAGATGCGTGGTAGCCCGTACCAGATTCGAACTGGTGATCTCCGCCTTGAGAGGGCGGCGTCCTAAACCGCTAGACGAACGGGCCATAAATCTCGGCAGAAAAGAAATGGTAGCCCGTACCAGATTCGAACTGGTGATCTCCGCCTTGAGAGGGCGGCGTCCTAAACCGCTAGACGAACGGGCCATAAATCTCGGCAGAAAAGAAATGGTAGCCCGTACCAGATTCGAACTGGTGATCTCCGCCTTGAGAGGGCGGCGTCCTAAACCGCTAGACGAACGGGCCATAAATCTCGGCAGAAAAGAAATGGTAGCCCGTACCAGATTCGAACTGGTGATCTCCGCCTTGAGAGGGCGGCGTCCTAAACCGCTAGACGAACGGGCCATAAATCTCGGCAGAAAAGAAATGGTAGCCCGTACCAGATTCGAACTGGTGATCTCCGCCTTGAGAGGGCGGCGTCCTAAACCGCTAGACGAACGGGCCATAAATCTCGGCAGAAAAGAAATGGTAGCCCGTACCAGATTCGAACTGGTGATCTCCGCCTTGAGAGGGCGGCGTCCTAAACCGCTAGACGAACGGGCCACATGACATCTGCACTGCCGTGCTGCGAGGAAATATATTACGGGACAAAAAACGCGAGCGCAAGAAAAATTACAAATTGCCGAAAATTTGTCGGCAGGTTATGGAACGCGCAGGTCAGCAAGGTAGTTAATTTGGGACGGGGCTTTTTTAGCTGCCCTAGCCGTCAATCGACCGAACCGCCGGTGCTGCCAGCAGGGGTAGCTAAAAAAGCCCCGTCCCAATTTAACTACCCTAGGTTGAGATGGACCAAAAGAGCTTCGCGGTCGTTGGGGATGTTGTCCTCGATCACGGCGTCGAGCGCTGCGTTGAGAAGCTGACCTAGCTCGGGCCCCGACTTCACACCGGCGCGGATCAGATCGCCGCCGTTGATAGCGAGCATCTTGAGCGTATAGGGCTCCCCTGCCTCCAATAGCTCGTGCGCCAGCGCGCGCATCTCCTCGATGGTCTCGACGTAATAGAAGCACGACGGGGCCTTGCCGAGCGTATCGGCACGCTTGAGATCCATGAGCGCGTCCATCAGGCGGGCGGTGTCGACGCCCTCGCCCGAAAGCGCGCGCATCATATTGAGCAGACAAGTACGCTCGGGGCGCAGCGGCTTGTCATGGTAATTGATGAGCAAGCACACGTCGCGAACCAAGTCATGCGAAAGCGCCAGGCGATCCATAATGACACGCGCCTTCTTAGCGCCGAGCTCGGGATGACCGTAAAAGTGGCCGCTGCCCGCATGATCGACCGTAAAACACTCGGGCTTGGAAACGTCGTGCAAAAACGCCGCCCACATCAGGCTCGACGAGGGCGCGACGCCGTCACACAGCGCCAGCTCCCCTGCCACCGTCAGCACGCGGGCGATATGCTCGTAAACGTTAAAGGCATGGTAGACGCTGCGCTGATCAAACCCGCGACCCGCTGCCAACTCGGGCACGGCGGCGCAAACAAGCTCGGGGTAGCGCAGCATGGCGTCTCCCCCGTGGCCGGTCGAAAGGATGCCCTCAAGCTCAATGCCCACACGCTCGCGCGCCACGGCATCGAGCAGCGGCGCGCACTCGGCAAGGGCACGCTTAGTCTCGGGCTCAATCACAAAGTCCAGGCGGCAGGCAAAACGCACCGCACGCAGCATGCGCAGGGCATCCTCGTTAAAGCGACGCTTGGGATCGCCGACGGCACGGATCAGCTTTCGTTCCAAATCACCCTGGCCGTCGTAGCGGTCGACAAGCCCGCGCTCGGGATGCCAGGCCATGGCGTTGACGGTAAAGTCGCGGCGCGCCAGATCGTCCTCAAGCGACGCCGCACGCTCCACGCTTTGCGGATGGCGGCCATCGGTGTAAAAGCCGTCCAGGCGGTACGTAGTGACCTCGATACGCTCGCCATCACTAATGGCGGTGATGCCGCCAAATTTAATACCCGATTCAACCACCGCAATGCCGGCAGCCTCGAGTGCTGCCTTGGACTCCTGCCACAGGCCGCTGCAGCACATATCAACATCGTGGCTGGGGCATCCCATAAGGGCATCGCGTACCCAACCGCCTACGTACCAAGCCTCAAGACCAGCTGCCTCGAGCGCGCGTAGGACGCGCAGGGAGGCGGCTGACGGCTGCGTAGCGTTAAGCGAAACTGTGCACATTCCTGTGGCCTCCTGCAATTGCGAGTGTATTGATTGTTGGTTCTCAAGAAGTCTAGCAAGAAACAGAAGAAGGCGCACACGCGAACCCACTTCGCGCACGATTGAGCCCCAAGGGCTCGACAGCAGGCTTAAAAAAGCACCCGTCTCGAAAATCCGAGACGGGTGCTCGACAAGCAAAGAATGTAACCGTGTGCCGCGCTAGCAAACCTGACGGATGGCAATACCCTTCTTGTACTCCTCCACCTTGGCAAAGTCACCCAGACCCGGGCACTCGACCACGTTGGCGCCGGTTGCCATCGACAGGCGCAGGGCGTCCTCGACGCGCTCGGGGGCGTCGTGCCACACGGACAGGAAAGCGGCCAGGGAGGAGTCGCCCGCGCACACCGTCGACAGCAGCTTGACGTCGAAGGTGCGGTTGGCAAACCAGATGTGCTCGCCGTTGGAGAAGTACGCGCCATCGCCGCCAAGGGTCAGCAGTACGTTCTTAGCGCCCTTGGCATGCAGCTCGGCCATGGCACCCTTGACGGACTCGTCGTCGCCACCGCTCACCTTAATGCCAAAGATATCGAGCAGCTCGTCGTCATTAGGCTTAATCAGCAGAGGCTCCATAGCAATGAGGTCTGCCAGCTGATGGCTCGAGATGTCGAGCACGAACTCGGCACCCTTGGCCTTGACGCGGCGAAGCACCTCGGACAGGAAACCCTCGGAAGTGTTGGGGGGCAGTGAGCCGCTAATGACCAGGCAGGTCATGTCGTCGAGCGAATCGATGAGCTCGAACATCTCCTGCTCGTTGGCCTCGTTGATGGCGGCACCGGCGTTGACCATGTTGTACTCGGTATCGGGGCCCGCGTTGAGGAACACGTTGACGCGCGTGATGCCATCGGTCCACACGGGCTTGACGGGTACGCCCAGGGCCTCGGCGCCCTTGACGATAAACTCGCCAGAAAAGCCGGCGAAGAAGCCCAGGATCGTGGTGTCGACGCCGTAGTGATCGAGGGTGAACGAGACGTTGAGACCCTTGCCGTTGGGCGTGTAAACGGCGTTGCGGGTACGCGTGACGGTGTTGGCGTCAAGACCGTCGCAGGCGATGTTGTAGTCGATGGCGGGATTTGCAGTGAGCGTGTAAATCATGAATGTTCCTTTCACAAAGCAACGTGTTAATGAAAGTATATTCCACACATTGGTAAAAGGCTAGGACAACTCGGTAAACGGTGTGAAAGCGATGGAGTACGGCAGAACATGTCTCCCCCATGGGCGAACAAAAAAGGCGCCCCGGCCGAAACCGGGGCGCCGCATGCGCACGAATATGTCGCGTTTCGATTACTGACGATCGAGCTTGCGGACAGCAATGCGCTTGCTGTACTCGTCGACGTGACCAAAGTCGCCAATGCCGACGGACTCGGCAACGTTGGCACCGGTGGCCATAGCGAGCTTCATGGCCTCCTCGACGTTGTCGCGGTTCTTGTACCACTTGTGCAGGAACGCAGCGAGGGTGCAGTCGCCGGCGCAGACGGAAGAGACCAGCTTGATGTTGAACTCACGCTTCGCGTACCAGATGTCCTCGCCGTTAGAGAAGTAGGCGTCGCCGCGGCTACCACGGGTGAGCAGCACGTTCTGAACGCCGGCCTCGTGAGCCAGCTTCATGGCAATGCGGACCTCGTCGTCGGTATCGACCGGCACACCGAAGATAGCCTTCATCTCGTGATGGTTCGGCTTGATGAGCAGCGGCTTCTTGTGAGCGAGCTCCTTGAGCTTGTCGGAGGACAGGTCCAGGACGACGTCGGCGCCACGAGCCTGAGCGTGCTCCATGACCTGAGCCAGGAAGTCGGGCGTGGCTTTGGGAGGCACGGAGCCGGAGACGATCAGGCACTCAAGATCGCCCGCGGTGTCCAGGATGTTGTAGAGCTCCTCCTGGTGCTGCGGCGTAATCGGAGCGCCGGGGTTCAGGATGCCGTACTCGTGCTGGCCATCGTTGACGTAGGTGTTGATGCGCGTGATACCGTCGGTCCAGACCGGGCGGCACAGGCAACCGAGGTTCATGACCTCCTCGACGATAAACTTGCCGGTGAAGCCAGCGAAGAAGCCGAGCGCGACGGTGTCGACCCCCATCTTCTTGAAGGCGAAGGACACGTCGAGGCCCTTGCCGTTGGCCGTGTAGCTGGCCGAACCGGTGCGGACGTTCTCATCGGGCTCAAGCGGAGAGCTCGAAACCGTCATGTCGACAGCCGGGTTAGCAGTTAGCGTGTAGAACATTTACAGTACCCCCTGTATACGTGAGGGCCGCGTGGCCGGCCCATTCCAGCCACGCGGTTACCTCTGATACCAAATTAGCGAGCTGCGGACTCGAGCAGCGCCTTGACCTCGGCGGCGGTGTTGCAGGCGAGCGCCTTCTCGGCGAGCTCGTCGCACTCGGCCCTGGTCCACTGGCTGATGGTCTTGCGGGCGCGCAGGATCGACGGAGCGCTCATCGAGAACTCCTCCAGGCCCCAGCTGATCAGCAGCGGCTCAAGCAGCGGATCGGCAGCGGCCTCGCCGCACATGCCGACCATGATGCCGGCCTTCACGCCGCTCTCAATGATGTTCTTGAGAGAGCGGAGCACGGCGGGATAGTACACCTGGTACAGGTTGGAGATGGTGTCGTTGCCACGGTCGGCGCACATGGTGTAGCCAATCAGGTCGTTGGTGCCGATGGAGAAGAAGTCGGCGACCTCGGCCAGGCGGTCAGCGAGCAGCGAGGCGGCAGGCGTCTCGACCATAATGCCGACCTCGATGTTCTCGTTGAACTTGCGGCCCTCTTCGGTCAGCTCGGCCTTGCACTGCTCGACGAGCTCCTTAACGGCCACGACTTCCTCGACGCAGGTGACGAGCGGGATCATGATCTTGACGTCGCCAAAGGCGCTGGCGCGCAGCAGGGCGCGGAGCTGCACCTTGTACTGGTCGGGGTTGGCCAGGCAGTAACGCACGGCGCGGAAGCCCATGAAGGGGTTCTCTTCCTTGACCATGTGCAGGTACGGAATCTCCTTGTCGCCACCCACATCGAGCGTGCGGATGATGACCGGAGCGCCCTTAAGCGCACTGGCGACCTTGCGGTAGGCGTTGAACTGCTCCTCCTCGGAAGGAAGCTCGGCGGAGTCCATGAACAGGAACTCGGAGCGGAACAGGCCGATAGCCTCGGCGTCGTGATCGAGCGCGTTGGGCACGTCATCGGGGTTGCCGATGTTGCAGGCGATGATCTTCTTGATGCCATCGGCAGTCACAGAAGGCTTGCCGCGGAAGGACTCGAGGGCTGCCTTCTCGGCAGCGAAGGCCTCGGCCTTGGCGGTGTAGGCGGCAAGCGTCTCCTCGTCGGGATCGGCCTCGACAACACCCTTGCCACCGTCGACGACGACGGTCATGCCGTTGCGCAGTGCGGTGCAGCTGTTGGAAACCGAAAGGACGGCTGGAATCTCAAGGGCACGTGCGATGATCGCGGAGTGCGACGTACGGCCACCGGTCTCGGTGACGATACCGGCAACGTGAGCTTTGTCGATCGTGGCGGTCATGGACGGCGTGAGGTCGTGCACGACAACGACGGTGTTCTCGGGCAGGACGGAGAGGTCGACGACCTCCTTGCCCAGCAGCTCGGCCAGAATACCGGTGCGGATGTCGGCGATGTCGGCCGCGCGCAGACGGAACATCTCATCGTCCATGGACAGGAACATGTTCTCGAACATGGTCGAGGTGTCCATGAGCGCCTGCTCGGCGCAGGTGCCGCCATCAATGGCGGCGTTGATGGCGTCGGTCATGCCCGGGTCCTGAGCCAGGACAATGTGTCCGCTCATGATCTCGGCCTCGGCCTCGCCCACCGTCTCCTTCATGTGGTCGGCCTGAGCCTGGGTCTTATCGCAGAAGACCGAAAGAGCGGTCTGATAGCGCTCCTTCTCTGCTGCCGAATCAGCAACCTCGTGCGGCTCAAACGTCAAGTCGGGATCGACGGCGACCATGACGGTGCCGATACCAATGCCCTCAGAAGCGTTGACTCCCTGATACATTCCCATTCCTCTCTCCGTGTCATGTGATAAAGCGTTTTGCCATATCCATGACAAAAGAGCGCAGCTACCTTAAAACAGGTCACTGCGCCCCCAAATATGAACTTAGTTGTTCAACATGCGACCCGTTTGAGTTCTACTCGCCAAGACCGCTCTTGATGAGCTCGATGGCAGCAGCCAGAGCCTCGGCCTCGTCAGCGCCGTCGCACTTGACCTCAACCTCGGTGCCGCAGGGGATACCAGCAGCCATGAGGGCCATCGGGGACTTGCCGTTGACCTCCTTCTCGGGGGTGACGACCGTCACGTCACAGGCGTACTTGCCCATGGTGGAGGCGAACAGGCCAGCCGGACGCATGTGCAGACCCTGAGGATTAACGAGGGTAGCCTTCTCAGAAACCATAATTGACTCCTTTTTTGTGTTTAACCCCTGTCATGCATGCGACAGGAGTCAGATTCACGACGTTGTTTATATTAACTCACATCAAACGGTTTTTCATTGTGTTTCAGACGAATTATTGGACAGATGTGTTTGTCGTCCGCTTGCTCGCCGGGCGGGGCGGTTAAGTTTGCTGCTCTATAGTCCTGCGCAAGACGGAAAGCACATTAAGTGCTTTCCTTTGCGTGCGGAACTCGCGACAAACTTAATCGCCCCGCCCGGCGAGCAAGCTGCGGAAACTCGGTCGGTCCAGAGCAATGTCGGCTGAAAGGAATTCTGGCTGATGGGATCAACCGGTGTGTTCTCTATTTTCGAAAAAGGCGGAGGCCCTGGAGAGGGTCTCCACCTTTATTACAGGGGGCGATGTAATTCGCGAACTGTGGGATTAGACCAGGCGGGCGTTGATCGTCTTTGCGATCTCGGCGGCGTCGGTGGAACCCTTGACGGTGGCACGGAAGTCCTCGTCCATGAGCGCCTCGGCGACCTTGGACAGGATCTTGAGGTGCGTGGTGCCAGCCTGGGCACCCGGGATGAGCAGAGCGATGGCCACGTTGACGGGAGCGCCGTCCATGGTGTCCCAACCGGTCACGCCAGACTCGTCCTTGACGACGATGACGGCAGCCTCGGTAATGGCGTCGGACTTGGCATGCGGAATGGCGAAGCCCTCCATCATGCCCGTGGTGCCCTCGGCCTCGCGAGCCAGGAAGGCGTTCATCACGGCGTCGGCGTCACTGGCGATACCGGCCTTGACAGCCTGGTTGGAAACGAAGCTCAGAGCCTCGTCACGAGAAGTGAAGTCCTCGGCGACAAAAACGTTCTCGACCTTCACAAAGTCGGCAGCCTCGGCCTTGGGGGCCTCGACAACAGCGGGCTTGGGAGCCTCGACCGACTTAGAGGGAGCAGCAGGAGCGGCCTTCTGATTCTTCTCGAAGTCGTGCTTCTTGAAGGCCACGAACAGGATGCCACCGACAACGGCGCCGATGAGGATCGCGAGGACCCACAGCGGACCGTTCTCGACAACGGGCAGGACCAGGAAGCCACCGTGAGGCGCCGGATCGTGAACGTTGAACATAATGGTCAGGATCGAAGCGATAGAGGAACCGAGCATCATGATGGGCATGACGGGCCAGATGTTCTTGGTCATGAACGGAATGGCGCCCTCGGTGATGTGGGTGCAACCAAGGATGAGGTTGACGATACCGGCGTCATGATCCTCCTGGCTGAAGTACTTCTTGCCGACAACGACGGCGAAGGTGGTGATCAGCGGCGGAACGATGCAAGCGGCGGAGACGGCAGCCATGAAGTTGGTACCGAAGTTGTAGGTGTCGGTGCCAACACCGGCGGCCAGGGCCTCGGTGAGCATAGCGGTACCGGTGACATAAGCAGCCTTGTTGACCGGGCCGCCCATGTCAAAGGCGCACATGCAGCCGATAGCAAGACCCAGAACAACGGCGCCAGAGGCGGACAGACCCTTGAGGAAGTCCATCATGGCGGTGTTGATGGCAGCCATGGGGCCGGAAATGCCGAGCATGACCAGGCCGACGATAGCCGTCGAGAACAGCGGGTACAGGAAGATTGCCTTGAGGCCGTCCAGGTTTTTGGGCAGACCGGCAAAGACCTTCTCGAGCAGTAGGATGACATAACCGGCGAGGAAGCCACCGACGATGCCGCCGAGGAAGCCGAAGCCCACGCCGGCGCCACCAGCGTCGATCAGGCCGGTCTCGGCGTTAACAGGCAGGCCCTGGATGGCGATCATGCCGGCAACAAAACCGGGGACGAGCGCCGGGCGCTTGCCGATGGATTCGGCGATGTAGGCGGAAAGCACGGGAACCATGAGGTTCATGGCAATGCCGCCGATGATCTTGAGCATAGCGGCGAAGCTGTTGTAGTCGGCAGCCGTCGAATCGAAGGACGTGATGCCCCACAGGAACGAAACGGCGGTCAGGACACCACCGGCGACGACGAAGACCAGCATATGGCTGACGCCGTTCATAAGGTGCTTGTAGATGACGTGGCCGATGGACTCCTTCTCCTCGACCTCGTCCTCGACATCGGCAGCGGCTGCAACCGTGCTGTCGCCCTTGGCGGCGAGCGCGCGGTCAATCAGCTTACCGGCGGCCTCAACGGACAGGGCCTTGGATACACCAACGGAAACCATGGGCTTGCCGGCAAAACGCTCGGCCTGGACATCCTTGTCAGCTGCGACGACGACGGCCTTGGCGCCAGCGATCTCGCTCTTAGTGAGCTCGTTCTCGACACCGACCTGGCCATGAGTCTCGACCTTAATGGTCAGACCGCGCTCGGCAGCTGCCTTCTCCAGCGCCTCCTTCGCCATGAAGGTGTGCGCAATGCCGGTCGGGCAACCGGTCGCGGCAATGATGTCAAACTTAGCCATGTGTCCCTCCTTTTTAAGTTTTGCGCCCGCAGGCGCTCCCCTACACGCGCGTCCTTGCGCGCTTTTCCACAACTGAAAGATACCAACCTACCGTCCGCGTGAGAAGAGACAAGGCGCAATTCTCCGGTGAAAGGTTCTTTCATAACCGTAAACGGTAAGTGAAAGTTTACCATCAACACTTGAAACGGCAAGGTGTATCTTGTAATTGACAATCCCCCTATACTATGACATTACAAAACGAGTCCGATTTTCATGCCAACCAGGAGCCATCCATGACCGATAGTAGCAAGAGCGCGCTTTCCCTCATTAGTACCCATCAGGGATATAGCGAGTCCGAGCAGCGCATTGTCGACTATATATTGGAGCACCAGTCCGAGGCGCCACGCCTCACGGCGGCTCAGCTCTCGCGCGCCGCCGCCACGTCCGAGGCGACCGTTTCTCGCTTCTGCCGCAAGCTTGGCTTTGGTAGCTTCCGCAGCTTTCAGTTTTCGTTGGCAAGGGATTTGGAAAGCCAGCGCAACGAGGGCCTGACTGACGAGGTCTCGCTCGACAATATGGAGCAGAGCCTCAAGAACATACTGGCTGCCAAGGTAAGCGAGCTTAATGCGACCATCGACGGGATCGACCACGATACGCTGGCGGCTGTTGTGCATGCCCTTAAGCATGCAGGGGTTATTGAGTTTGCGGCTGTGGGCAATACGAACGCGGTCGCGCTCGATGCGACGTTTAAGTTTTCGCAGCTGGGCCTGCGCTGCATGGCAAGCACCATTAGCGAGACATCAATCGGCTTTGCGCTCACGTTGCGCCCGGGTGACGTCATCGTGCTTATCTCAAACTCCGGCAAATCGCGCCGACTGAATCGCATGGCAAAAGCGGCTCGCGACTGCGGCGCAACCATAGTCGTCATCAGCAGCGACAGCAAATCCCCGCTCGCGCGCCTGGCAGACTACACCTTTAATACCGTCAACCACGAAGCGCTGCTGACGACGGGCGACTTTGCGTTCTCTAAAATCAGCGCAACGATGATCATCGAGGTTATCTACAACTTCCTGCTGCCCGAAATCGAGGACGCGCGCGAGCATATCAGCTACTACGAGGAGCTCATCCAGCCGGACAAGGTCGTTGAGTAAAACGCGTTGTGGGACAAAAATTACAGTCTATTTTGTCCCACCAACACCGCTGATACGACCTAACCTCGAGCTTCTTCGAGCATCTGCTTTGCGTGAGCCAAGCTTGCCTCGGACTGATCGCCGCTGAGCATGCGGGCGATCTCGGCGGTACGCGCTTCGCCGGTTACCTCGTCCAAATGCGTCTGGGGAACATCGCCCGGTTCCTTGCTGACAACATAATGCTTGTCGGCCATGACGGCGACCTGTGCCAAGTGGGTTACGACAATCACCTGATGCGTAGCGGCGAGATCTGCCAGCACGCCTGCAAGCGCACGCGCCGTGGAGCCACCAACACCAGCATCAACCTCGTCAAACACCAGCGTATCGACACCGTCTGCGTTACCGAGGACAACCTTGCTTGCCAGCATGACGCGGCTTAGCTCGCCGCCCGACGCAATTCGGCGCAGGGGGCGCGGCGTCAAACCGGCACCGCTGCGGTATAGCAGCTCGTAGCTCGAAGGACCAACGGGCGTCCACTCAGCACGGGGAAGATCACGTGACTCCCAGACGAGCTCGGCACTACCCATCTCCAAGCGCGCCATCTGGCGGCCAACCTCATGGCAGAAGCGCGGGGCCGCCGTATTGCGAGCGCGCTTAAGTGCCTTGGCAGCGGCAAACAACTCGCGCTCAGCGATCCCGAGCGCCTCACGCGCCTTTTTGATCTGTTCATCGCCATCATCGACCAGGGACAGCAGTTCTTGCGAGCGATCGCGCATGGCAAAAACATCGTCCATGGTGGGACCCCACTGACGCAACAGGCCCTTGAGGTCGGAATACCGCTCACGCATGCGAGCGAGCTCGCGCGGGTCGAAGGCGACGCCATCGCGATAGGCACGAAGTTCGTTCGCGCAATCCTCAAGGGAGATACAGGCATCCGAAAGCGCATCGCCAATGTCACCCAGTTTGCGATCGACGGCAGCCATACGGGAAAGCTCTGCCACGGCACTGTTCACGGCATCGAGCGCTCCCCCTTCGGCGGCAAGCGATGCATGGGCATCGTTAGCTGTGGCAACCAGTACCTCGGCATGTTCGGAGCGCGGCAGCAGTTCCTCGAGTTCCTCATACTCGCCCGGCTTGGGATCGACCTCGCCGATGCGCTCGAGGGCAAAGCGCGCCTCCTCGACGCGGCTCCCCTGCGCACGCGAGGCCTCTTCGACACGTCGAACTTCCTTGGCGGCAGCGCGCGATGCCTTAAAGCAGGTGCGGTACGCATCCAGCGCCTCGAGCGCAGAGCGCCCCGCCCAGGCATCGACCATCGCAACGTGATGCGCCGGGTCGAGCAAGCGCTGATGCTCATGCTGCCCGCACAGATCCATCATCACGCCAACGCACTCCGAAAGCTCGCGCACGCTGGCGATGCGGCCGTCAATTTTTACGCGACTGCGGCCCTCGGCGGAAAGGCTGCGCTGCACGGTGAAGCCTTCCGTGTCGTGCGGCCCGTCGAACAAGCGCGCCTCGACGCTCGCCAGCGCCTCGCCCTCGCGCACCATCGACGAATCCGCGCGCTCGCCCAAAATGAGCTTGAGCGCCGAGAGCAGCGCGGTCTTGCCGGCGCCGGTCTCGCCGGTCAGGACAGTCAGGCCGGCACTCGGCACCAACGTCGCCTCGCGAATGAGTGCAATGTTAGAAACCTGCAGCTCATCGATCATGACGGACTCCGTAGAATACGCGGCTCACCGAGTTATAAAAGCTCTCGGGGCCGTAATCGAGCAGCAGCACATCTCCGGGCCCACGGCGCGCCGCCACGCTCTCGACGGTGCCATCGCAGGTAATAAACTGTCCATCGATAGCGATCGCCGGAACGCTCGGGCGGTCATCAGACATAAAGATTTCGACGACATCACTCGGCGAAGTCAAAAAGGCACGAGCCTGAATGGTGTGCGGGGCAATGGGTACGCAGACCATGCCCGTATAGTCGGGGCTCACGATGGGGCCACCGGCACTCAGCGCGTACCCCGTAGAACCAGTCGCCGTGGACACGACCACGCCATCACCACGCAAGCGATCGATATGGTGGCCGGAAACCGTGATGTCAAACTCGACCATATCGGAAAGGGGGCCGCGCGTGAGCGCCATGTCGTTGAGGGCGAACGTGCGCACGACATCCTTCGTGCCATCGTCGCGCACGGACACGATATCCGCGGCGATCGTGGCGCGACGGCTCACGTGCAGCTCGCCGGACAGGGCATCGCTCACGACCTGCAGGATGTCGCGCTCCTCCGGACTCGCAGCAGTTAAAAAGCCCAGGTGGCCATAGGAAAGACCGAGGATAGGAATCTCGCGATAGTTGAGGATACGAGCCGCGCGCAGCAGCGTGCCGTCGCCGCCGAGCGTAATGACCAGGTCGGCATCGTCAACATCGGGCGCGCTCTGGATCTTGGAGCGCTGATCGGCAGCCCATGCCACCTCGTAGCCCTGGCGCGAAAGCCAAAGCTCGAGCATCAGGCCACTCTCGACCGCCTCTTGCTTGTAGTAATTGGGAACCAGAAAGACCTTCATAGCGTTGCAGCTTTCTCGCTCAAAACCGATACCTGGGATTGCAGCTCATCGTCGGTGCGTTCACCGGGGGCAAACCTCGTGCCGCACAGGAAAAACTCAACGTTGCCCTTGGCACCATGAATGGGTGATACGCACACATCGACCGGGAACAGGCCCTTGGCAGCAAAGAGCTCAATCGCCGCCGCGAGTGTATCGCGGCGCACGGCGGGATCGGTCACAATGCCGCCCTCACCCACCAGCGCCGCCGGAGCCTCAAACTGCGGCTTTACGAGCGTGCAGAATGCGCCCATAGGTGCCAGGCACGCCAGCACCGCATCGATAATGTTCGCAATGCTGGTAAACGAGACATCACACACAGCCAGGTCGATGGCGCCCGCATAGCCAAGCTCGGGCAGCTGCGTCACGTTTGTGCGCTCATGCAGTGTCACGCGATCGTCCTGACGCAACGACCAATCGAACTGGGCGCGACCCACGTCCACCGAGACAACGGTCGCAGCTCCGCGCTTGAGCAGGCAATCGGTAAAGCCGCCGGTAGAGCAGCCAACATCCAGACAGGCAAGGCCCGTCGGATTGATGCCAAACGCATCAAGCGCGCCTTCGAGCTTAAGACCGCCGCGGCCGACATAGGGAATGCGCCCCTTCACGTGCAGCGGCAGACCCGGGGTCACCTTAAGGCCCGGCGAAGTCAAGCGCTCGCCGCCACTCGAGACCAAGCCGGCCATAAGAGTGCGAAGGGCATCCGCGCGATCGGCGCAGATGCCCTGTGAAATCAGTTCGTCATCAAGACGCACGCGTTTCATGAATGCCATCAACCATTCGTATCCGGAGATGCGGCTAGCTATCTTGGGATTCGTTTGCCGCGTCCTCATCGTATTCCTGCTCGAGCTTATCGGCCTCACGCGGAGTCAGCTCAAACTTGTCGACCATATCGACCGCGCGGGAGCCCAGCTCAATCGCCTCGTCAAACAGATCGAGTGAACGCTCCAAGGACGTATCCTTGGAGCGAACGGTAGCGATGATCTGGTCTAGACGGTCCGAGATCTCGTCAAAGTTGCGGACAGAACCCTCTGGCATGACTACTCCTCGACGGAGTCGGCCTCGACGGCCTCAGCAGCGTCCGCATCCTCGGCTAATACGCCGGCGGCAGCCTGAGCGGCAGCGACCTTGGCGGCCGCCTCGGCAGCCTGTGCCTCCTCGCGAGCGCGATCCTCGGCCAGCAGCTCCTGGTACAGGTCCTCGCCCGGCAGCTCCTCGCTGCGAGCGATCTTGCCCAGCACGCCGTTGACAAACGATGCGGACTGGTCGGTACCATAAGCCTTAGCGATTTCTACGGCCTCGTTGATCACGATAGCGTCCGAAACCTCTTCGTCGGTGAGGAAGCGCATCTCATAGACAGCGATACGCAGCAGATTGCGGTCGGCACCGGGCATGCGCATAAGATCCCAGTTCTTGGCGACGGCGCGCAGGGCACAGTCGATGCGATCAATATGCTCGTAGGCACCGCGGCAAAGCACCAGCGCATAGGGGTCGAGGGGACCCTTCGAGATCAAGAAATCGCCCTCGAGGACGCGCTCGAGCGGGCTGTCCGTGGCCTCGGCCTGGAACAGCAGCTGCAGCGCCTGACTGCGGGCAAGCGTACGCCCGCGATAAACCTTAAGGCTCAAAGGTTACTCCTTGGGGAAAACGAGGCCATCGATGCAAACGTCAACGCGCTCGACCTCAACGCCCACCTGGGCATCGATGGCGGCGACCACGGCGGCGCGAACGGCCTCGGCGAGTTTCTTGAACGGATAGCCAAAGAACACCACGACACGCACGGTGAGTGCGAGCTTGTCGCCGACGACCTCCGCCTCGACCGCCGGCTCGGAAGCCGGGGCCTTGGACGAGAGCATCATGGAGACAAGGTTGGTGGCAAGGTCCTTGACGCCAACGGAGGCGATGCCCTCGACATCGGACACGGCGCGCGAGACGATGGCGGTCAGAACATCAGGCGAAATGCCGATGCCGTCAATCTTGATTTCCTGGGGCATGAGTCCTCCTAGAAGAGTTGGTTGCTAGACGCGGGAGACGAACTTGCCGTCGCGGGTGTCAACCTTGATGACCTCGCCCTCGTTGAGGTACATGGGGACCTGGATGACAGCGCCGGTGTCGATCGTGGCCGGCTTGGTGGAACCCTGGACGGTATCGCCCTTAAAACCCGGGTCGGTCTGGACAATGGTGGTCTCGATGAACATCGGCGGGGTCACGCCCATGAGCTCATCGTCGGCGAAGAGCAGCTGGCAGACGTCGTTCTCGCGCAGCCACTTGGAGTTCTCGCCCACCATGTCCTCGGGAACGGGAACCTGTTCATAGGACTCGTTGTCCATGAAGATGTAGTCGGTGCCATCGTTGTAGAGGTACTGGAACTCACGGGTGGTGAGCATGACGCTCTCGAACTTGGTGCCGGCGTTGCAGGTGTTCTCGACGACGCGGCCGCTCTTGATGTCGCGGGTCTTGTAGCGCACAAACGCGCCACCCTTTCCCGGCTTGACATGCTGGAACTCGACGATGGTGTAGACCTTGTCCTTAATGCGGAGACCGAGGCCGTTCTTGAAGTCGGCGGTAGAAATGGTAGGCATAGCGACCTTTCTTGTTATAGGCAGAACGCACAAGCGTCCAAATTACATACGACCGAAATTATACACTTGCAGACGGCGCCTGCAGCGAGCGCATAAAAAGAGAACGCGGGGCGCCCGAATCATTTCGGACGCCCCGCCCCAAACTATCTACGAAGTAGACTAGCAGTCGATAACGTGGAGGTCATGCGGGGTCTTGGTGAAGGGCTCGTAGCCGTTCTCGGTGACCACGCCGTAGTCCTCCAAGCGCACGCCGCCCACACCGGGCAGGTACACGCCGGGCTCCATGGTAATAACCGAGCCAACTTCGATGATGTTCTTGCTACGGTTGAAGTTGGGCAGCTCGTGGATGTCGATACCGACGCCGTGGCCCAGGCCATGGTTGTAGTAATCGCCATAACCGGCATCCCCGATAATCTTCTTAGAAAGCTTGAAGATGTCGTTGCCCTCGACGCCCGGATAGATGGCGGCGACGCACTCCTCGTGCGTACGGCGCACGAGCGCGTACAGGTCGAGCTGCTCCTGGGTAGGCTCGCCCATCACGACGGTACGCGTCATATCGGAGCGGTAGTCGCAATAGCCCGCGCCGTAATCCATGAGGACGAAGTCGCCCTTCTCGATCACGCGGTCACTCGGGACGGCGTGCGGGTTCGCAGTGTTGGGACCGCTCGCGACGATGGAGCCAAAGGCCAAGCTGTCGGCGCCGTTGGCGAACATAAAGTTCTCAAGCTCGTTGCGAACCTGCTTCTCGGTCATACCAGGCTTAATAAAGCCGAGCATATGCTGGAAGGCGGCGTCGGTGATCGACTGTGCGTGGCGCATGAGCTCGATCTCCTCGGCATCCTTGACGGCGCGCATCTTACGGATGTCGTCGTGCATCAGCGGCAGCATGCAAGCGACGGAGCGGTCCTCCAGGCCGCGCTGAATGCCCTGGTAGAAGTTAATCTGCATATCGTCCTCGACAGCGCAGACGCGGCACTTGTTGGCCGCGATCTTGCCGGCGACCCAACCGGGGATGGTGCCCTCGTCCATGTCGTAGACCCAGGGACTGCCGGCGGGCGTGTTCTCCTCAAAGCTGTTGAGATAGCGCGAATCGGTATGGAACAGGCACTGGTCAGCCGTAATAAACGCCGCGTGCGGAAACTCGAAGGTGTAATCGAAGACGCCCTTCACGCCCGTAAGCCAACGAAGATTTGCCTCGTCGCGCACCACGATGGCGTCGTAGCCACGCTCGACCATCAGGGCACGGACACGCTCGATACGACCGGCAGGACCGCCAGCAAACTCAGACATGCAGATTCCTTTCTTGTTGTCGTCACATAAAGACGGGACGGGCTCAATCAGCGTACGAAAACGTAAGCGATTCGTAACCGATTGAAAACCCGTCCCTCAACATGATACGAAAGACGATGGATGTCAATAAATCTTAGAGAAGTTCCTTACGAGAAGCCAGATACGCCTGGGCATGGCGCTCGAGAACCTCGTCCTCCACGCTGGTCAAACGTATAGCGCCAAGCGCCGCGGGCAACGGCAGCATGCTACGGTTCGAGCGCGCAAACTGCTGCCTGCGGAACTCCTCGACAAACGCGGTAGGCTCCAGGTCGAAGGCAAGTTCCTCGATGTCAAAGTCCTCCAGGCAGTCATCGACATCAAACACATAGTCGATATCGAAGTCGCAGGCATCATGTGCTAGGCGTGCCTCAAAGCGCATGCCCTCGGACAACAGCTGGTAGGCAGGGATCCGCGAAGCGGCATCTCCCAAGCAGGCGCGCAGGGTGCGTTCCCCCGTCTTGCCAAAATCGAGCGCATGGCGAGCGCTCGGGTTCGTGGCCATCAATACGTCCTTGCGGGCAGTCTGAGACCATTGAACGGCATTGACCAGCGCGACCTCCTCACCCGCGAGAATCTCGGGGACGGTCTCAGTAAACTGATTCCAGCGAGACTTGCTGCTGGAGAGCATGGTGCCCACGAGCACGGCATAACCGCGCTTGAGTTCCTCAGGATCCACATCGCGGACAAGATCGAGGTCGCACACGACCAGGCCCGGTTCGGGACGAAACGCGATAGCGGGAAGCGCATTCGCCGACGAAGCGACGAGCGGCTTCATGGTCGTCGCGACCGTGAGCATGGCGTCGAAGGTCGTCGGCAGCAGCGCGCACTCGGTTCGGCCACACCACTGGTTGGCGCACCAGCTAACGACCGAGCAGGTCGCCGTGTCGCCGACGGCGACAACGAGATCGTCACAGGTAATGCCGTTAGCCGACAGGGCGCCAAAGACGGTATCGGCATCGGCCAGCGTGGCACCGGCAGGCGAAACCTCGAGGACGAGCAGCGACACGGCAAAGCCGGCGTCGACCAGCGCATGCTCAACGACCTCGCCAAAACGCTCTGACGTGGCGGTGTTCCAAACGACCATCGCACGCTTAGGCTTGCCCACGGCCGAGGCAAACATACGCGACAGCTCATCGAACGCGCCCAATCCGACACGGACATCGACGCTGCGGTTTTGGAAATTGATCAGTTGACGGCGAATCATAGCAGTCCACGCTCCAAAAGCATCTCGGCACAAAGGTAGGAAACATCCTCGAAGGACTTGTTGCGAATATCAAGGGTAAGGTCGGCGGCCTGGCGATACAGCGGACGGCGATGCTCAAACAGGCGCGCGGCATGGTCGGGCGAGCGGAAATCGGGGCGCGTGTCGCACCGACGAATCTGGCGCAACGAGTCCTCGAAGTCGCCCTCGAGGTACACGCACGTACCCATTTCGTGCATCAGTTTAATGTTCACTGGCGTCTCGACGATGCCACCCCCGCACGATACCAGCAGGCTGCGCTCGCTTTGAAGCGAACGGAGTGCCGAGGTCTCGAGCTCGCGAAAACGATCCTCGCCCTCGGTCTCAAAAATCTCGGTAACCGACTTGCCGCATCGACGCACGACCAGGCGGTCGGTATCGATAAAACGCCGCTTGAACATGGTGCCGACGTTGCGCGCGAGCGTCGATTTGCCCGCGCCCAAAAAGCCGATAAAGAAGATATGGTCGCAGCCGTGTTTGATGTGCTGGGACATAGAGAGACCTATTCCTCGCAGGGAAGGTCGCGCAGGGCCCGGCGCTCAAAGATACGGAAGATCTGCGTGTACCACAGGTCCTGGGTTGCTTGCGGCTTGACCAGGATGGTATCGACGCCGGCAAAGTTGCCGCTCCACACGTCCGTGTAGAGCTGATCACCAATCAGCACCGCCTCGTCGGCCGTGGCGTCGAGGCGCTTAAGACCCGCCTTGAGGGCAAACGGCGCCGGCTTCATGGCGTGGCTGATGGCCTCGAGCCCCAACTCGCGTGCAGAGCTCATGACCTGGTCGCGATGCCAGTTGTTGGACACCATGCACAGCTTAAAGCCTTTGGCACGGGCGGCATCGAGCCAAGCGGAAACCGCGGCGGGAACCTGCTCGGTATCGCGCGGCACCAGGGTGTTGTCGCGGTCGAGCAGAATGGCTCGCTTGCCGTCGGCCCACAGGGCATCAAGGTCGATGCGATCGACCGAGGCAACGTATCGTTTGGGGCTAAAAATCCTCATGCTAATTCCAAGACTGTTGGTGCTCTTCGTAGGTCTTCGAGAAATACTCCTCGTCCTGCGTAATGTAGAAATACAGGTCATCGGAGTCGGTCGGCTCAAGGGTAGCCTTGAGCGCCTCGAGCGACGGAGAGCAGATGGGCGTGGGCGGCAGGCCCTCGTGCTTATAGGTGTTATACGGGCTATCGCTCTGCAGGTCGTCGGCGGTAACCTCGCCGCCGGTAACGTACATCATGGTCGCATCGCTGTTGAGATAACGCAGACCGTCAAGCTTACCGGCAAGGCGGTTGTAGAAGACCGAGGCCACGTGCGACCGTTGATCGGCGTTGAGACCCTCGCGCTCAACGATAGAGGAAAGGTTAACGATGTCGTAATCGGACATCTCCACACCGTAGCGCTCCTTGATCTTGGCCTCGCAGCTTGCAAAGTCAAGCGACTTGTACTCGGTCTTAAACTGATCGAGCATGGCGCGAATCACATCATCGGCCGTCGGCGAATCGCCCAGCGAATAGGTCTTGGGAAACAAGAAGCCCTCGAGCGAATCGTTTGCAGCACCTCTAAGGAAGCTATAATCGTCCACGTAGTTGGAGGCCTTGGCCTGGTTGAGGAAGTCTTCCTTAGAGATGCTGTCGTAGGCCTGGGCCACACGGTCGGCGACTTGATCGACCGTCAAGCCCTCGGGAATCGTCAGCGCATTGGAGCCCGCGTTGGGGCCTTCCATGAGTTGCTGCACCACCTTAGTCGCATCCATGAGCGTGGTGAACGAATAAGTGCCGGGCTTAAGCGACATATCGGCGCTGAGCTTTTTTACCGCCGCATAGTAATCCTTGGGATTTTCGACGATATGATTCTCGGAAAGAATCGAGGCGATCGTATCGCCCGAAGCACCGTCGGGAATGGTCACCGTAACCTGCTGACCAGCCGTGACCTTCGAATCCTCGCCGGCAAAGAAGCCCTTGACGACTGGCACGACAAAGAACACGATCGCGACAAGCGCAAGCACGGCGACGACGCCACCGATAATCATAGGCACCGGGGAGCTTTTCTTTTGGGAACCACGGCGGGTGTGTGTGTTATAGCTCGATCGCGTGGCCGGAGCAACGCCGTGCGAGCCATGAGCGTGATGCGAATGCGATTGGGGGACCTGCGTTCGCTGGATAGGTGCCTGCTGCTTAAAGCGGGTACCGCCTGCAGGCTGGGCCGTACGAGCAGTGGGCTGCTGACCCGTCCGCTGAGCAGGTTGGGCCGAACGAGAGGAGGACTGCACCGGGCGCGCGGCAGACTGAGCTGCGCGCTGTGTCGTCTGTGCCGGACGCTGGCCAGGTTGGGTAGGGCGCGGCACAGGCTGTCGTGTACGAATCGGCTGGCGCGGATCGGAAGCGCTAGGCATGCGAGACCTCCTCGTTTTTACGATCAAGCCACGTCTGCAAAAACAGGCTAGCGGCAATCATGTCAATCTTGCCCCTCATCTGCTTTTCGTTGAGTCCCTGCTCGCGCAAGATGCGCTTGGCCTCTTGCGAGGACAGGCGCTCGTCCTCAAACTCCAGCGGAAGTTCGAGCTCGTCGGCAATCTTTTGCGCTACGGCGGCGACGCGCTCGGCCTGGGGGCCGGGCTCACCGGCCATAGTCAAGGGACGCCCGCTTACCAGGATATCGGGCTCATAGTCCTCGACCAGGTAGCGAAACGTCTTGGCCATACCGGTGACCTCGGCAACCGGAAGCACCTTGACAGGCATCGCTATCTTGCCATCACGGCTCGAGACGGCAATACCGATCCTAGTCTCCCCTATGTCCAGTGCGAGCGCGACCACAGCGACTACTTAGGTTCTTAGGCGCCGAGCGCGGTCTTGGCGGCCGCGAGGGCATCGGCGATACCGGCGGCGTTCTTGCCACCGGCCTGAGCCATGTTGGGACGACCGCCACCGCGACCATCGACCAGGCCCGCGATCTGCTTGATCACGTTGCCGGCGTGGAAACCGGCCTTCACAGCGTCATCGGAGCCGGCGGCGAGCAGGGCCGGGGTGCCCTTCTCGGTAACGCTGGCAACTACGCAGGCGACGGGGCCGGCAACCTTCTGGTGCACGGTATCCCAGACGTTGCGCAGGTCTGCGGCCTCGAGACCCTGGAGCTCAGCGACGACGAGCTTGTATCCATTCAGCTCGACAGCGCCGTCGATGGCGCTGGAAATGGCGTCGGAGGAGCCACCGGTCAGAGCCTTCTTGAGCTTGTTAGAAGTCTCGCGCAGCTCGGCCTGCAGGTTCTCCACGCGGGCGGGAACCTCGTCGACGCGGCACTTGAGCGCAGCGGCGGCAGCGTCAACGAGCGCCAGGCGGTCGTCCATGTAATCGAGAGCGCCCTTGGAGGTCACGGCCTCGATACGCCGGACGTTCGAACCCGTGGAGGACTCAGAAATGATCTTGAACAGACCGATCTCGGCGGTATTGGCGGCATGCGTACCACCGCAGAGCTCGCGGGAGAACGGCTGATCCTCGGCGCCCACGGAGACGACGCGGACGACGTCTCCGTACTTCTCGCCAAACAGGGCGACAGCGCCGGCGGCCTTGGCCTCATCGATGCCCATGACGCGGGTCACGACCGGCTTGGAAGCGAAAATCTGCTGGTTGACCAGGTCCTCGACAGCCTTGAGCTGCTCGGAAGACAGAGCCTCGAAGTGCGTGAAGTCAAAGCGCAGGTGCTCGGGCGTCACCAGCGAGCCGGCCTGGGAGACATGCTCGCCTAGGACCTGCTTAAGCGCGGCGTCGAGCAGGTGGGTGGCGGTGTGGTTACGGCGCAGGAAACCACGGCGCTCGGCGTCGAGCGCGGCGGTCACGGTAGCACCGACGGTCAGCGTGCCCTCGGCAACGTGCGCGACGTGAGCATACAGGCCATTGTGGTTCTTGGTGTCGGCAACAGTCAGAACAACGCCCTCGGCGGAAAGCTTGCCGGCGTCGCCCTGCTGGCCACCCATCTCGGCGTAGAACGGAGTGCGGTCGAGCACGACCTCAACATCCTCGCCGGCGGCAGCGGACTCGACGGACTCGCCGTTGCGCACGATGGCGACAACCTTGGCGCCCTCAATCACATCGTTGTCGTAACCGTCGAACTCGGTCGCGGCAACCTTGTCGGAAAGCTCGACCCACACGTCGTTGAAGCTGCCCCAGGCGTCGCCCTTGGCATTGGCGCGAGCGCGGGCCTTCTGGTCCTCCATGCAAGCGGTAAAGCCATCCATGTCGACGTCGTGACCGGCGGTGCCGGCGATCTCGACAGTCAGGTCAATGGGGAAACCAAAGGTGTCGTGAAGCTTAAAGGCAACATCGCCCGGAAGGACAGCGCCGTCGGCGAGCGCGGCCAGGGCCTCGTCCAGGTAAACGCGGCCGTTGTCGAGCGTCGTTGAGAAACGCTCCTCCTCGGAGGCGACGATGCCCTTAACGAGCGCGACGTTCTTGAGCAGCTCGGGATAAGCCTCGCCCATCTGAGCGTTGACCTCGTCGATAAACTTGGTCAGGAAGGCGCCCTCGATGCCCAGCAGACGACCGTGGAACACGGCACGACGGAGCAGGCGGCGCAGGACGTACTCGCGACCCTCGTTACCGGGCAGGACGCCGTCGGAGATCATAAAGTCAACGGCACGGGAGTGGTCGGCGATGATGCGCAGGGAGCGGCTGGCACCGGAGTAATCGTCGGCGTCATAGGTCTTGCCGCTGATCTTCTCACCGAGCTTGATGAGGTGCTGCATCAGATCGCCGTCGTAGTTAGCGGTCTTGTGCTGCATGATAGCGGCCATGCGCTCCAGACCCATGCCCGTATCGAGGTTGCGGTGCGGCAGCTCCGGCATGGAGCCGTCCTCCTGGCGGTCGTACTGGGTAAACACGAGGTTCCAGAACTCAAGGAAGCGGTCACAGTCGCAGCCAGGCTTGCAGTCGGGGCTGCCGCAACCGACCTCCTCGCCCATGTCAAAGTAGATCTCGGAGCACGGACCGCAGGGGCCGGTGGGGCCAGCGGCCCAGAAGTTGTCGTCCTCGCCCAGGCGGGAGATGTGATCCTCGGCAACGCCCAGAGAGCGCCACACATCGTGGGTCTCGTCGTCTTCGGTAAAGACGGTGAAGTACAGGCGGTCGAGCGGCAGCTTGAACTCCTTGGTGATGAGCTCAAAAGCCCAAGCGCAGGCCTGCTGCTTGGAGATGCCGCCAAAGGAGAAGTCGCCGAGCATCTCAAAGAAGGACAGGTGACGGCCGTCCTCACCGATGCAGTCGATGTCGTTGGTGCGGACACACTTCTGGCAGGAGATCGCGCCGATCTCCTTCATGGTCTTCTTGCCCTGGTAGTACTCCTTAAACTGGTTCATGCCTGCGTTGGCAAGCAGCAGCGAAGGATCGTCGGGGACGAGGGACGAAGAAGGATAGAGCTTAAGACCGCGCTCCTCAAAGAAGTTGAGGAACTTGGAGCGAATCTCTGCCGTAGTCATTGACGGGTAGTCAGCACTCATAGAGGGAATCTCCTCAGTTTCACATCGAAACAGTTCAAACGTAACGATATTACCATCCCACCGCGCCTGTGCAAAAAAGAGGGCCGCCAAACAGCGACCCTCCAGCGAAAGTGCACGTTATTTAGGTCTGTCAAATACTTTGAAAAAAAAATGATTTCGGTAAAATTTCATATAAGAATCGTCCGGAAGGAGCGATCGATGAATAGC
This sequence comes from Collinsella sp. AF18-8LB, assembly GCF_003459795.1. Classification (NCBI taxonomy): domain Bacteria; kingdom Bacillati; phylum Actinomycetota; class Coriobacteriia; order Coriobacteriales; family Coriobacteriaceae; genus Collinsella; species Collinsella sp. AF18-8LB. The sequence continues at coordinate 89,874 of NZ_QRWU01000007.1, forward strand.
AAACGGTTTGTCGTGAATGCACTAACCTCAGTAGCCCTTTTAGCAATCTTCGCTTACTCGAGCTGGTATGTGAACCAGCCGAGATTTGGCTACGCATTGTACGCAGTAACATCTGGCGATAAAGCGTATTACACCCTAAGCGCAATTGACGCCATCTTTTTCTATGTGGCTGGCCCCTTATCAATCGCTTTGATCGCGTTTCTTGTCATTTACAACTTCAAGAAACGTTAATGGGACCTATTTAGCATCCGAATCGTCCATGGAGCCGTCGATGCCGGTTTTGGTGTCGTCCGTATTGGAATCGTCATCCCTGGCGAAGGGGTTCTTGAAAAAACCGGTCGCATCGGGCTGCAGGCCCGAGAGCTTAATCCAGGGATTATCGAGCTCAGGCTTGGGCATGGCCTTGGCCTCGGGCGCAGTCTCGTTGCCGATGAGCTCAGACTCGTAAATGAACGTATCATCTCCGAGCGCGTCGTAGGCGGCGACCGGGTTGCCATCGGCATCGCGGTACGGCGTGCCCTTAAACACGGCGCCGTCATAGGCCACGAGCTGGCGGCCGGTCTCATTCTCGAAGTAGTACACGAAGATACCCTTGAGGGCCGCACACAGCGGGATGGCAATAATCATGCCGATGGGGCCCATGAGTGCCGAGCCAATAACGAGGGCCGTAAGGCTCATGATGGGATGCACCTGCACCGAGCTCTGCATGACCTTAGGCGAAATCACGTTATCGGTGACGTTTTGTGCGACCATCGTCACGACGAGCGTCCATAACGCCAACATGGGGCTGAACATAAAGCCGAGTACCGTGGCGATTGCTGCGCTCACCCAGGGACCGACGACCGGAACCAAATGCATGATCCCCGTAAAGATAGCCATGAGCGCCGCATACGGATGGCCGATGATCATAAAACCGATAAAGGCAAGGAAGCCACCGCAGATGGACGTCACGACCATACCGCGCATGTAGCCGCCGACGGAGCGAGAAAGGATGGCGACCATAAAGCGGTACGAAGTCTCCTTCTCCTGACCGATGATGGTGCAAATCTCGCGGTGGATGCGAGGGTAGTCGCATGCCATCCAGTAGGCAAGCACCAGACCAAGGAAGATCACGAACAACTGCGAGGCCGTATTGGTGATGAGCGGGAAAACACCGCGGCCAAGCTCGGCAGCAATCTGTGACACATACTTCGATGCCACGGTAACCAGCGACGAAAGATTATCGTCCAAATACTCCTTGAGCGGCGTGTTGTTGAGGGTCTTGGCATGCGAGATTATCTCATTGAGATCGCCACCCGCAACACGCAGCTGCTCGGGCAGGCGGCTCAGGACTTCCATGATCTGACCAAAAAGAATCGGCGACAAGATGCAAACGACACCGACGAGCACGGCAACGACCACAATAAGCGCGATAAGCGAACCGATGCCGCGATTCAAGCCATGGTGCTCGAGCCAGTTGGTGATCGGGGACATCACAAAAGCAATGATGGAACCGACAGTGAGAAACTCGATAACCGGTGCCAGGATGCCCATAAGGTTAAAGATGACAGCAGCAATAACAATGCAGCCGACAACAGCCCAAATGCGCAGCGTCATAATGCGGGTGCCGCGCAGCGCGCGATCGGTTTGCTGGGGGCGCTCACTCATGAACGAATCATCACTCCGTCGGGGTCGATCTTGTCCTGAATCTTCTTAAGCGTGCGGCGCAGCAGACGCGAAACCTGCACCTGAGAAATACCCAGCTTCTTGGCGATCTCAATCTGGGTCATGCCCTTCACGAAGCGCAGCTCGATCACCTCGCGCTCGCGCGGCGAGAAATCGCGAATGGCCTCCTCAATCACCAAGCGGTCATCGGTAAAGTCGAGTTCATTGTCCTCGTCGGCATAACGGTCGAGAATCGAAGGCGAATCGTCGGAATCAGATGTACCGGGAGCCTCGATAGGCACCGAGGTATAGGCCGAAGACGATTCCATAGCCTCGAGGACCTCGTCGACAGTCACATCTAGATACTCAGCGATCTCCTCAACCTTGGGCGAACGCTGCAGCTCGTTGGTAAGTTTGTCAGTAGCCTGGTTGACCTTGGCCGAGAGCTCCTGCAGACGACGCGGCACGCGTACGCTCCAGCCCTTGTCGCGGAAATGGCGTTTGATCTCACCCAGGATAGTGGGTGTCGCAAAAGTCGTGAACTCAAGTCCGCGTTCAGGGTCAAAGCGGTCGATAGCCTTGAGCAAGCCCAGATAGCCGACCTGCAAAAGGTCATCGAGTGGCTCGCCGCGATTCTTAAATTTGTTGGCAAGAAACCTTACCAGGTTCATATGGGACATGACGAGCTGCTCGCGGGCGTCCGGATCACCGGTCTCCTTGTAGCGGCGAAACAGCTCGCGGGTTTTCTCCTTATCCCAAGCGGTCTTGCCGCTCCGGGAACGTTCGGTCATATTAGATATCCGCCTTGAGGTCGAGGGAAAGCGTCAGGGGCGCCGCGGTCTTTTCGTAGGAGTCGCACACGCTTGCAAGGATGAGCTCGGCATACACCGCAGCCTGGTCGTCTTCATCGACAGTCGCCTGATCGCCAAAGGTAAAGGTCATGCCCACGTGCGATTCGTCGACATCGAATTTGATCGAGATATCGTCGGAATCAACAGCCGTGCAGCCAAAGATGAAGGCTTCCTCGGCAGCCATGCGGATGTCCTCGATGCGATCGACAGACATGGAGCACAGGGCACCAACGTTGGCCGCCGTCATGCGCACAAGGCGAGCGAGACGCGGGTCGCCGGCAACGCTCAGCGTGATGGGGCAGGTTGCTTCACTACTCATCGCAGGACTCCTCGGAGGTCTCGGCAGGCGTATAGGTGTAATACTGAGCAGGCTTGGCTGCGGGCTTCTGAACATCGTCGTCGTCAGCAGCGGCATCGTCATCGCCAATCAGAACGCGCTCAGTAGGCTGCTCGGCCTCGGCGGCGGCAGCGGCGAGCTTGCGATCGGCGTCGGCAGCAGGAGCCTTCACCTTATTGAAGAGCTTCTGCACGGCACCGGCGGCAGAATCGGTCACGCTCGACACGGCGTTGCTGGCCTCGGCCATACTGCCCGTGACCTCGGAAATGTCGCGAACGACGGCCTCAACCTCAACGAGGTTGGACGTCAGGGCGTCAACGGCGGTCTTGCTCGACTTAAGCAGCGGCTCAATCTGGGCAAGTGCCGGTGTAAGCTCGTCGACAGCGCCGTCGAGTTTTGCCACCACCGGCTGCGCCTCGGCGATAGTGTTGTTGAGGTCGGTTACGGTCTTATCGAGCGAGTCGACAACGGTGCGGGTCTTGCGCAGCGTGAGCGCGAGCTCAGCGATAGCCCACACGCCGGCAATGGCAAGCACCAGCAGGGCAATTTGAATGGGACTCATACAAGCCTCCCGGAAAAATCGAAATACAGACGCTGTTCATGGTACCCCAAAGAAGGGGAAAGATACCCAAAGGGAATGTGCGAGGTGCCGATGACCTACTTGGGCGCGTTACCGCTACGGTCACGTTCGCTTTGCTCCACACGCCACTCTTCCCAACCGCGGCCGGCAGGCTGCCAAAAGGCACCATGTTCCAGGCCGTCGGGCAAGTAGCGCTGATCGACCCAGCCTTCGGGATAATCGTGCGGATACTTGTAAACGCCGTACTCATCGCTACCAGGGCGATGGCGATCGCGTAGGTAACTGGGCACCTCGCGAAGACCACTGCTGTGGATATCGGCTAGCGCCGCATCGATCGAGGCCTCGCACGCATTGGACTTAGGCGCCAAGCACACATAGAGCGCAGCTTGTGCCAGGTTAATGCGACATTCAGGATAGCCAATAACTTCAGCAGATTTAAAGGCAGCATGCGCCACCAAAAGTGCCTGCGGATCGGCATTACCAACGTCCTCAGAAGCCTGAATCATAATGCGGCGGGCGATGAACTTAGGATCCTCGCCCGCATCGATCATGCGCGCGAGCCAATAAATGGTGGCATCGGGGTCGCTGCCGCGCATGGACTTGATGAACGCACTGATAATGTCATAGTGCATGTCGCCGTTTTTGTCATACGAAAAACCGCGACGCGGATTGGCAATCTTCACGTCATCCACGGTAATGGGATAGCGCTCCCCCGCCGCAGGCGCTGGCGTTCCCTCGGTATCGGGACGCGTGACGGCAATCTCGCTCGCAAGCTCGAGCGTCGTGAGCGCCGAGCGAGCGTCGCCGGCGGCCAGCGTGCAGATGGTCTTAACCGTATCCTCATCGGCCGAGAACTTGCCGTTCAGACCCTGCGGCGCCTCGAGCGCACGCTCGATAAGCGTGGCGATATCCTCGTCTTTGAGGTGCTCAAGCTCCACCACGCGACCACGCGAGAGCAATGCCGAGTTGACCTCAAAGTACGGATTCTCCGTCGTGGCGCCGATCATAATGACGGTACGATTCTCGACTGCATGCAACAGGGCATCCTGCTGCGACTTGGAAAAGCGATGAATCTCGTCGATAAACAGGATGGTGCGACGGTCGTAGGTATTCAGGCGCGTCTTTGCCTCGTCAATCACGCGGCGCAGATCCTTCACAGTACCCGTGACGGCGCTGACCTCGACAAACTCGCTCTTGGTATGGTTGGCGATAATGTGGGCCAACGTCGTCTTGCCCGTACCGGCCGGCCCGTACAGAATCACACTCGACAGCACGTCGTGCTCAATCGCGGCACGCAGCCATGAGCCCTTACCGACGGCCTTTTGCTGGCCCACGTAATCATCGAGCGAATTGGGGCGCATGCGCACCGCGAGCGGCGCATTTCTAAAGGAACGCTCGCGCGTCGAGGCAGAAAAAAGGTCGTCCATAGCCATCCCGTGCATCAATCAAAATCGTTGTTGACCAACAGTATACCGAAAGGATACGAACTACCGTTCGTTAATATAGGTGCGGTGCGGAAACTTTAAACCCGGGAACAGCTTGCTCGTAAGCTCGCAGAAATAACCGTCCGTCATGCTCGCGATATAATCCACCACGGCTTGATCCTTGTCGTCCTGCCAGGCATACACGCGATCGTAGTAAGAAAGCTGCTGCTCAATGCGAGAAATATGATGCTTAAAGATGTACGAAGACTCGTCGCCTTCGTTTAAATCCCGCAGGCAACGGTCGTAGAGCTTTTCGAACGCCTCGCGCAGCTCCGCTTCGGAGTCGCCTTCGATGCCGCCCTTGCTATAGATCTTCTCGTAGTTCTCGCGCTTGGCCCGACGGATTTCCTCAAACAGGTCCTCACTCATCTCGATGCGCGGCTTGCCATAGCTGTGCTCGACGATATCGATGGAAGCGTGCGTGAGGATCCAACTGTTGTAGGCACCGCCCCGGCCATCATCAAAAGCGTCGGGCAAAAGCAGGCCCGCCGCGATCGCATCCTGACGGTCACGACCGACGTAGGCGAGGATGTCCGAAATGCGAACGACGCAGCCCTCGAGCGTCATGGGACGCAGGTGCTCAATAGTGCCATAGCCCGTGGCGATACAGTCCTCAACCGTCTGATCGAACTGGTCAAAGGAGCCCATATCCGACAATTCAAACACGCGCTGCTCGTACTCGCCGTTATGGCATAGCACGCCGTCGAGCGTCTGAAGCGATACGTTGCGGCCATACAGGGCATCGAGCACGCGCACCGACTGCACGTTATGGAAAAAGAAGCGACCGGTACGCTCGTGGTAAATATCGTTGAGGAATCGCTCACCGGCATGGCCAAAGGGCGTGTGTCCCAAGTCGTGGCCCAGGCCAATCGCCTCGATCAGATCACAGTTGAGCCCCAAGGCGCGGCCGATATCGCGTGCGATGCGCGAAACAAGCTGCACGTGCAGACCGCGGCGCGACAGGTCGTCGTTGCTGCGAAAACTGAAGACCTGCGTTTTGCCTGCATACCGGGTGTACGCCGGAAGATGAAGTATCTTTTCGGTATCGCGCATAAACGGTGGACGCATAAGCGTACCTTTGTCGGCGACGCGATCAACACGACGAATGACCTGGTCGTCGTTGCAACGATACGGGTTGACATAGCCCGAAGCACGATCGGCGGCAATGCGCTCGACAAGTTCGGACGATAACGCCGAGGGAATACGGTCCATGCGCGCCTTGATGACGGCCGTTTCTTGATTAGTTGCCATGGCATGCTCCTTAAGAAGGATGCGCAATCGGTTACAATGTGCAGCCCACGACCTCGATTATGGCAAAAATCGGCACCAAAAACGGGAGCAAAGGCAGGGAGCGCGATTTTGTGATGAGGCAGGAGAGGGCAAGGGCCAGGAGCGCGGCGGCAAATGCCACGATGCCACCCATGGGGTCGAGCGTGCAAAGCGCGAAGAGCGCCTTGGCATCTCCTATGCCGATGCCCGGGGTTTGGCGAAGACGACGCCAGAGGGACTCAGTCAGCACGAGAGCAAGATACATGATGACGGCTAGACCCGCGTGGTCAAGCGCTGTGCTCAAACCGACGTCGAGCCAAACGCCCGCAAACGCCGCCACCACGCACGCGCCGGCAAGCTCATTCGGGAACCGCCGCTCGCGGGCATCAACCACCGCACCGGCAAAGGCGCAGATCCAAAATGGGATATAGAACATCATGCACCTCCATGAACAGCTGCTCAAAAGCAAAAACCACCACAAAGGTGCCTGTCCCCTTTGTGGTGGTTTTGGTGGTGGTTATTTAGCGCCCTGCATGACCTCGTCGAGGGTAACGCTGACGGCGTGCTGCGTCGGGACCCAGTCGACCTTTAGGAACAGTGCGGCCACCGTGATGGGAATATAGCTGAACATAAAGATCGGGAAGGTAAACAGGTTGGTCACCAGGCGCCACTTTTGAGCGCAGTGAATGTGCTTGTACTCAAAGATGGTCGTGAGCAGCGCCAGGATAAAGAAGGTCTGATACATCATCGCGAAGGTCATAATGAGCGAGGCGGCACAAGCCTGCATCTCGACTTCGGTAGCCAAGAAGCCGTGTGAGAGTCCACCCACGATAAGGAACGTCGCGTTGGCTAACATGGAAATCAGGGACAGAAGCATGCCCGGAGCGATGGTCATAAACATGTCATATGCGGCAAAGCGATGATAGCGGAAGGTCGACTTGACCAGGTGCTTCCCATACGTAAAGAACACCTGGTAAAAGCCCTTGGTCCAACGCATACGCTGCTTCCAGGATGCCTTGAACGTCACGGGCTGCTCGTCAAAGAACTCCGCCGGCGCATAGCCAATGCGGATGCCGTGAATGGCGCAGAACGTGGTGAACTGGATGTCCTCGGTCAGCGTATGGAACTGCCAACCGTGCATACCCTCGATCACGCTCGCCGAGATAAGGTAGCCCGAACCCGAAACGGCACAGGAAGTCTTGCAGATATTACGTGCGTTATTGAGGAAACGCGCCTCGCGCAGGTACCAAGTGGCGTTGGCAGCCGAGATCCACGAGCTACCAAAGTTTTTGGAGTTGCGGTAGCTTGTGACCACATGGAAGCCCTGGTCAAAGGCGTCATTCATCTTGGAGACGTAATCGCGGGAGATAACGTTGTCGGCGTCGAAAATAAAGTAGCCCTCAAAGGTATCGGGATACTCGTTAAGAATGCGGTCAAAACCAAAGTCCATGACCCAGCTCTTACCCTTACGGGCCAGGTCGTTACGCTCATAGACGATGGCGCCAGCCTCGCGAGCGAGCTGCGCCGTGTTATCGGTGCAGGCATCGGCGACCACAAAGACCTCGATAAGCTCGGACGGATAGTCCTGGTCTTTGATGGAGCGCACGAGATTGGCAATTACCGCCTCCTCGTTATGCGCCGCAATGAAGAAGGCATAGCGATGGAGCTTTTTGGCCTTGGGAGGTGCAACCTCACCGCGCAGGGCGCCAATGACAAAGAAGACGACCTGGTACAGAAAGCAGACCGTGAGCAGCGTAACCACAATCTGGTTAAAGATCACGATGGGCGTGTTGGTTTGTAAAAAGGCGAGCATGCAGGCTCCCAGGAACGCGTTACGTAAACAATCGTATATCATACCGCAGGCTAGGGGCGTTCAAGAAACCACCTAATACCGACTAGGCTTCGAGAAGACCGAGCTGAGGAACGATCTCGTCGCCGGCAGCGGTGCGACCAAGCGAGCGCGGGGCCAGGTCGTCAAGAACCGCAGCGAGATCCCACGGCAGCTCGTCGCGGCACTCAATGCGCTCCCCCGTCACGGGATGGTCGAATGCGACGCGCCAGGAATGAAGGAATTGCCTGGTCAAACCCTGATCGGCGTGTGCATCGCACTTGCCGTAGAGCGGATCGCCCACGCAGGCGTGGTTGATATGGCGCATATGCACGCGTATCTGATGCGTGCGGCCCGTAAACAGGTGGCACTCGACGAGCGTATAGCCGTCGTCAAAACGCGTGGAATCGAAGCGCTCGAGGACCTTAAAGGTCGTAATGGCCTGACGCGCGAAAGGATCGTCCGAAACCGCCATCTTGACACGGTCACGCGTAGAACGGGCAATGCCGGTGTTAATGGTGCCCTCATCCATAGCGATATGTCCGTGAACGAGCGTAATATAGCGGCGGTCGAGCGTGCGCGTACGGATAAGATTTTGGAGCGCGCGCTGGGTGTCGTCGTCCTTCGCCGCAAGCATAAGGCCCGAAGTGTCGCGATCCAGGCGATGCACGATGCCGGGGCGATCCTCGCCCTGCACGGTGCCCAGATGGTCGATGCCGCAGTGATAGACCAGGGCATTCGCGAGCGTACCGCTCTCATGACCATGCGCAGGATGGCACACCAGGCCGCGCTGCTTGGAGAGCACAATGAGATAGTCGTCCTCGTAGCGAATATCGATGGGAATGGCCTCGGGAATCACGTCGGCCGGGTCGTGCGGCTCGAGCAAATCGACCGAAATGCGGTCGCCGGCTCGCACGGCGTACTTTTTGGAGAGACAGGTCTCGCCGTTGACGGCAACGGCACCGCCCTCGATCAGATGCGCGCAGGCAGAGCGCGTAGGGCAGCCGTCATTGGCACCCAGATAGGCATCAAGACGCTGACCAGCGGAATCGTCAGCAACAAGAATATGAATGTCGGCCATTATCGCTCATTCCTATCGCGAATCTTGCGGGCACGCTCCCCACGCTGCTTGGCTTTGCGCTTGGCGCGGGCCTCATCACGGGCGTTGAGCTCGGCGGTCGCATCGACCTCGCGAGCGGCGGGGCTCAAGAACATGTAGCCGATGAGCGCCAGCACGACACCGACCGTAATGCCGATATCGGCAACGTTAAAGACGGGGAAATCGATGAAGGTGGTGGCAATAAAATCGGTCACGAACCCAAAGGCGAGACGGTCGATCACGTTGCCGACGGCACCGCCCGCGACCATAGCCATACCAACGACCTCCAGGCGAGCAAGCTGAGGCGCACGAACCAAGTACACGGCAATGGCGGCAATGACCGCAAGCGCCAGCATAGCGAACGCAACGCCATGGCCCTCGCCCATGCTAAACGCAGCTCCGATATTGCGAACAAACACAAAATCGATCACGCCAGGGATAACGGTCATATGCAGGGCATCGCCCACGGCACGAACCGCAAGCTTGGTCAGCTGGTCAACAAGTAGCACAACCAGCGCCACCCCACCAGCAATACCCAGCCGCCAACGCAAAGACGGCGCCATATCCGCAGTACGACCCAAATCAATCCCCTACCCTCAAAAGCTCAAGTTACGTTCTGTGCAAGTAACCATCTTATATTGCCATACGCAAACCGCACGACATATCCACTAATGTGACAAAGGGACAGTCCCTTTGTCACATCATTAAAACACCGCAGGTAGAACAAAAATCAGCGAGCGGGCTGCATTTGAGACAAGGTGCCGCGAAATGAAAGGGCGCTGACCTTTCGGTCGCGCCCTTGAAATTGAACGGCAGATTGTCCAAATGCGGCCCGCGCAGCGTCGGCCGGTTACGGCGTTTGGTAAAACGCCGTAACCTACAGGGCCTCTGCACAACGCTTGCAGATGTGCGCGTGGCCGTTGTACTCGCCGACGGTGGTGCGGTAGTTCCAGCAACGGTCGCAGCACTCGCCTTCGGCAGCCTCGATGGCAACGGAAAGCTCCTCGCCCTGGGTCAGCTCAACATCGGAAACGATGTAGAACTCGGCCAAGTCGACGGCCTTATCGCCAGTCAGCAGCGCATACATCTCGGCGGGAACGGCCGCCTTGACGCGGACCTGCTGGCTCTTGGTGAAGGTGCCGGCAGAACGGGCATCCTCAAGGGCCTTGGTCACGGCGCCACGGAGCTCGAGCGAAGCCTCGAGCACGCCCTCAAACTCGTTGGCCTCGTCGACCGTGATAGGCGACTTGTACCAATCGAGCAGCGCGGCGTACTTCTGGTGATCGACGCAGCCAGCAGGCGCGTAGGCCATGGCCTCGTCTACGGTGTAGGACAAGATCGGCTGCAGGTCGCGCATGAGCATCGAGAAGAGCTCGGCCAGCACGGTCTGGGCGCTGCGACGCTCGAGCGAGCCGGGCTTGTCGCAGTACAGACGGTCCTTCAGGGCGTCAAGGTACACGTTGGAAAGCTCGGTAACCACAAAGTCGTAGAGCGCACGGTAGGCGCGCGGGAACTCGTAGCTAGCGTAGGCGTCGTCGACCTCAGCCTGGACCTGGGTCAGACGGGCGACCATGAGCTTGTCGAGCGGCAGCAGGTCGGCAAAGGCGACGCCGTCGGTCTCGGGCTCAAACTGGCCCTCGAGCTCGGAGAGCAAGAAGCGCAGCGTGTTACGGAAACGACGGTAGGCATCGGACGTACGAGCGAGAATCTCGTGGTCGATGGAGACGTCGGAGCTGGTGTCGACGGAGGCGACCCACAGACGGATGATGTCGGCGCCCATCTCGTCGCAGACCTTGTTGGGGTCGATGACGTTGCCGAGCGACTTGGACATCTTGCGGCCCTGGCCGTCGAGGGTAAAGCCCTGCGAGACGACCGCCTTGTACGGAGCGTGGCCGTTGGCACCCACCGAGGTGAGCAGCGAGCTCTGGAACCAACCTCGGTGCTGGTCGGAACCCTCGAGGTAGACGTCCGCCGGGTACTCCAGCTCGGGACGATACTCGCAGACGGCCTTCCAAGACACGCCGGAGTCCCACCATACGTCGAGGATGTCCTTATCGGCCTTGAGGTGATGGCCGCCGCACTTGGGGCAGACGCAGGACTCGCCCAGGTAGCTCTCGGGGGCGTCGGTAAACCAGGCATCGGAGCCCTTCTCGTGGAAGAGCTTGATGACGGCGTCGAGCGTGGCGTCGTTCATGACCTTCTCGCCGCAGTCGGCGCAGGTGTAGCTGGGGATAGGCACGCCCCAGTTGCGCTGGCGGCTGATACACCAGTCGGGACGCTGCTCGACCATAGCGCCGATGCGGTTGGCGGCGTGAGCCGGATACCACTTGACGTTCTCGCGAACCTCCTTGCCAGCCTGCTCACGCAAACCGGTCTTGTCCATCGAGACAAACCACTGGTCGGTGGCACGGAAGAGCACCGGGTGCTTGCAGCGCCAGCAGTGCGGATAGCTGTGCGTGATCTTCTTCTCGAGAACCAGGGTGCCGCGCTCGCGCAGGAACTCGATGATGTGCGGGTTGGCCTCATCGGTGTCCATACCGCTGAAGGGGCCACCGGCGCCAAACTCCTCGCCGGTGTAGAACTTGCCGTCGTCATCGACCGGCATGCAGATGTCGGTGATGCCCTCCTTGAGGCAGGCAAAGTAGTCGTCGACGCCGTGGCCGGGCGAGTTGTGGACAATACCGGTACCGTCATCGACACCAACGTAATCGGCCAGCAGAGCCACGCCCTCAACACCGTCAAAGATCGGCTGCTTGTAGTGAATGTGATGGAAGGTCTCGGCGGGAACCACGTAGGGCTTACCGTCGACCATGACCGGCGTGTACTCCCAGCCAAACTCCTCGCAGCACTTGGGAGCCAGGTCCTCAAGCATGACCTCAGCACGACCTTCGTGCTCAACGGCGACATAGGCGGCGCCGGGCTTAAGGGAAACGGCCTGGTCGGAGGGGATGGTCCACGGCGTGGTCGTCCAGATAATGAAGTCGACCGGGCCATCGAAGTTCTCGAGGCCGGCGGGCTTGGAGGTCATCTCAAAGCGCACGAAGATGGAGGGGCTCGTCTCGTCGGAGTACTCGATCTCGGCCTCGGCCAGCGCGGTATGGCAATGCTTGCACCAGTGAACCGGCTTGTGGCCGCGATAGATCATGCCTTTGTCGAACATGGCCTTAAAGACCTCGATGTCGGCGGCATCGTGCTGGTGATAAAGCGTCAGGTAGGGGTTGTCCCAGTCGCCAAGCACGCCCAGGCGACGGAAGCCGGCCTTCTGCAACTCGATGTTCTCGACAGCGAACTTGTTGCAAAGCTCGCGAATCTTAGCCGTGGAGGTCTGGTTGAACTTCTCGGTGCCGAGCTTCTCCTCGACCTTGTGCTCAATCGGCTGACCGTGGCAGTCCCAACCGGGGACATAGGGAACTTCGCAGCCCTGCATCATCCAGTAACGGTTGATCATGTCCTTAGAGATCTTGTTCATGGCGTGGCCGATGTGGATCGGGCCGTTGGCGTACGGAGGGCCGTCGTGCAGCACGAATTTCTTGTGACCCTCGTTCTTCTTCAAAACCTGCTCGTAGACCTTGTTGTCCTGCCAGTCCTTGAGTCGCTTGGGCTCGGACTTGGAAAGACCGGCACGCATGGGAAATCCGGTTTTGGGCAGATTCATCGTCTGCTTGTACTCGTTTGCCACGGTACCCCTTTCATGTCGTGGGCGCACACGCCCTCTGGGCACCAAAAATAGCGCCCGTCCCTACAAGCTGGGACGAAGCGCCACAAAACGGGCAGAATGCCCGTAAAAGCTCTTCGCTTAACCACCCAGCTTAGATGCCCTCGCCCGCATCGCCACGCGCTCGCATCCGTTACTCGGCTGGCCTGTATCGACGACCATCTCGGCGATGTCTACTAAGACGTGCCTGTGCGGCGCGTCCGTTGGGACCGCAGCTCCGGGGTGATTTTCATCGGTCGCATGCACGGGTTCTCAGCGCTCCCCGCTCTCTGTAGCATGCGGATGGCCGACTACTCGTCCCCATCAACGCTTATGCGCTGTATAGTAGCACGGTCAACGCCGGCAAAAAACCCTCAACACTGGTTTTATACGTTCGAAAAATCTCGTGGCTGTGGACTTTCTCTTGGAGCAAAATACCGGGCGGCCAACGCCTACGGTCACACGCTCCTCGCCTAACCTACCAAAACCACCACAAGGGGGACAGGCACCTTTGTGGTGGTTTATTATTGCTCCAGCATGCTGGGGTCGAACTCGCTAGCCGGAATCACGCGATAACCGTGGCGCAGCAGTAGGTCGACGAAGACACCGTTGCCCGCGATGAGCGTACCGCTAAAGGTTCCATCATAGATACGACCCGCGCCACACGAGGGACTGCGGTCCTGAAGGAAGCACGCAGCGATCTCGGACGGGCCGCCAAAGTGCTCGCACATATCGAGCGCACGCTGGGCACCTAGACGAAACTCGCGATCGACCGAGGTGCCCTCGCAGGTGCGGACCTCACCGTCCACAATCTCGGACGGCTTGCGCGGCGTAGGCAGACCGCCAAAAACCTCAGGGCACACCAGTAAGACCTCGGTCCCCGTACGTTCGCAAGCCTCGACCAGCTTGCGATGGTAATTGTCAAGCCCGTTATATTTACAGTTCTCGCCCATCAAGCAGGCGCTCACCACGATCTTCATTTCCATCCCTCTCAAGCAAAACGCCCCATTTGAGAAAGCTGCTCAAATGGGGCGTCGGTGATCACTGGCTCGGCCGCGGCTTTACTGCTGCTTTAGCATCAGCGGATTCTCGCGCGTGAGGAGGTTCATGAACTCCTCGCCCGTGATCGTCTCCTTCTTGTACAGATAACGAGCCAGCTCGTGAAGCTTAAACTTGTTCTCCTTGAGGATCTGCAGGGCGCGATCATGCGCATCCTCGATCAGCTTGGCGACAATCGCGTCCACGCGCTCAGCCGTACCGGGGGCGCAAGTGAGCGACGTGTCCTGGTTGAGGTACGCGTTCTGAACGGTACCGAGCGCCATCATGCCAAACTCATCGGACATACCAAAACGCGTCACCATGTTGCGGGCGAGCTTGGTGGCCTGCTCGATATCGTTGGCCGCGCCGGTCGTCATCTCACCAAAGATGAGCTCCTCGGCAGCACGTCCGCCGCAGTAGACAGCGAGCTTGTCGAGCACCTCCTGGCGCGTGGTCAGAAAACGCTCGTCCTCCTCGACCTGCATGGTATAGCCAAGAGCACCGCTCGTGCGCGGCACGATGGTGATCTTGGTGACCGGGGCAGAGCCCTTTTGGCGGGCAGCGACAATGGCATGGCCAATCTCGTGGTAGGAAACAACCTGCTTCTCGTGGTCGGAAAGCACCGTGGACTTACGCTGCTGGCCGGCGATAACAACCTCCACCGACTCCTCGAAGTCGTCCTGGGTTGCACGCTTTCGACCCTCGCGAACGGCGCGCAGGGCGCCCTCGTTGATGATATTGGCCAGGTCGGCGCCCGAGGCACCGGGCGTAGCGCGGGCAATCGCGGTCAGATCAATCGGTGGCTGGGTCTTCACACTCTTGGCGTGGAGCTCGAGGATGTTCTTGCGGCCGGTCAGGTCGGGCAGCTCGACGGGAATGCGGCGGTCAAAACGGCCGGGGCGCAGCAGGGCCGGATCGAGGCTGTCGGGGCGGTTGGTGGCAGCAAGGACGACAATACCCTTGTGGTTATCGAAGCCGTCCATCTCGGTCAGCAGCTGGTTGAGCGTCTGCTCGCGCTCGTCGTTGCCGCTAAAGCCGCCGCCATCGCGCTTCTTACCGATGGTATCGATCTCATCGATAAAGACGATACACGGGGCCTTTTCCTTGGCCTGCTTAAACAGGTCACGCACCTTAGCAGCGCCGCGACCAACAAACATCTCAACGAACTCAGAGCCCGAAATGCTAAAGAACGGCACGCCCGCCTCGCCGGCAACAGCCTTGGCAAGCAGGGTCTTACCGGTACCCGGAGGGCCAACAAGAAGAGCGCCGCGCGGCAGCTTGGCGCCGATCTCCTCGTAGCGCTGCGGCTTCTCCAGAAAGTCGACGACCTCCTTGAGGGACTCCTTGGCCTCTTCCTGGCCGGCGACGTCCTTAAAGGTCACGCCCACGTCCTTGGAGGCGATCACGCGCGCGCCGGACTTACCCAGTCCGCCGCCGCCAAAACCGCCGCCGCCAAAGTTCATCGACGGACCGTCATCGCCCATGGCCTTCTTCATGCGGCGGTTGAGCCACCAGCCAATCAGGAAGAAAATCACCATGGGAAGAATGAGGGTGAGCAGGTAGTAGGTCATCAAACCCGAGTTTTTATCGGGAACGACCGACTCCAGGGACGCACCGGATTCAAGCACGCGATCGGTAAAACCCGCGTCATTTGGCACGCCGGTCGTCTTGTAGGCGATGTTCTCGTCCTCGCCCTTCTTGGTGTAATAAATCGTGTAATCGTCCGTGTTGTACTCGACCTTGTCGACGCTCTTCTTATCGAGCGCTTTGACAAACGTCGAATAATCGGTCTTCGTAATCTGCTGCGTGTGACCGATGTTGGGGAACAGAACGGTCGAGAGCACGAGGTAGACGACGAAGGCGATGAGCACGTAGAGGATCATATTCCGTCTACGTTTGTTGTCATCCATCTCCATCTGCTTGAACTCCATCTACTGGGGTTGATAATGCTATCTAGAATACCCAACCCGAACGGCGATAAACCGACGCCGGGCACGAAAGGACAGAGATGGCATCACTGGAAGTCGGCAAGGTTCAGATCTACACGGGCGACGGCAAGGGCAAGACGACGGCTGCGCTGGGGCTCGCGCTGCGCGCCACGGGCTATGGGCTTAACGTACTCATGCTTCAGTTTGCCAAGAAGCTGCACTGCGCCGAACATGACGCAGCATCTCGATTGGGGCTACGCATCGTACAGGCCGACCGCGACACGCCCGAAGCCTGTGCCACACAGATCAAGGAGCTGGCGCGGGAGCAGATTGGCCAGGTCGACGTGCTGATCTTGGATGAGCTGGGAGAAGCCATGCGACGGGGCTTTGTGACGCGCGAAGATGTCGAAGCGTTGATCGCGATGAAACCGACCACCACGGAGCTCGTGCTCACCGGCCGCGGCTTGCTGCCCCTCGCCGACCTTGCCGATCTGGTAACCGAAATGCGCCCTGTCAAACACTACTTCGACGAAGGCCTCCTAGCCCGCCAAGGCATCGAATACTAATTCGGCACTTAGGGACGTTCCCTTTCTGCCGGCAGTTGGGGACGTTCCTTTTAATATGAGCAGGACATTGTCAAGAGGCAAAATCGGGCCTGGCCCCAACGATATGGGGTCAGGCCCTCTCCCTATATCAACCCGTCCGCGGCGACCTCGGCGTGTCTTACCGACGCTCGTCTTTGCAGTTTAATATCCGCCCGTGGCGATCTCTCGCTGGGCAATCCGTTGCTACGGCTGAGGCTTCTACGTCGAACCGACAGTCTGTGCACGCGTGTGGCGCCCTGGGCGCTCGCAGAAAAGGGACCTGAGGTTCGCCTCAACGGCTTCGGATCGAACCGCTTCCGGGGTGACTGGCTTATGTTCGGGGGACCGCCCCCTATGCCTCCTCTGCCA
>NZ_QRWU01000007.1:106588-106813 GCF_003459795.1 Collinsella sp. AF18-8LB
CCCCCTATGCCTCCTCTGCCATGAGGCCGACCGCCCACACCCAGCAGGCGAGCTCGCGCGCCGTGGCCACGTTCGCCTTGTTGCCGTGCACCCCGCGCGCGAGCAGCGCCTCCCGCCTCTCGACCAGCCTCCGCACGCCCTTGGCGGCATGCCTCCGGGCGGCCGGGTCCGGGGCCTGGCCCTTGGCGAGGTCCTTCGGCCGCCCGGAGCACGTCAGGTAGTGCC
>NZ_QRWU01000008.1:0-26534 GCF_003459795.1 Collinsella sp. AF18-8LB
GTACGCTTGAACTTAAAAGGGGGAGGCCTCGCGGCCTCCCCCTTTTTTGCGTTAATGGGGCATAAATGACTCATTTACGCCAGACGATTTAATTCTTTTTTGGTATTGAGCTTTTATTTAAAGAAAATAAAACGAATAACAAGGGCAACTGCTATGGCTGTAATGATCAAAAGCAGGATTGCCAGTCGATGTTGCTTGCGTCGTTTACTTGACGAAACGAAGATTGATTTGCCCTGTTTTGGCGTTTCTAGATAGCGAGCCGAGTTCGTCAAGGTTTGCTTGGGTCGCGGCCCTCTTTGTCGATGAGCGGCGGATGCTTTCATCGGCTCATCCCTATCTGCGCTGTTTTTAGATAATGGTGCGTCTTTCAGATACACAGGGTCACCCGAGGCCACGCCCATATGCTTGCGTCCCGTTTGCGCATCTTCGAGTGTTTGATATCGGTTTCTTGTCACATATTCCGGTCCTGGATCATTGATGGGCTCTTGCGAGATGTGGGGGCGGTGGAATCGAATCGGTTGCGGGCTGGACACTTCGTCCTGCTCCGGCATAAGCGTGTTTTCCTGTTTTTGATCGTCCATGATGCCCTTTAGCTCGTTACCAACAACGTGTACGCGCTCATTGTAAGCCCCTTGTTATTTGTAGCTGCGAACATACTCGTTATTTAAGCTCTGGTTCAAAGAACCTTAACCTTACTAAAACTTGAGTCATACACACTTAGATATGCTTATAGTACTGGACTCAAAAAACTTTAAGTCGATGTATATCTAAGCACTGTGTGGGCATATATAAGAGCGTCAAAAGAAGTCCCAGTCACCTAGAAGATGGCTCGGCAGTCCTAAAAGGAGTGGTAAACATGGCAAGCATGGTTCCTTATCGTTCGGTTTTTGGCGTTCGTCCTTCTGCTAGCTCGCTGTTCGATCTGTTTGATGATATGACCGACCTTGCAAACAACTCGATTGCTTCCAAGGCGTTCCCCGTTGATGTCGAGGACAAGGGCGATGGTTATGAGGTCAAGGCGTATCTGACCGGCGTGGCTAAGGATGACATCGATGTTGAGCTTAATGAAGGCCGTCTGTCCATTAGCGTGAACGTTGTGGAGGACGAGGAGAACGAGGGCAAGAACTTCCTGCAGAAGGAGTTCAGCTCGTACAGCGCGACGCGTGGCGTGTATCTCAAGGACGCTTCGAGCGAGGGCCTCTCGGCTAAGTATGCTGACGGCATCCTGACCGTAACGGTTCCCAAGATCGTCGAGAAGAAGAACGTTACGAAGATCTCCATCGACTAACTTCGTTGGTGCTCCGCGCTATTAAAAGACAACAAAAGGGGCTGGGAAGCGATTCCCGGCCCCTTTTGCTGTCTAGGACAGACTATTGAATGGTTGCTGGTCGATGCTGGCTTGCGGGGCGTATCGAGAGTTTTCGCGATCCTTGGAGAAGGGTGGCGGAACTGCCGACCTCGTCATCCAGGGTTGCGGCTAGAGCTTTGGCATAGCTTTTGACGGTAAGGCTCGGGCGATTGTTATCTTGGCTGATATGCATCGCAATGAGCTGTTCGGTGCGATCGGTGACGAGCCCACGCGCTGCGTCGGCGGCTTGGTCGTTAGAGAGATGGCCTTTTGCAGATAAAATTCGCTCTTGGAGGAAGCGGGGGTAATCCCCTTGGCGCAGCATGGCCACATCGTGGTTGCTCTCGAGTGCAAGAACTCGGCAGTCTTCGAGGGTGTCTATAGCTTGTTTGGTTAGCTCTCCGGTGTCGGTGGCAAAGCCAATGGAGTCATCGAAAGTGTCGAATCGATAACCGACAGGATTGATGACATCATGCGATGTTGGGTAGGTTCGCACGCGGATGCCGGCAATGGAAAGCGTGTCGCCGGGGTCAAATTCCTCTACGGGTAGATGTGCGAGGGTTTCTTTGCACGAAAGCGTGCCCCTGCTGGCAAAGAGGGGACCATGCCAGTGCTTGCACCATACATCGAGCCCTTTGATGTGGTCGGTGTGCTCATGGGTAATTACAAGCGCGGCAACGTCGTCTGCCGAGAGGCCGAGCTCCGCCATGCGTTTAAGTGTCTCGCGGCGGGACAGGCCATCATCGATCATGATGAGACCTTGCGGCCCCTCGATGAGCGCGCAGTTGCCTTTTGAGCCGCTGCCGAGGATATGAAGGTGCAGGCGAGACATAAGATTCCAAAGGATACAATGGGTGCGGACGAATAGAGGAGGAAGCGAATGCCAACGGTATCTCAGCACTATGGACATCATGCTGCGTCGAGGGCGGATGATTACGCCCTGGCGACGCGGCAGACGGCTGCTCCTGTGGTGCTCATGGTATCAGGTGGTGCGGACTCGACGGCCTTGCTTCTTATGGCATGCACATCAAAGTTGGATATCATGGACGGGCGCGGCGTCGCTTCCATTGCGCGCGAGCGTCTGCACGTACTGCATGTAAATCATCACCTGCGTGGTGAGGCGTCCGATGGCGACGAGGCCTTTGTGCGCGAGCTCTGCGCGCAATATGGCTTGCCGCTGTGTGTTGAGCATGCCTATTTTGATGATGAATCGGGCAATATCGAGGCGGCTGCCCGCGAGGTACGCTATGCCGCGGCACGGAGATACGTTCGTGAGCTCTGCGCCCAGACGGGCGCACCGCGGACGGCGGCCCGCATCTGTACGGCGCACACCTCATCGGACCGCGCGGAAACGTTTTTGATGAATGCGATTAAGGGGTCGGGGCCCGCTGGTCTATCGAGCATTCCACGCCGTCGGAACATCGTGGTACGCCCCTTGCTCGACCTCACGCATGATGAGCTCGTGAACTATCTGCAGGTGCATGGCCAGCTGTGGCGGGAGGATGAGAGCAACGAGGACGTTTCGTACCTGCGCAACTATGTGCGCCACCGGGTGATGCCGGTGGTGGCACAGCGCAACGCGAACGTCTGCAAGACGATTGGTGCCGCTTGCGAGATCCTGGGCGACGAGGATGCGTTTTTGTCTCAGCTTTCGGCTCAGGCGTTTCGAAGCTGCCTGCGCAAGGAAGTGGCGGGTGCGCTGGTCCTCGACGCGCGCCGCCTTGCCGCGGCCGAGGTGGTGATTGCCCGGCGCATCGTACGACTGGCAATTAAGCGCATCGACCCCGATGCTCGGCCGGAGATGCGGCATGTGGAGCGCGTGCTCGCCTGTGTTGCCGAGGGTGCGGGCTCGGTCACACTCCCGGCGGGAATTGATGCGCGCGTGGAGTTTGGAATGCTGGCACTCAAGGCCCCGGTGGCGCGCGAGGGCTTAGTTGCCGACTGGATCTCCGTTCCCGGGCGCCTGTCTTTGGGGGCGGGGCGTATGCTGGTGGCCGAGCCGATGGCCGTTGAGCCGGGATACGATGTCGTGCATCGAGCCCGCGAGCTTGTGGCTGCCGGAGAGGTGGCCGCTATCGTGGATGCGGCGGCCTTGGGCTTTGCCGACCGCGATAGCGATCGGATGCTCGCTGGCTCGTGCGGAGAGATTCCCGCTGAGGCTCGATCGGCGCGCTTGTGGGTGGATAACCCTGTGCCGGGGGATGTGATGTGCCCGCTGGGAATGAGTGGTCGAAGCAAGAAAGTGTCCGACCTGCTCAACGAGGCGCGCATTCCCGTTTCCGAACGCTCTGGCGTGCCCGTGGTAAGAACGGCTCCGGGGGGAGCCGTGGTGTGGGTTGCGGGCGTTCGGGCCGACGAGCGTTTTAAATGCACGGCCGCAACGCGCGTGGCATATCTGCTCCGCGTAGTCGATGCGGAATAGCGCCTTGCGCCTACTATTCTGTGCGACGTTGACGGTATTCCCGCGCTGATGGCGCACGGGCTGGTAAATATACCCCGTGCGCTGCTAGAATGTGTAGTTCGCGTCCATACGGCGGTGTGTGGGCGATAAGCACAAGAAAGGGTTGTCATGGCTTCTCAACATCCGGATATCGAGAAGGTTCTGTTTACGCAGGAGGATATCGACGGTATCGTTTCTCGCCTAGGCGAGCAGATTACTCGCGACTACGTGGGTAAGGATCTGGTGCTGATCGCGGTCCTACGCGGCGCCGTGGTCTTTATGGGCGACCTGATGCGCAAGATCGAGCTGCCGACCAACATCGATTTCATGGCTGTTTCGAGCTACGGCGACGGCGTGAAGTCCTCCGGCATCGTGCGTATCATCAAGGACCTGGATATCGACATCCGTGGCCGCGACGTGCTGATCGTCGAGGACATTCTGGACTCGGGCCTGACGCTCAAGTATCTGATGAAGAACCTCGAGAGCCGCAAGCCCGCTTCTCTGGAGGTCGCCGCCTTCCTGTGGAAGGACGTTGAGGACCGTGCCTCGGCCGTCACGCCCAAGTATGTTGGAACCCATTGCCCCGATGCCTTTGTGGTGGGCTACGGCCTCGACTATGCCGAGCGCTATCGTAACCTTCCGTATCTGGGCATTTTGAAACCGGAGGTTTATTCGTAAGATGCCCGACGACCGTAACGATAACAATTCCCAGACTCCCCGGGAGCCTAAGATCCCGGGGATGCCCGGAGGCAAGAAGCCCACGCGTACGGGCTGGCTGTATTTTATTTTGGCTTGCGCGCTTCTGGGCTACGCCTTCTTTAACATGGGCTCCGGCTTTGCCAATTCCAGCAATACCGTAAAGCTCGCGACGAGCGAGATGGTCAACGCCATTAAGCAGGATCGCGTCGAAGATTTGACCTATACGGTTCAAGACGGAAGCGTGGCGGGTCATTACTGGAAGACAAAAAAGGACAAGGGCGACACGAGCGAGCTCAAGAGCTTCTCCTCGACCTATGTCGGCTCCGATTCTCTTGCCGAGCTTATGGCGGAGCACCCCGATACCAAGTACATCGTCAACACCAATGACCCCGATTTTTGGGGCGACCTGGCGATGAGCGCGCTGCCGACGATCGCCCTGATCGCCATCATGTTCTACTTTATGCGCCAGATGATGGGCGCCAACAACAGGAACATGCAGTTTGGCAAGACCAACGCCAAGACCAACGAGGCAACGCGCCCCAAGGTCAAGTTTGAGGATGTTGCCGGTGTGGACGAGGCGGTCGAGGAGCTCGAGGAGATTCGCGACTTTTTGAGCGATCCGGATCGCTATCGAAAGCTGGGCGCCAAGATTCCGCGCGGCGTGTTGCTGGTTGGCCCTCCGGGTACTGGTAAGACCCTGCTGGCCAAGGCCGTTGCCGGCGAGGCGGGCGTGCCGTTCTTTAGCATCTCGGGTTCCGACTTTGTCGAGATGTTCGTGGGCGTCGGCGCCAGCCGCGTGCGCGACCTCTTTAAGGAGGCCAAGTCCCAGGCCCCGTCGATCATCTTCATCGATGAGATCGATGCCGTGGGACGTCAGCGCGGAGCCGGCTTGGGCGGCGGTCACGACGAGCGCGAGCAGACGCTCAACCAGCTGCTGGTCGAGATGGACGGTTTTGAGGAGAGCGAGTCGGTCATCCTGATCGCCGCCACCAACCGCCCCGACATTCTGGATCCGGCGCTGCTGCGTCCCGGCCGTTTTGACCGCCAGGTTACGGTCGACCGTCCGGACGTGAAGGGCCGCGAGCAGATCTTGCGCGTGCATGCCGAGAACAAGCCGATGGACGAGGACGTTAAGTTTGAGAAGCTCGCCCAGATGACCGTTGGCTTTACCGGCGCCGACCTGGCGAACTTGCTCAATGAGTCTGCACTGTTGGCTGCCCGCCGTCATCGTTCCGTGATCTCGATGGACGAGGTCGAGGAATCGATGGAGCGCGTGATTGCCGGACCGCAGCGCAAGGGTCGCGTGATGACCGAAGCCGAGCGCACCACGATTGCCTACCACGAGAGCGGTCATGCCCTGGTGGGCCACATCCTGGAGCACTCCGATCCGGTCCACAAGATCTCGATCGTCAGCCGCGGTCAGGCTCTGGGCTACACGCTGCAGCTTCCGCAGGAGGACCACTTCCTCAAAACCAAGAACGAGATGCTCGACGAGCTCGCCGTGTTCTTGGGCGGCCGCGTTGCCGAGGAGCTCATGTGCGATGACATTACGTCGGGCGCGAGCAACGATCTGGAGCGCGCGACCAAGATGGCGCGCGAGATGGTCACGCGCCTTGGTATGAGCGAGGAGCTGGGCACGCAAGTGTTTGGCGAGGCGCAGCATCAGGTGTTCCTTGGTCGCGATTACGCTGATCACCAGGATTACTCCGAGGAGACGGCGCGTCGCATCGATATTGAGGTTCAGCGCATCATGCGCGAGGCCCATCGCCGTGCGGTCGAGATTCTGGATGCCCGTCGCGATCAGCTCGATTTGATGGCGAAGGTGCTGCTCGAGCGCGAGACCGTCGAAGGCGACGCCGTGAACGCCCTGCTCGACAACGAGTGGGATGCCTACCTTGAGCGCGAGGGCGATATCCTGGCGGCCAAGGAAGAGCGCAATGCCAAGGCGGCCGGCATGCCGACCAAGAAGCGCGCGCCTCGTATGAGCGAGGAGGAGCTGGCGGCTGATGCCGCGGCGTTTGCGCAGGCGGCCATGCGGGAGGATGCCGACGTCGCATCTGAGGATGCTGACGATGTCGAGACTGCTGACGCAAAGAAGGCCGACGGCAATACTGACGTCGACGAGTAATCTTTGTCACAAAAGCCTCCGCGGGGAAACCTATGGAGGCTTTTTCTTTTGAGCGATATGGAGCCATCTGTTGATTGGGGACAGACTTAAATGAGCGTTTTCACGCATTTAAGTCTGTCCCCAATCAACATTGCTGCGGCACTTTGCTCGGCTAAAGCGTACAATAGCGCCTATGCGAAAGGGGAACAGATGATCAACGATACTATGTATGCGCGCGGTGCGGAGAGCTCCATCATCCGCGAGATCTTTAGCTACGGCCTTGAGCGCAAGGCACAGATCGGCGCGGAAAACGTGTTCGATTTCTCACTGGGTAACCCGAGCGTTCCGGCACCTGCCGCCGTGGCTGAGTCCATTAAGAAGGCCTTGGAGCTGCCGAGCGACCAGCTGCATGGATACACGCCTGCACCGGGTCTGCCGCAGTGCCGTACCGCCGTGGCCGAATCGCTCAACCGCCGCTTTGGCACGAGCTATGAGGGCAAGGATGTCTTTATGACGGTGGGTGCGGCGGCTTCGCTCGCCTGTACGCTCAACGCGATTACCAATCCGGGCGACGAGGTCATCGTTATCGCTCCGTACTTTCCGGAGTATCGCGTGTGGATTGAGAAGGCCGGCTGTACGTGTGTCGAGGCGCTCGCCGATGAAGATACGTTCCAGCTGAGCGTGGATAACGTGCTCAAGGCGATTACCGATAAGACGGCTGCCGTCATTATCGACTCACCCAACAACCCGACCGGTGCTGTGTATACGCGCGATACCTTGACGCGCCTGGCTAAAGTTATGTGCGAGGTCAACGCTAGGCGCGATCCCGAGAATCCGATCATGCTGATCTCGGACGAACCGTATCGCGAGATCGTCTATGGCGCCGAGGTTCCTTGGGTGCCTTCGATCTACGAGCACACCATCGTGTGTTACTCGTATTCCAAGTCGCTGTCGCTGCCGGGCGAGCGCGTGGGGTGGATCCTGGTTCCCAATACGAATCCTCAGGCAGCTCGTCTAATGCCTGCCGTTGCCGGTGCCGCCCGTAC
Source organism: Collinsella sp. AF18-8LB (assembly GCF_003459795.1). Classification (NCBI taxonomy): domain Bacteria; kingdom Bacillati; phylum Actinomycetota; class Coriobacteriia; order Coriobacteriales; family Coriobacteriaceae; genus Collinsella; species Collinsella sp. AF18-8LB. Next base: position 7,641 of record NZ_QRWU01000008.1, read on the forward strand.
GCTGGGCTTCGTGTGCGCTCCGGCGCTCTTCCAGCGCGTGATTATCGACTGCATTGATGAACCGAGCGATGTCGAGGCCTATGCGCGCAACCGCACCGCGCTTACCGATGCACTGGCGGAGTACGGCTACACCTATGTTGAGCCGAATGGCGCGTTCTACCTATGGGTGAAGGCGCTGGAGCCCGATGCGAACGCTTTTTGTGAGCGCGCGAAGAAGTATGAGCTGCTTGCGGTTCCCTCGGACAGCTTTGGCATGCCGGGCTGGTTCCGCTTGGGCTACTGCGTGAGCTACGAGACCATCGTCAATTCGTTGCCTGCCTGGAAGCAACTGGCCGACGAATATCTTTGAAAGTAAAGCGCTCTGCTTACAATGTTTTACGTGAAACGGGGTTTGGTTTTAAGCCAGACCCCGTTGTCTATGCCGTTGTGTGATTGGGATGAAGCAGTTTTACGACTATCGAAGGCTATGCGTACAATGAATATACGCGACGGCCATGCCGGATAAGGAGATCCGATGCCCTACCTGCTTTCTTGTGATATCCATACTCATACGATGTTCTCTGCGCATGCATATTCGACCATTGAGGAGAATGTGTACTGGGCGGCAGAGCGTGGCCTGCAGGTGCTCGGATCTGCCGACCATCTGAGCTCTATGGTTTCGCCTTGCCCCAATGACCTGCGTAGCTACCAGTTCTTTATCAACCAGGATGTCTGGCCTCGCATTTGGAGTGGCGTGCTGGTGTTGCGCGGTGCCGAGGCCGATATCGTTTCGCTGGACGGAAGCCTGTTTGGCGAGGACACTCCTGTCACGCTCGATATTGCCGGCGATCCGTTCAGCCGCCAGCATTCGCTGTTCGATTTGGTTACGCGCAATTTGGATTATTTGGTGGCAAGCGTGCATAATTCACAGATTGCTGAAGGCGCGACGCTGGCCCAGACGACCGAGATGTATATCAATGCCCTGGAGCACCCCAAGGTGTTCATGCTGGGCCACACGGGTCGCGCCGGTGTTCCCTTTGATATCGATGAGGTGCTGTTGGCGGCCAAGGCCAAGCACAAGATTATCGAGATTAACAACCATAGTCTTGAACATGGTACCGATGCCGAGCATTGGGGTGTGTGCCGCAAGATTGCCGAGCGCTGCGCCGAGCTGGGCGTGGGGATTGGCATCTCGACCGACGCGCACATTGGTATGGCGATTGGCAAGCTCGAGCAGGCGCGCAAGATGCTCGACGAGATTCATTTCCCGCTGGACCTGATTGTGACGCGCGATCGCGAGACGCTGCTGCGCAAGATGGCGGCAGCCGGCGTGTGCGACCTGCGCAAGAGCATGTAACGGGCTCATATAGCCAACGAAAGGGGGCGGTCCAGACGGGCCGCCCCCTTTCTTGTGCCGGTAGATTTTAAGGCATGTCCCAAAAATCTACTGGGGTGGGCTAGCGGCGCCCGAGGATCGCTACGGTTTCGGTGTGGTCGGTATGGGGGAACATGTCGACCGGCGTGATCTTGAGCAGGCGATAGCCTCCGTCGAGGAGCTGGTGCAGGTCACGCTCTTGGGTCACGGGGTTGCAGCTGATATAGGTGATGCGGCGCGGCTTGAGTGCGCAGGCGGCTTCGAGGAACTCGGGGGTGGAGCCGGCGCGCGGCGGGTCGATGGAAAGGACGTCGACGCGTTCGTTGTTGTCGGCGGCATCGAGGATGTAGTCGGTGGCGTCGTCGGCCATAAACCAAGCGCTGCGGGTGAGACCGTTGAGCTCGGCATTGCGGCGCGCGTCGGCAATGCCCGCGGGGTTTCGCTCCACACCGAGCAGCATGATGCCAATGCCCTTGTCCTGGGCACCCTTTGCGGCGCAAAGGCCGATGGTGCCGCTGCCGCAGTAGGCATCCATAAGCACGTCGCCCTGGCGCAGGTCCATGCCGTCGATGGCGAGCTGGTAGAGCAGCTCGGTCTGTTGCGGGTTGGTCTGATAGAACGCGGTGGGGGAGATGTCGAAGTCGCAGCCGAGCAGCTGGTCGCGCATGCATTCGGCGCCATGCACGATGCGGGTCTCCTCGCCTAGAATGGCGTTGCCGGGGCGTCCGTTGATGTTTTGGGCAACGGTGACGATATGCGGATCGAGTGCGGCGACGGCCTCAAAGAACTCCTGCGCATACGGCAAGTCGCGCTGAGCGGTCACGAGGGTGACCATAATCTGGTCGGTGCGCCAGCCGCAGCGAACGACGGCATAGCGAAGCAGCCCCAGATGCTTGTCTTCGTTAAAGGCGGGAATGTGCAGACGTTCGGCCTCGCGAGCGATACCGTTGAGAATCTGACGAGCACCCGGCGCCTCGACAGGACACTCGGGTACGGCAACGATCTTGTGCGTGCCGCGCTCAAAGAAACCGCAGCGGACAGCGCCCTCCTTACCGGGAGCAAACGGAGTGGCAGCCTTATGACGAAAACCGCGCGGCGCAGGATATTTGCCCGGGTCGCCTAGGGTGACGCCCATACCGCGAATGGGATCGACGGTTATGCCCTCGCGCTCACAGAGCTCAGCAAACAGTTCCTCCATAGCAGCCTGCTTGGCCGCCAACTGCTTCTTATAAGGACGATTGAGCGCCGTGCACCCACCGCAAGCTTTCATGATCGAACAGGGAGACTTGGGGTCCACAGTCTTGCACGCAGACGAAGCCGGATCTTTATGCGAGTGCTTGGGGCGAGCCTGAGATGCCTTATCCCCGCCCCGACGAGAGTCAGAACGCTTGGCCTTAGCCTTGCCCTTCGCATCCTGAGACGCCTTGGATTTCCTAGAAGATTTTTTCTCCCCCGACCCCTCAGCCGCCTCGATCAAAGCACGACGAGCCTTACGCTCCGCACGAGATTCTGCCATGAATTAACCCCACTAATTTACAAATTGAAATCTGAAAGCATTGTACCGTGCCAAGCTAGCGGACGATATGCAAGCACCCATTTCATGTTAGTGATAAGCCCAACGACGTTTGCCCGCCGGGTGCCGGGGCTGGGGTTAAGTTTGTCGCGAGTTCCGCACGAACAGGAGAGCACTTAATGTGCTCTCCGTCGTGAGCAGGACTGTAGAGCAGCAAACTTAACCCCTGCCCCGGCACCCGGCGGGCAAATCCTCCCTTGTACTCTATCAAGGTAAAGTGTATGATTCTGAACGTTACACGACTCACTTTACTTAACTAAAGTGCCAGCAAGGGGGAATACCATGAATACCGATATGTCTCGTCGTCAGTTTGTTGGTCTAGCCGGCTCGCTCGCCACGGTGCTCGGCCTTGGTCTTGTCGGTTGTGGCGGCGGTGCCGGTAAGGGCTCTGCTGCCGGCTCTGCCGCGGCCAAAGATACGAAGGGTGCCGCGGAGTCCAAGAAGCTCGTGGTGGGCTTTGACAAGTCCTATCCTCCGTACGGCTTTGTGGGCGACGATGGCGAATATACGGGTTTTGACCTCGACCTTGCCAAGGCCGTTGCCGACAAGCAAGGCTGGGAGGTCAAATACGAGGCCATCGACTGGGATGCCAAGGATACGCTGCTCAACTCGGGTGCCATCAACTGCATCTGGAACGGCTTTACCATGGAGGGCCGCGAGGACGACTACACGTTCTCCGAGCCGTACATGCTCAACGAGCAGGTGCTCGTGGTCAAAAAGAACGCGGGTATCAAGAGCTGGGACGATCTTGCTGGCAAGACCGTGATCACCCAGACCGATTCCGCTGCGCAGGATGTGCTCGAGGGCGACCAGAAGGATCTGGCCGCGACGTTTGCCACGCTCGATACCATCGGTGAGTACAACACGGCGTTTATGCAGCTCGAGAGCGGCGCGGTCGATGCCGTGGCTTGCGACCTTTCGATTGCCCAGTATCAGCTCGCCGCCAAGCCCGATGCCTATACGCAGCTCGACAAGCCGCTGTCCAGCGAGCACTACGCCGTTGGCTTTAAGAAGGGCGACACCAAGTCGGCCGATGCTGTAACCGAGTCGCTCAAGGCGCTCTATGAGGACGGTACGGTCAAGGACCTGTGCGATAAGTACGCAAGCTATGGTCTGTCCTTCGACAACTGGGTTCTCAAATAGCGGCTTTCCCAGGCACCCGATTTTGCCGTTCAAACCGTCGCTTGCGTACATTTAGTACGCGGCGCTCCTCTTTCACGGCAAACTCGGGCACCTGGAAAACCCGCTTTAGCATTGGGTTCGCTGTTCCGTTACTGTGAAAGAGAGCTTGGGTTGTCTATTCAGGTCATGATGCAGATGCTTGGCCAGGGATTCTTGGTCAGCTTGCAGCTGTTTGTGCTGACGCTGCTCGGGTCGATTCCACTGGGAATCCCCGTGGCGTTTATGCGCATGAGCAAAATCGCGCCGCTTCGCTGGATTGCGCGCATCTACATTTCGGTCATGCGTGGCACGCCGCTCATGCTGCAGATGTTTGCCATCTACTTTGCCCCGTACTACGTGTTTGGCATCTCGCTCACACCCGATTCCAAATGGACGGCGTGCGTTGTGGCGTTTATCATCAACTACGCCGGCTACTTTGCCGAGATCTATCGATCGGGCCTGCAGTCTATTCCGCGTGGTCAATACGAGGCTGCCGAGGTGCTGGGCTATTCGCGCCTGCAGACGTTTTTGTACATTGTGATGCCGCAGGTCGCTAAGCGCATTTTGCCGGCGATGGGCAACGAGATTATCACGCTGGTCAAGGATACGTCGCTGGCATTTGCCATTGGCGTGGGCGAGATGTTCTCGACGGCCAAGGCGCTGGTTGCCTCGCAAGTGAACATGGTGCCGTTTGCAATCGCGGCGCTGATCTACTGGGTCTTTAACTTTGTGGTCGAGATGCTGCTGGGCGCCGCCGAAAAGAAGCTGGACTATTACCATGACTAACTCAGTGATGAAGATCGAAAGCGCGTGCAAGGCGTTTGGCGGCAATGAGGTTCTCAAGGATATCTCGCTTGAGGTGAAGCGTGGCGAGGTCGTGGCGATTATCGGGCCTTCGGGTGGCGGCAAGTCCACGCTGCTGCGTTGCGCCACACTGCTCGAGACGCTCGACGGAGGCTCGCTCTCGTTTGGCGGCCTTGCCGTCGCGAAGGATGCGGGTTCGGGCGCGGTGTATGCGAAGGGCGATGTGCCCAAGCAGGCGCGCTCGCGATTCGGCCTGGTGTTCCAGAACTACAATCTGTTTCCGCACTATACGGTGATGAAAAACATCACCGATGCGCCGATCCGCGTGCTTAAGCGCCCGCGCGAGCAGGCGGAAGCTCGTGCGCACGAGCTGATTGCTCAGATGGGGCTTGTGGGCAACGAGAACAAGGTGCCGTGCGAGCTTTCGGGCGGCCAGCAGCAGCGCGTGAGTATTGCCCGCGCCCTGGCGCTCGACCCGGAAATCTTGTTCTTTGATGAGCCGACCTCGGCGCTCGATCCAGAGCTGACGGCCGAGGTGCTGCGTGTCATTAAAGACCTTGCGGCGCAGAACATGACGATGGTGATCGTGACCCACGCGATGCAGTTTGCGCGCGATGTTGCCGACCGCGTGGTCTTTATGGACGGCGGCCGTATTGTCGAGGAAGGTCCTGCCGAGCAGGTCATCGACCATCCACGCGAGCAGCGTACCCGCGAGTTCTTGAGCCGTATCGAGGGGTAGGCTCAGCTATTTACTCAACTTTTTAATTGAGGCGAAGCCGCCAGGTCTTATGGTCTGCGGCGGCTTTTATTTATATCGATGGGGTTTAATAATCGCCTCGCACGTTTGCTCTGGCCTCTCGCCGTCTGTATTCATACGTGCGCCGAAAGGTGTGCATGGACAGGCGGATGCAAGGGTAGGGTGGTGGCATAGGACATTTGGAGGGTGAGTCGGCTCGGCTGCCGACCATGCTGCTCCCGGGACGGCACCGACCGCGAACTCTCCCCGTTGGCGTCGCGCATTGCGCGCGGCCCTGCAAGGAGGTCATCATGGGTGCTCCCAAGACCGGTAACGTAAGGAACGTGGTGCTCGTAGGCCAAGGCGGGGTGGGCAAGACTTCACTCGCCGAGGCCATGCTCCACCTTTCCGGCAAGACCGCCCGCCTGGGCGGCCACGACGGCACCAAGCCCACGCTCGACTATGACCCCGAAGAGGTCAAGCGTGCATTTTCCATCTCGACGACCATTGCGCCGATCGACTGGAAGGGCGCGCGCATCAACGTGCTCGATGCCCCGTGCTATCCCGATTTTATCGGCGACGCCTATGCCGCGATGAGCGTCTGCGAGACGGCTCTGTTTGTTGTCGACGCCGAGGCCGGCCCGCAGCCTACGACGGTTAAGCTCTGGTATGCCGCCGAGGACCTGCGTCTGGCGCGTGCGGTGTTCGTAAACCGCCTGTCGCGCTCCGAGGCCAGCTTTGCGACCACGATGGACCTGCTGCAGGAGCGCTTTGGTACGCGCCTGGGTGCCGTGACCCTTCCCTGGGGCGAGGGCGAGGACTTTGACGGCATCATCGACCTGGTGCGCATGAAGGCGCGCCATTGCAACGGCGCTGAAGCCGTTGAGTCGGAGATTCCTGAGGAGTATCGTACCCAGGCCGAACAGGCCCACGACCATCTGTGCGAGCTGGTGGCCGAGGCCGACGACGAGCTGATGATGAAATACCTGGAAGGCGAGGAGACGCTGACGCAGGAAGAGCTCGAGGGCCTGCTGTCGAAGGCGATCGCCGAGCGCATCTTTGTGCCGGTCTTTGCGGGCGATTGCATTAAGGAGCAGGGCGTCAACTCGCTGATGGACGATATTGCCACGTACTTCCCGGCGCCGACGGACTACGGCGAGATGCCGCTCATCGACGGCGATTCGCTCAAGATCTCGAGCGACGATGACCGCCCGGTGGCGTTTGTGTTTAAGACCCTGGCCGATCCGCAGCAGGGTCGCATCAGCTTTATCAAGGTGCTGACGGGCACGCTTGAGCCGGGCCTTGAGCTGGTCAATGCGCGCACGCGCAAGGGCGAGCGTCTGGCTCACCTGTATGTGATGTGCGGCCGCGACATGACCGAGGTCGGGCACGCGTATGCCGGCGATATCATCGTGGCGCCCAAGCTGGCGGCCGAGACGGGCGATACGCTCTCGATTACCGGTAAGGTCGAGGCTGCGGCGTTTAAGTTCCCCAACTCGCAGTACCGCATTGCCATCGAGGCCGAGAATCGCGGCGACGAAGAGAAGCTCTACACGTTTATCGAGAAGGCTTGCAAGGCCGATCCGACCATGAGCATCGACCGCGACGAGGAGACCGGCCAGACCATTATCTCGGCGGTGGGCGAGGCACAGGTTTCGGTCCTGCTCAATCGTCTGGAGGACCGCACCAAGGTCGCTGCCAAGAGCGTGCCGATCCGTATCCCGTATCGCGAGACCATCCGCCGCACGGCAAGTGCCCAGGGTCGTCATAAGAAGCAGACCGGTGGCGCCGGTCAGTATGGTGACTGCTGGCTGCGTGTGGAGCCGATGATTGCCGCCGACGGTACGAGCGACGGCTATGAGTTTGTGGACGAGGTCGTGGGCGGCCGCATTCCGCGCTCGCTGATCCCTGCCGTGGATAAGGGTGTTCAGGAGACTATGAAGGACGGCATCATCGCCGGCTACCCGCTCACGGGCATTCGCGTGGCTGTGTACGACGGCTCGTATCACAGCGTCGACTCCAACGAGATGGCGTTCCGCGCGGCGGCCCGCATCGGCCTGCGCAAGGCGTGCGCCGATGCCGACCCGGTGGTGCTGGAGCCCATCGAGGAAATCACGGTGACGATCCCCGAGAGCTACGCCGGCGCCGTGATGGGCGACATCTCGGCCTCGCGTGGTCGCGTGACGGGCATGGAGACCGATGAGCGCGGAGACACCGTGGTCATCGCCCAGGCGCCGCTGGCCGAGCTGACGGATTACTCGACGCGCCTGCGCTCTATCACGCGCGGCACGGGCGACTTTACCATGAAGCCCGCGGGCTATGAGCAGGTGCCTTATGACGTTCAGGCCAAGCTGGTCGAGCGCTATGAGGAGGGCCGCGCCAAGTAGCGTGTGACGTTGCCTGTAACATACGTGCCGATGCAAGGGCCGCTCTGGGTGATCCGGAGCGGCCCTTTTTGATCCCCGGTGGGGTTGCAAATCGGTTCTTGTCGTGGCTCGGGGCTAATCCCCCGAGGCCTGGTTGCGGCCGGTGGCGTAGTCGATCTGCACATGCGGCTGCAGGTTGTAGCAGTACACGTGGAAGCACAGTGTCTTGCCGTGGTCCTCGACCGACTGCGCCTCGAGGCGGACACCGCGGCAGACGAGTTCCTCTTCGTTGTACATGGGCGTGACGCGGTAGAGCACGTGGTTGCCCGTGTCGCGGATATAGCCGAGGATCTGCTCTTCGAAGGGCAACATGCCCGTCTCGTTGAGATAGCGCGTGCCGGTCAGGAGATTTTTGCGGTTGGCGTTTTCGCCGCAGAGCGACCAAGCGATAAGGTGGCAACGGTTATAGAGGCTCTGGCTCGGAATAAAGTCGTAGCGCTGCTGGTGCCATCCGGCGGGGTGGATACGCGAGATATCGCCGCGCTTGCCCTGACCGAGCGATTCGGGTCCTATGCAGGCGAGTGCTTTGCGGGTACGGCCCAGGCTGTCGAGCTTTGAGAACCTCTTAAAGCATCCTTCTTCGGTGGCCCGTTCGTATTCATCGAGCGTGAACGACGGTGTGCCGAGCGGATGCGTGCCGTCGGCGCGAAGGGTAACGTAGGGGTTGCCGGCGTAGTCGGGGATGCTGCTGAGATATACGCCGCGGGCGCGGTCGAGATCGGGGTTTTCGACCTCGTCGATGGGGGTGGCGGCGCTGTCCGCGGAAGCGCCGTCGCCGGTGTCGGTTGCGGCGGAATCGGAGCCATCGCCAGAGTCCTGGCTGTTTTGAGGGTCCGGGGAGCTCGCCGTTCCCGATTCGAGCCGGGCGACCAAGTCCGCTTCGTCGTCGGTGCGGTTGGGGCTCTCGCTTTGCTTCTCGGCCAGAGCCGCCGCCTGCTCATCGCTTTGCGGCGAGAGCAGCTTGGGCGCCCCGTCGAGTGATCCCGTGAACAGCGCAAATCCCAGCACCACGGCGGTGCCGATGGAAAGTACTTGCTTGTAGGCGGACTTGCGCGACATGGGGGCTCCTGGTTAGTCGGTTGCGAATCTACCAGTCTAGCAGGAGACGCCGCAGACCGTTTTCCCAGATAAAACCTACCAAAATAAACCTGTCCCTTTTTGGCAGGTTATTGATTCATGTAACGAAAGCCAAATATGATATATACATTATATACAAGCTGTAAAGCGCGGTAGAGTTACGGTAACGAAGGCCGTGCAAGCCGATGAAGGGACCGATATGATCAAGGCTGTCATTTTTGACATGGACGGAACGCTGATCGATACCGAGCGTTTGGACATGAGGGCATGGAAGGCGGGCGCTGCCGAGCTGGGGATCGCGATTGACGATGCGCTGGTCCATCAGTTTATCGGTCGCTCGATGCCCGATGTCAGGGACATCCTTGAGGAGCATTATGGCAGCCGCGAAATCGTCGAGACGGTCGAAGCCCACTACAGGGATGCTCTCGACGAGATGGTCAAGACCGATCTGGAGCTTAAGGCCGGCGCCGCCGAGTGCCTGGACGAACTGCTGGCTGCGGGCTATCACGTGGGCCTTGCGACGTCGTCGCGCCGCGTTGCGGCCGAGCGCAACCTTAAGACGGTCGGCCTCTTTGATAGGTTTGAGACGGTGACCTGCAACGAGGATACCCTGAACGGCAAGCCCGATCCCGAGATCTACCTGCTCGCCTGCGATCGCGCGGGCTTTGCTCCCGAGGAATGCGCCGTGGTCGAGGACTCACGCAACGGCTGCGTCTCAGGCATCACGGCCGGCTGCCATGTCTTTGCCGTTCCCGATATCGTGCCGTTGCCGCAGGACGTGGCGGACGGCTGCGAGGCCGTGCTCGATACGCTGTTCGATCTGACGGCGGCGGTCAGGGCCGTGCGCTAAAGGTATGCGCCGAGGCTGATGACGGTGGCTTCGGCGTGGCCCCGCTTGCGTTTTCCCAGATAAAACCTGCCAAAATAAACCCGTCCTCTTTTGGCGGGTTGGCGGGGTAATGCCCGCCGCAACTTATGGCACGGTTGGGATGTGTACGCTTTAAAGAGCGGAGCCCATGGTTAGAGAGATGCGCTCGTCTCTCTAAACGTCTCTCTAAAGAGAACGTCGGTTAGAGAGATGGCCTTAGGTAATCTAGCAGTGAATTCGATACATCTCTCTAAATTTCTCTCTAAAAGAAGGTGCTCATCTCTCTAAAGTTAGAGAGATATACTAAGCTTTAGAGAGATAAATCTATCGTTTTAGAGAGACGGAATGCCAATGCTGCTGGATGAACCTCTTGGCCTTATTGTTGAGCGCCTTCGCAGGCGGGGGACTGATGACGCATCGGTAGAAGTTAAAGCCTGCACGAATAAATTGAGCGCAGACGTATGGGAGACAGTGAGCGCTTTTGCGAACACTGCGGGTGGGCTCATTATTTTGGGCCTGAACGAGGCCGAAGGATTTGTTCCTTCGGCTAACTTTGCTATCGATAGGGTGCGCGATCAGTTTGTTTCGGGTATCGGAGACGGAGGCTCAGCGGCAGTGGTGGCCCATGCGCCGCGGTATGAGCTTGATCGAGGCGAGGTCGACGGGCTCCAGGTGCTTCTGGTGCGCATCTTTGAACTTGAGCTTAAAGCGAAGCCTTGCTATATCGGCGCGCGCGGCGTGCAGAACGGTAGCTACAAGCGCGTGGATGATAAAGATATCAAGATGTCGCCCGCTGAGCTATATGAGCTGCAGAGTGCGTTGCTTCCGAGCGATGCAGACGGCACGGTGGTTTCGGAGGCAACGGTCGAGGATTTGGATCCAGATGTCGTGCGGTCTATTATCGCAAATCGCCGGCTGCAGACCCCGCGCGTTTTGCGCGGGGCCGATACGCTGGAAAAGCAGCTGGTCAGACTCAATATCACTACAAAGGATGGTGCCGTGAAGCTCGCGGGGCTTCTGTCGGCGGGAATTTACCCCCAGCAGTTCTATCCTAAACTGATGATCGATGTCGCCGTTCATTCCGATGTGGAAAAATCTGCACCCGGGCAACCCCGGTTTATTGACCGCCAGTTGTGCGATGGCCCGATTCCGGCTTGCATCGAAGATGCCCTTGCCGCGATTGGACGAAACTTGCGCAAAGCGACGATAGTGCAAGGCGCTGGCAGAAGGGAGGATTGGGAAGTTCCCCAGGAGGTTTTGCGCGAGGCCTTGGCAAATGCCTGCATCCATCGAGAATATTCGCCCATGTTTGTGGGGCAGGCCGTGAGTGTCGATATCTATCCAGACAGAATAGAGATCAAAAACCCTGGCGGCCTTTGGGGCGGAAAGACGGTGGACAATCTTGCAGACGGGGAATCGCGCTGCCGAAACCCAAAGCTCATGAGCCTAATGGGGGCGACGCCGTTAGAGCATGCCGAGGGGGCCGTTGCGGAAAGCCAGGGATCTGGTATCCCGGCTATGATTCGCGAGATGGAGTCTCGTTCGCTTGGCAGGCCGAAATTTATCGTTAAGGCCGATTCGTTTACGGTGCTGCTTTCCCGGCACGGGGCGGAGCTTGCTGAAAACCGCACGTGGATTCAGAACCATGTGGGCACCGAGCTGACGGATCGCGAAGAAACATTGCTCATGTTTATGCGGGAGCATGGGTGCGTATGCGATGTTCAAAAAATACGAGAGGCCCTGAAGTGGGATTCGGATGACATTCGCCTGATCTGCGGGGACCTTGTCGATAAACATGCCCTGTCAAAATGCGGCAAAGACACGTTCGAAATTATCGATAGGAACAGAGAACCGTCAGCTTCGACGGCGGATAGGATCCTGGAGGCTCTCAGCGCCGAAGTGGATATGACGGCGCGAGAAATAGCGGTTGCATCGGGGGTCAGAATTTCGTCTGTCCGTTACCATCTGCCAAAAATGGCGGATAAAGGACTCATTGAAGTAATGGGTTCATCGACGAGCCGCAACCGCCGCTATCGGAAGAGGTAGATGTGGCTGAGTCGCCTCTCTAGTGTCTCTCAAAGATAGATGGATGCTAGAGAGGCGGTTGCCCTGCGATATTTCCCCAGATAAAACCTGCCAAAATAAACCTGTCCCTTTTTGGTAGGTTAAACGGCGTAACTTAAAGGTTCATGTTGCCGTGGATGTAGGGGGTGACCTCGGGGAAGATGTGGGCGCAGCCCAGCTCGCGCAGCGCGGACTCGATGGCGGCGGGCAACGGGGTCTTGCCCTCGCCGTCGACGGCGGCACTGCCGAGGGCGGCAATCTTAGCGAGATCTGCGGGAGCGGCTTCGATATGCATGCAGCCGCCGACGAGGCGTGCGCGGACCTGGTCCAGGCCAAGGTCGTGCAGGTAGTCCTCACAGGTGCGGATTACATCGACCTTCTCGCGCGTGAGCTCCTCGCCCGTGGGGACACGCGTGGCCAGGCAGGCTCCTGCCGGCAGGTTCCAGACGGGGTATCCCCAGGCGCGCAGCAACTCGCGCTCCTCGTCCTTGGTAAAGCCGACCTCCATGAGAGGGGAGCGTACGCCGAGCTCCTGGGCAGCGCGCATGCCGGGGCGGTAGTCACCGCGGTCGCTTGCGTTGCTGCCGTCGATGACGGTGGGAAAGCCCAGCGACTTGGCGTGGTTGACGATGGCGGTAAAGCCGGCGCGCTTGCAGTGGTAGCAGCGGTCGGCATCGTTGCAGGCTACTTGGGGGAGCCGCAGCTGATCGACCGAAAGATTGAGCACGGGGAGCTTAAAATGCGGCCCCTCATTGGCCTGCCCGTCAACGGACCGCTCAAACGAAGCCTGCTCGGGCGTGCCGATGAGCGGCGTGGTGAGGTGAACGAGAAGCGTGCTGGCGGGCATGATGCGGGCGCAGACCGCGGCCAGAAAGCTGCTGTCGACGCCGCCGGAAAAGCCAATGGCGACGCGTCCGTATGCCAAAAGCAGCTGCTCGAGCGCTGTGAGTTTGTCCTGAAGCCCCTCTGCAGGTGCGGTGGTGTCTGAAAGCATGAATCGATCCTTGCCGTTGAGTACTCGGTCGAAAACTATAATCCTACCGAGCCGCTTGTCATAAGACTTCTATCTATGTAACGAAAGTGCAATATGCTATATACGTTATATACAAGTCTACAGGTGCGGTAAAGTTGCGGGAGTACAGAAGCGCGAAGCGATGGGGACCGATATGATCAATGCCGCTATTTTTGACATGGACGGAACGCTGGTCGATACCGAGCGTTTGGGTATCAAGGCGTGGAAGGCGGGCGCGGCCGAGCTGGGATTCGCGATTGATGATGCGCTGATCCATCAGTTTATCGGTCGTACGCTGCCCGACGTCATGGGCATCCTTGAGGAGCATTACGACAGCTGCGAAACCGCTGAGGCAATCTATCGTCGCCATAGGGAGATTCGCGACGAGATGGTCAAGACCGACCTGGAGCTTAAGGCCGGCGCCGCCGAGTGCCTCGACGAGCTGCTGGCTGCGGGCTATCACGTGGGCCTCGCGACGTCGTCGCGCCACGTTACCGCCGAGCGCAACCTTAAGATGGTCGGTCTCTTTGACAAGTTTGAAACGGTGACCTGCGGCGATGACGTCGCGCACGGCAAGCCCGATCCCGAGATGTACCTGCTCGCCTGCGAGCGCGCGGGCTTTGCTCCCGAGGAGTGCGCCGTGGTCGAGGACTCACGCAACGGCTGCGTCTCGGGCATCACGGCCGGCTGCCACGTCTTTGCCGTCCCCGATATCGTGCCGCTGCCGCAGGACGTGGTGGATGGCTGCGAGGCCGTGCTCGACACGTTGTTCGATCTGACGGCAGCGGTCAAGGCCGTGTGTTAGCGTTTGTACGTGAGTCGCCATGTCCCGCGCCCGATCCCGCGGGACGGTGGCGGCAACGGCGCCTGCGTGGAGGCGCTGACGCAGTCAGCCCCTCTTATCACGCCAAGATTGCTGTTTTGGCTGATAAGAGGGGCATTGTGCTTTAAGCGACTGGGGCTGCGGCCTTGGTAAGGAGCTGGCGGAGGGTTATGACGCTACAAGTTACTCAAGGAGCCAGTCGATCACGTTGCGCTTGCGGACTCCTTCGTAGTTCGCGTCCGCAAACAGCGTGTCGAGCGTAAGAAGCGTCTTGGGGTAGTTGTCTCGGACTTTCTTAAAGGGGGCCAACTCTCGATTGAGGGTGGTTTCGTCGAGCGTTGTGGCTGAAACCTGAAAATAGGCTGTCTCGTCTGAGTTTAGGGCAACAAAATCGATTTCCCCGCCGTCGATATCGCCCACGTAGACGTCGTATCCACGGCGTAGGAGCTCGAGATAAACAACATTTTCGAGGATATGACCGATATCGCTGCTTTGGGTTTTGACAAGAGCGCCTCTAAGTCCAAGGTCAACGGCGTAGTATTTGCCGTTTGTTGAAAGAAGCTGCCGACCGCGCACGTTATAGCGCGGAGCAAAGTACAGCACAAGGCTGTCTGTTAAGCCTTTGAGGTACTTGGCTACGGTTTTCTGGTCGGTTTTGTTGCCGTTGGACGAGAGCGTGTCGGAGATTTTTTTAATCGAGATCCGGTTTCCAATGCTATGGAGTAGGAACTTGGTGATATCGCGCAGGGTCGGGACGTCCGAGACCTTCAGGCGTTCGATAACGTCGCGTATGACGATGGTATCGTAGAGGCTCATAAGATAATCGCGCGCCTGGGGTCCCAGAATACCCGTCTCGGCGATAAAGGGAAAAGAGCCCCGGGTGATGTACTCGTCAAACAACTGAGCGGGAGCCTTTCCGTCATTGGTTTTTGCCGAGCAAAACTCTTTAAAGGATAGGGGCAGCATCTTGAGCTCTACGTAGCGACCGGAGAGCAAAGTAGCCAGCTCGCTCGAGAGCAGATAGGCGTTGGAACCGGTTATGTAGAGGTCGACATTGTCCTTGATAAAAAGACTGTCGACGGCTTTTTCGAAATGCTCGACGTGCTGTATCTCGTCCAGAAAAACGTAGTTCATCTTATCGGGGACGAGTCTGGCGGAAATGTAGTCGTAGAGTGCTCTATATGACGTAAGCGACTCGAACTCCAGGTCTTCAAAGTTGAGGGATATAACCTGGTCACCTGTGATTCCATAATCGCGCAGGTAGCTACGGTAGATTTCGAATAGCTTTGATTTGCCGGACCTTCGCACGCCCGAAACGACCTTGATGACGTGCGAGTCTTTCCACGAAATGAGCCAGTCGAGGTACTGTTTGCGATCAATCAGATTCATGAAACCCCTTTCTTGGCGAGAAAAAACTGGAGCAAAATCAATACTTATAGGAAATATCTAAAAATATGGAATTGAGTCTATTTTAACAAAATAGTTAATGAAAATTGGATTACATTCCATAAATATCCGTAGCCGCAGGTCCGGCTAAACGGGGGGGGGCGCATGGGGCCAGTAAAAAACGCCGCAGCGGGCCTGTTTCCGTTGCGGCGTTTTTTTGTTACAAGTAGGCGCCCAGGTTGATGTCGGTTGTCGGGACCATGGGTTGGCCCGTCGGGTGCGGCTTGGCATTTTGGGTGCTTACGCGCTCGAGCAAGAAGGGACGCACGAGCTCCTGACGGTTAATGTCCTCGCTGGCCGTGACCGTGGTGACGGTGCGCGCGGCGGAGCCGATGCGGACTCGTTTGGTCTTGGCGACAGGTTTATCCTCGATTTGTTCCATGAGCAGCTGTACGCCCTTGCGGCCAATTTCGTAGCCCGGCGGCGCCACGGTGGTAAGGGGAACCGACCCGCTCCATGCAAGGGGGTTGCCGTCGCAGCCGGCCACACGGACCTGCTCGGGGACGAAGATGCCTTTGTCGGTCAGCGCCGAGATAACGCCCGAGGCCAATACGTCGGTCAGGCCGATGACAAAATCGGGGCGCTCGTCAGCAGGGCGTTCGGCAATCTGGGTACCGATGCTGTAGCCGTCGGCTGCGGTATTCCACTCTCCGGCATCGATGACCTCAATTTTGATATCGGGATGCAGGGCAAGTGCTTTGTGGATGCCAAGGACGCGCAGGGTGAGCTGCATAAATGCCGCTCTGCCCACAACGGTGATATGGCGTGCGCCGCGGGCGATGGCGAGCTCGGCGATAATGCGCCCCTGTGCCTCGTTGTCGGCGGCCACGTAGTAACCGGGTTCGGAGCAGTGGATGTCCAGATGGACGATGGGGACGGGAATCTTGGTCATGGCGGGGTGCCAATCGGGGGACGCCATGGGCTGAACCATGACGCCGGACATCTGCGTGCCCATAAAATAGCGCAGGTAATGGTCCTCGAGAATGTCGTCGTTATCGGCGTTGGCGATGAGCAGGTCGTAACCGTGTTTGCGCGCCTCGTTATGGGCGCCGCTGGCAATTTGGAGCGAGAAGCCGTGGTCGAGGCGGGGGAGAACCAAGCCAAAGGACTTGGTGGTGCCGCCTGCGAGCTGGCGGGCGCTTTGGTTGGGCAGGTAGCCCAGGCGATTGATGGTCTCGTTGATGAGTTTGAGGGTCTCGGGGCGCAGCTTTTCGGGGTGGTTGAGCGCGTTGGATACCGTGCCCAGCGAGACCCCCGCTTCGCGCGCGACGTCGCTGATTTTCACCTTTGCCATAGCTGCCCCTTTGATGCGTTTCAAGTACAAGGCAGATTGTAGCATCGCCCGCCCCTAGGGTGTCAAAACCTGCCAATTAGGGACAGGTTTATTTTGGCAGGTTTTATCTGGGGAAACGCCGTTGCCAGCGCGACCACCACAAAGGTGCCTGTCCCCTTTGTGGTGGTGAGGTGTGTGCATCGGGTGGTATCTAAGTTGAGATACCACTTCTGGTATATCAGCTTGCGCTTGCGTGAGTACAATACTCGAACGTTATACGTCTCAGCGCCCCCTGTGCGTGGACGTCTTGCAGTCACGCGAACGAAGGGATTTATCCTATGTGCGGAATTGTCGGCTACACCGGCTCTGATATTGCAAAGAACATCCTGGTCACGGGCCTCAAGCGCATGGAATATCGCGGCTATGACTCCTCGGGCGTTGCGCTCGAGGTGGGCGAGGGCGCCGCGGCGCACCTCGACGTCATCCGCCGCGTGGGCAAGGTCGCGGGCCTGGAGAGCGAGCTTTCCAATATCGACAGCGACGCTACCTGCGGCATCGGCCATACCCGCTGGGCTACCCACGGCAAGCCCTCCGTCGTTAACGCCCATCCCCACACCAGCTGCGACGGTCGTATCGCCATCGTCCACAACGGCATCATCGAGAACTTCGCTGAGCTGCGCGAAGAGCTGGAGGGCCGCGGCCACCACTTTAAGAGCGAGACCGATACCGAGGTCTTTGCGCATCTGATCGAAGAGGCCTATGCCGAGACGCACGACCTGATGGCCTCCGTGCGCGAGGCTTGCACCCACGTGGTCGGTGCCTATGGTCTGGCCGCAGTGTGCGCTGACGAGCCCGGCGTGATCGCCGTAGCCCGCAAGGATTCCCCGATTGTGGTCGGCGCAGGCGAGACCGGCGCCCATGTCGCCTCCGACGTCATTGCACTCATCGACGCCACCCGCGATGTCGTGGTGCTCGAGGACGGTCAGTTTGCCAAGCTCACGCCCGCAGGCGTCGAATACACCGACGAGGCCGGCAATGTTATCGAGCCCAAGGTCACTCACATCGACTGGGATCTGGACATGGCCGAAAAGGGCGGTTATCCCGACTTCATGCTCAAGGAAATCCACGAGCAGCCGCGCGTCGTGCGCGACACGCTGGTCGGTCGTATGACGCCAGCCGGCGAGCTCGACATCGACGAGCTGGGCCTTTCGCTCGAGGAGCTCAACGACATCGACCGCGTCTACGTGATCGCTTGCGGCACCAGCTATCACGCTGGCCTCATTGCTAAGAATCTCATTGAGGGCTGGGCTCGTATTCCTACCGAGGTCGAGGCGGCAAGCGAGTTCCGCTACCGCAACCCCATCATCACGCCGACGACGCTTGTTGTGGCCGTGTCCCAGTCGGGCGAGACGGCCGATACCCTTGCCGCCATTCGCGACGCGCGCATCAAGGGTGCCAAGGTCTTCGGCATCACCAATGTGGTGGGCAGCCCGGTGGCGCGCGAGAGCGACGGCGTCATCTATACCAAGGCCAACAAGGAGATCGCGGTCGCCTCGACCAAGAGCTTTATCGGCCAGGTTGTGAGCCTGACGCTGCTGGCGCTGCTGCTGGCGCAGGTCAAGTACCGCCTGACCACCAAGCAGGCGCGCATGCTGTTCCGCGAGCTTTCCGATACGGCCGAGCAGATCCAGTGGATTTTGGATACCCAAACCGAGACCGTTCATGAGGCCGCCCTGCTGTGCAAGGGCGCGCAATCGGCGCTGTTCGTGGGCCGCGGCATGGGCGCCGCCATTTCCTACGAGGGCGCGCTCAAGCTCAAAGAGGTCAGCTACCTGCACGCCGAGGCCTACGCCGCCGGTGAGATGAAGCACGGCCCCATCGCCCTGATCGACCCGGGCTTCCCTGTCATCGCCGTGGCCACCAAGAGCGCCACCTACGACAAGACCGTGTCGAACCTTATGGAGTGCAAGGCGCGGGGTGCCAAGGTCATCGTCGTTGCCACCGAGGGCGACGAGGAGATCAACAAGATCGCCGATTGCATCATCCGCGTGCCGGCAGTCCGCGACGTGTTCAGCCCCATCACGGCGAGCGTCCCGCTGCAGCTGCTCGCCCGCGAGGTCGCCATCCTGCGCGGCTGCGACGTCGACCAACCCCGAAACCTGGCGAAAAGCGTTACTGTCGAGTAGCGGATGTTCCGGCGTTCCAACAGCCAAGGCCCGGCTCCGCGTCATCAGACGGAGCCGGGCCTTTTTGTACGGAGAAACCACCACAAAGGTG
>NZ_QRWU01000008.1:26544-66005 GCF_003459795.1 Collinsella sp. AF18-8LB
TGTCCCCTTTGTGGTGGTTTTGGCAGGTTAGCGGAGCTTGCTGGTCTCGAAGTACTCGGGATACTGGTCCAGAATCTCGGTCTGGTTGCGGAACATCATGTGCAGGTGCTTGCTCACCAAAAAGCGCGCCTCGATGGGGTCGCGTCCGGCAATAGCGCGGCGGATTTGCTTGTGCTCGTTAACAATCTCCTGCTTGTCGAGCGTCTGCGTGGCGGCGCGCAGCCAGCGGAAGCGCTCTAGGTCGGCATTGGTCTCCTCGAGCCACGACCACACGGTGCTGCGGCATGCGATGCTAAAGATCATGCGATGCATGAGATTGTCGCTCAAAAAAAAGCCGATGCGATCCTCTTCGGCCATCGCCTTTTCCTGCAGCACGATGGCGCGGTCGAGCTGCTCGATGCCCACCGAGGTGGCACGCGCGCAGCACTCCACGATCACCTGCTTTTCCAGGTGCTCGCGAATGTAGCAGGCACTCTCGGCAAGGGTAAGGTTGATGGGCGAGACATAGGTGCCGCTTTGGGGCACGGTGCGCACCAAGCCCTCTTGCGCCAGACGCACCAACGCTTCGCGCACAGGGGTGCGCCCCATATCCAGGTCGTCGCAAAGTTGCTTGACGCCCAGCTTTTCGCCCGGCTTGTAGTCCAGGTAGACGATTTTGCGTCGAATGGTGTGGTAGGACTGGTCCTGTAGGCTCGTTTCCTGCTCGCCGACGTGCATCGATTCTTCCATAGCGCCTCGCAACTGTTCTATCAAACTCATATGTCAGTTGTTAATTATGCCGCGAATCAGCTCTCCGCGGTGGGTAATTCGGCTGTTGCCCAAGAACTATTGCGGCATCTTAGTCTGTGTTTGTGCAAGGCTGCGCTCAATGTTGCCGTATCATAAGCCGTCGCAAACGTGAAATAGAAAGAAGGAATCCCATATGCAACTGGCAAATATCGTACGCGAGCGCTGGAAAGGCGTTTTGTTCTGCCTGATCATCGCCATTCCCGCGACGTTGCTCGGCAAACAAATTGAGGTGGTCGGCGGTCCGGTATTTGCCATCCTCTTTGGCATGGTTCTGGCGCTCGTCTTTCCCAAGAATCGTCGCGAACAGCTCGCCGCTGGCGTCACCTATACGTCCAAAAAAGTCTTGCAGTACGCGGTTATCCTGCTTGGCTTTGGCATGAACCTCTCGCAGATTCTGTCCAAGGGCGCCCAGTCGCTGCCGATTATCGTGGCGACGATCTCGACCTCGCTTGTTGTCGCCTTCGTGCTCTGCCACGTCATGAACGTGCCGAGCAAGATCGCGACGCTTGTGGGTGTGGGTTCGTCGATTTGCGGCGGTTCTGCCATCGCCGCGACCGCACCCGTCATCGATGCCGACGATCGCGAGATTGCCCAGGCTATTTCGGTCATCTTCCTGTTTAACGTTATCGCGGCGCTCGTGTTTCCGACGCTCGGCGGCATGCTCGGGCTGACCAACGAGGGCTTTGGCCTGTTTGCCGGCACCGCCATCAACGACACCTCGTCGGTAACGGCTGCGGCGAGCGCCTGGGACAGCATGCATCCCGGCGCCAATGTGCTCGAGAGCGCCACGGTGGTCAAGCTCACCAGGACGCTGGCCATTATTCCCATTACGTTGGTTCTCGCATGCTGGCAGATGCATCTGGCGCGCAAGGCCGGCGGCGACGCCAAAAGCACGTTCTCGCTTAAACGCGCGTTTCCCATGTTTGTGCTGTTCTTTGTGCTGGCGAGCGTAATCACCACGGTGCTTCAGCTTCCCGCGTCCATTACGGCGCCCATCAAGGAGCTTTCGAAGTTCTTTATCGTGATGGCCATGGCGGCTATTGGCTTTAATACCGATATCGTCGAGCTGGTCAAAAAGGGCGGCAAGCCCATCGCGCTGGGCTTTTGCTGTTGGATTGGCATTGCGTGCATGAGCTTGGGAATGCAGCACGTGCTGGGAATCTGGTAGAGAAGTAGCCAGTTTGCGTGCTGGTTGCTGGTGGGCGCAAGCTTGCGGTGGAGCGATAGGAGCTCTTGCGGGTATGGCTTGTCCGCAGGTTTATAAGTCCCGAAGAGCTCTTATCGCCCCGCCAGGATGGCGATGCGGGGCAACACCTATACTCGCAGGACGGCGCTTTCTGCCCTATAGTGTTTGGTGAGCAATATCGTTCAATTTTGAAACACTCGGTCGTGCGACCGTCGGCGGTTGCACGTCGCCGCGGACAGGGGCAAATCATGAATAGCGATGCCAAGCTGAACATCTTGACCGAGGCCCTGGCTGCTGCCGGGGCCTCGGCATTGGCAATCGATGCGCGTGGGGACGTCGCGATTTCGACCATGAATGACGCGGCGCTTGAGCGGGATGTGGCGGCTTTTGTCGCTGAGCGCCTCGACCGTATAGGAGACGGCGCGCGTCTGGTTATGGGGCGTGCGGGTACGCGCCTGAGCCTGACCGTTCGCCCCACCGACAAAGAGAGCGGGGGCCTTTGGGTTGTCGTGGTCCGCGAGGTGCGCGGCGCCGCGGCGCATGCGGGCATCGAGTGGCTCAACGCCGACGAAGTTGAGGCCCGCTACGAATCGAGCGCGTACGGCATCGTTGAAGGCGCCGCTGCGGTAGCCGCACCGGTTGCCGAGAGCTATGCGCGCGGGGTGCCCCTTATGCTCGAGGGCGAGTTGGGCGCGGGTCAGGTCGAGATTGCCATGCGCCTCTATCTGGATGGCCCTTTTGCCGATCAACCCTTTGTTTCCGTCGCGCTCGATGAGCTCACCGAGCGCGGTTGGCGTCATGTGCTCAAAAGCTCCGAATCGCCGCTGTTCCAAACGGGGCTGACCCTTTGCATTGAGGGCTGGAACGCGGTTGGCCCCCAGCGCCTCCGCGAGCTCGTTTCCACGATGGCCGACACCGCGTTGGCGACGCGCTGCCATGTGGTGCTGACGGCGAATGACATGCCGGGCGGCAGCGAAAGTGATCAAGCCGCCTTTGTGACCGAGCGTTTCGCCTGTGCGGTGAGCGTGGCGCCGGCGATTGCCGAGCAGGGAGCCGCGTCGACGAAGGTTGCGCGCTATTTGGAATATCTCGCTGATGCATTTGGGACGGCAGCACCCACGCTGTCCGCCGCGGCGACGAAGACGCTCGATGCTTACCGCTGGCCGCGCAATTATCTGCAGCTCCGCGAGGTCTCGGAACGACTGTATATATTGGTGGGGGCGGGCGCGGTGGACCGCGCTGTGGCGGAGGAAGTGCTCGCCCAAGAGGACGTGATTAAGACCGCAACCTTTGGCGCCCCGACGCTCGAAAGTGACCTGTATATCCTGCGACCGCTGGCCGATACCGAGCGAGATGTCGCGCATCTGGTTGTAGACCATCTCCACGGCAACCGAACCCGTGCGGCGGAGGTGCTGGGCATAAGCCGTACAACGCTGTGGCGCTTGCTGAAGGACGATGACCGTTGAGCGAGGCACCCGTGACCGCGCGCGACGCGTGTGCTACAGTCCAAAGCGTTATTGTTTCGATTTGGTTACGGCGTGCGAGGGCATATGGCTGAGACTTCAAAACCGAGCCGCAGAAGGCGGAGTGCCGCGCCGGTTAACCGACGCACGACATCGGTGACGTGGGGCAAACACGCCTCGGGGTTTGATGGCTCGTTCAAGCGCACTAAATATGGCTATCCTTCGGCAAGCGCTCGCTTGGCCATGCAGGCCGAGTCGTCGCTGTGGGGCCGCAAGCGCGTGGTGGGCTCAAAGCTCAAGCACGACGGAACGCTCGGTTACATCAGCCGCGGGGCGGCTCGTCGCAGCGGGCTCAATCCCGCCGGCTGGCATCGCTACGTGCCGATCGTGGCTGTCGTTGCAGCGATCGTCATCGCACTTGCTGCGCTTGGCTACGCCGGCGGCGGCGCCAACTTGGACGCAATGTTTAAATCGCCCGAGCTCGCGCATGCAGGCACAGAAGTTGTCGAGGGCGCTCAGACCCAGACGGGCGTCGCGCCCCAGCGCGGAATCGTTGCGGCGGCCACCACCATCGCCGATGCTCAAAAGGACGAGGACGAACAAAGCAGCGAAGCCGAAACGACTCACACGAACGAAACGACGACAACGGCGACGTCAATATAAGTTGCGAGAGGGGTAGCTAAAATAGCCCCGTCCCAAATTAGCTACCCCTATGACGCTCCTGGGTTACCTTACGTAGACCACGTTGTCGCGGCGCGGCTTTGCCTCGGGAAGTGCGTCTTCGGCATAGCCCAGAATGCAGTGACCGACGCCGCGTAGGCTTCCGTCGGCGGGTAGACCCCAGCTGGCCAGTAGCTCCAGACCCTCGGGCGAATCGAAAACCTCATGCGCGCGGTGAATCCAGCACGAATCAACGCCCAGCGCATAGGCGGCGTTGAGCAGGTTACCCATGGCAAGCGAACCGTCTTCCAGATGCGTGGGCACGCTGCGGTCGACCAGCACCACCACAACGGTCTTGGCGCCATAGAAGGGGTCGCTGTTGCTGCCCATGACTTGCGCGTTGAGCTGTGAGAGACGCTCAGCGGTCGCGGGGTCGGTGACGGCGACAAACGTCACCGGCTGGCGGCCCATGCCGCTCGGTGCATATTGGCCGGCTTCGATAATACGTGCAAGCTTTTCGGCCTCGACGGGGCGATCGCTGTATTTGCGACAGCTGCGGCGGTGAATGAGCGCTTCGATAGTCTCCATGGTGTCTCCTTGCGATGGCGTTGCAGATGCCCCGTTCATACCCGTCGGGCTCAAACGATAGACGGTCAATTGCCCGGCCAAAAGGATAGATTCCAATTGGGAAAGTGAGTTTGCATAAAAGTGCCTTCAGAATGTGACAAACAAATGGGATGGTTAAACGTTTTATCCCGTCTACCCTGCGGTTTTTTACCACTTGCCTAAATGATGCGCGTATAAGCTCTGATAAAGGTTTTACTAAAGGAGAACCAACGTTTATCAATGCGCTGTGGTGGCGCCGGGCCAGGAGGTAACTATCATGTTCCAGGCTGGAGATGTCGTCGAGACCGATTTCGAAGGATTTCTGAAGCTGCTGCGTTCCAAGACGCGCGCTTTCGTGTCGATCAACGATCACGAGTACTACATCACGCACACCGATGGCTATTGGCGTGTTCAGGATTGCGAGGCCCTCAACGACAAGGGCCACTTTACTGACTGCTCCGAGCTGGTCAACACGGTCTGCGAGGTCGTCGAGCTGCCGTGGATTGCCGGCAAGAGCCTGCATGATAGCTTCTCGGGCGCTACGGTCTATGAGGCAGTCGCCGCTTAACAGGCAATAAAACCCGAATTTCACGTGACCGCTGGCGCTGCCCCCGCGCCGGCGGTCTTTTTCTGCCGATAGGCCATAAAAGTGCAAACATTTGCGGAGCGCCTGTTGACGATAGTCAAAACTCGGACTAATATAGAGATACAAAATTGGTCAAAAATCGGACAATCGAATGGTGGGATAGATGAATAGTGCGGTTACACTGGTCGATTTCGACCGGTTGCTCAATGGACTCGACCATATCTATTCGGAGTTCTCGCGCGCCTGCGGTCTTTCGGACTGCGCTTACTGGATGCTCGTCGATACCAGCACGGCGGGCGGCAGTGTTGCCGTAAGCCGTCTGACAAGCGAATGGTTCTACAGCAAGCAGACTATCAACTCGGCAATTAAAACCTTGACGGCGCGGGGTTTCGCAACGTTGGAGTTTGCCGAAGGCAGCCGTAAGAACAAGGTTGTGCGTTTGACCGAAGCGGGCATGCGGTTTGCCGAGCAATATGCGCTGCCGGCGCAAGAAGCCGAGCAACAGGCTTTCGAAGTGCTCGAGCCCTGGGAACAGCGCGAAATCATGCGCCTAATCGGAAAATTTTCCCATGCGCTCGGCGATGAGTGCGATGCCTTTAAGCAGCATATCGCTGCCGAGAGCCAGGCCGAGAATCAAGGTGAGGGGGAGTCGTGCGACTCTTAATGAGGTTTATGAAGCCGTATCGCAGGCTTGTCGCGGTGACGTTGTTGGTGCTGCTAATCGACAACGTCGGTACGCTGTTGGTTCCTACGATGCTGGCGAACATGGTCAACACCGGCATCACCACGGGCGATGTCGACTACATCCTGCGCAACGGCCTCTACATGCTTATCGCGACCGGCATGGCCAGCGGCGGCGCGGTGTTGGGCTGCTATCTTTCGGCGCGCTTGGCCGCCAACGTGGCCTGCGATATCCGCAATGCCGTCTACGACAAGTCGCTCGAGCTGTCTGCCAGTGACTTTGAGCGCTTTGGCACGGGCTCGATGATCACGCGCTCGCTCAACGACATCAACGTGATTCAACAGGCGATTCTGCAGACGATCCAGCTGGTGCTGCCGGTGCCGTTCCTGGCGGTGGCAGGCATCATCTTCGCCTGGCTCATCGATTCGGCCATGGGCATGCTTCTGGGCGTCGTGGTTGCGATCGTGCTGGTTGCGGCGGTCTTTACGGTTGCCAACGCGGCTCCGATCTTTATGCGCTTGCAGAGTTTTATCGACCGTATGAACGTGGTGCTGCGCGAAAACATCGTGGGTGTGCGCGTCATCCGTGCGTTTAACAAGGAGCGCCATGAGGAGCAGCGCCTGGACGAGGTGTTTAGCGATTACGCGGACAATGCCATTAAGGTCAACCACCTGTTTGTGGGGCTCGACAGCTCCAGCTTCTTTTTGATGAACATCGCCGAGGTGGCGGTGCTGTGGGTGGGCGGCAACCGCGTGGGCGCCCATGCGATGCAAATCGGCAGCATCTCGGCCGTGCTGGAGTACGCGATCCTGATTCTGTTCTTTGTGATGATGGCGCAGATGGTGGTGCTGACACTCCCGCGCGCCGCCGCATGTCTGAACCGCGCGCAGCAGGTGCTGGAGATTGAGCCGAGTATCGTGGATGGCGAACGCACGCTCGACGCGAGCGCGTCCGACTCAAAGGACGGATCGGATGCGGTCGCCGTGTTCGATCACATGTCGTTTCGTTTTGACGATGCCGACGAGGACACGCTGTGCGATCTGAACTTTGCCTGTCGCCGCGGTCAGACGACTGCGATTGTCGGCTCGACGGGATCGGGCAAGTCAACGGTGGCCAAGCTCTTGCTTCGCTTCCACGATGCCACGAAGGGCGCCATTCGCCTGAACGGCGTCGATCTGCGCGAACTTTCGCAAGACGACATCCGCGGGCGTATTGCCTATGTGCCGCAGAAGGCGTGGCTGTTCTCGGGCACCGTGGCAAGCAACCTGCGCTTTGGCAACGAAGACGCGACTGAGGCAGACATGCTTCATGCGCTCCAGGTTGCCCAGAGCACCTTTGTGCTCGATCAGCCGCAGGGGCTCGATACCCCGGTGGCGCAGGGCGGCACGAACTTTTCGGGCGGCCAGCGCCAACGTCTGGCCATCGCCCGTGCGCTCATGAAGCATGCCGATCTATATATCTTCGACGATAGTTTTTCGGCCCTGGACTTTAAGACTGATGCCGCCCTGCGCCATGCGTTGCAAGACGAGACGCGCGACGCTGCGGTGCTCATCATCGCGCAGCGCATCTCGACGATCTTGCATGCCAACCAGATCGTGGTGCTCAAGGACGGCGAGGTCGTGGGCCTAGGCACGCACGACGAGCTCATGGAGACCTGCGAGGTGTACCGCGCTATCGCGGAATCGCAGATGAAGGGAGGTGAGTAGCATGACCGAGGAGCTCAAGAAGCAGGGCGGCGTTGATGACGCCGCTGCCGCGGGATTGGTTGAGGAAACGGCTGCCGCGGTACCCGAGCTGGACGATGCCGCCAAGGCAGCGGCCGAGCGCGAGGCTCGTCGCCAAGCGCTGTACGAGGAAAACGAACGAGCCGAGGACGAGCGCGCCCGTGCCGAGGCAGAGCGTATGCGCGACGTGGACGACGAAGACGAGGACGAGACGCCTCGGGATACCTGGGCGACGGTGCGCCGTTTGTGGAACGAGGCTACCGGCGACCATTGGCGCTTCTATATCGTGTTCGTGAGCATCGTGTTCTACGTCATCTTTAACACCGCCGCGCCGGCATATAGCGCTCATGTTATCGACGAGCTGTGGGGCCATATACAGGTGGCGTTTGCCAGCGGAACCACCTTTAGCATCACCTGGGACCAATGCGGTAAGACCATCTTTGTCTACTTTTTAATCTGGACGGCCGCCGGATCGTTCTATGCACTGCAGAGTTTTTTGATGTCGAGTGTTGCTGAGCGCCTCAACCTGCGCCTGCGCAACCGCATCGCGCAAAAGCTCAGCCGTCTGCCGCTCGCTTACTTTGATGCGCATCGCCCCGGTGAGGTAGTCAGCCGCGCGACCAACGACCTGGACAAGATGTCCGAGAGCATGCAGCGCGGATTGCTGCAGCTGCTGATGTCGATCGGCACCGTGACGGGCGCCATCATCATGATGTTCGTCTATAGCGTTAGGCTCACGTTGATCTTTTTGGGTTTTACGGCGGTATCGCTGCTGGTGACCAAGGTGGTCTCGCACCGCACGCATGACGTAACCGGTGAGCGCCAGGAATGGGTCTCCAAGATTACGAGCGCGGTTGAGGAGGGTTACTCGGGCCGTCTGGTGATTCGCGCGTTCAACCGCGAACGCCAGAGTTCTGCCGAGGTGCACGAAGCCTCGGGCGAGCTGGCGCGCGTGAGTGCCAAGGCCGACTTTATGATTAACGCCGTCGGCCCTGCGGTGCGCTTTATCGGCCGTTTGGCGCAGATCGTGATCGCGCTGGTGGGCTGCAGTATGCTGGTTGCCGGTCACATGACCGTCGGCGTGTTCCAGGCGTTCTTCCAGTTTATCTACGAGGCGTCCGAACCCATGACGCAGCTGTCGTTTACCTTTAACTCGCTGCAGAGCGCGCTGGCGAGCGCAGAGCGCGTGTTCGACCTGCTCGATGAGCCCGAGATGGAGGCCGATCCGCTGCCGGACGAGGCCGCCAAGCTGCCGGGTCGCGTTGAGGGTCGCGTCGCTTTTGAGCATGTACGCTTTGGCTATTCGCCCGACAAGCCGCTTATGCGCGACGTGTCGTTTACCGCCGAGCCGGGCCAGAAGATCGCCGTGGTGGGAACCACGGGCGCGGGCAAGACTACGCTCATCAACCTGCTCATGCGCTTTTACGAGATCGACGGTGGCCGCATTACGCTCGACGGCGTGGACACGAGCCGTATGGACCGCGGCGAGCTGCGCCAGCAGTTTGGCATGGTGCTGCAGGACGCCTGGCTATTTGATGGCACGATTGCGCAGAACATCGCCTACGGCTGTCCCGAGGCGACGCGCGACGAGATCGTGGCGGCTGCGCGCGCCGCGCAGGTCGACTTCTTTGTGCGTACCATGCCGCAGGGTTATGACACGCGGGTGGCCAACGATGCCGAGAGCATTAGTCAGGGCCAGCGCCAGCTGCTGACCATTGCACGCGTGCTGCTCAACAACCCGGCGATTCTCATCCTGGACGAGGCGACGTCGAGCGTGGACACGCGCACCGAGCTTGCCATCGGCCGCGCCATGGACGCGCTCATGCGCGGGCGCACCAGTTTTGTGATCGCGCATCGCCTGTCGACGATCGTGGATGCCGACCTGATTCTGGTCATGGATCACGGCAACATTATCGAGCAGGGCACACATAAGGAGCTGCTCGCAGCCGAGGGCGCTTACGCCGACCTCTATCTGAGTCAGTTCGCATAATGTGAAAAAAAGGACAGTCCCTTTGTCACATCAGAAATAAGGCGCGCCGGGGATGGATTCCCTGGCGCGCCTTTGCGTTGACATCGATGCTATTGGCCGTTGCTTGCGTCCTATCGCTCGTCCACGAGCTTGGCGACGAGGGCCTTAAGTTCGGCCACCTCCTGCTCGAGTTCATGTACGCGGCGGGCGTTCTCGGTGATGTCCCGGCGGTTGAGGGCGCTTTGCTCGGCGGCATCGTCAGGCATGTATTCGCGGTGCTGCTTGGCGTCAAAGTTTTCCTCGAACACGCGGCAGCCGTTGCGTTTGATAATGCGCCCGGGCACGCCCACGACGGTGCAGTTGTCGGGCACGTCCTTGACGACGACCGAGTTGCCGCCGATTTTGACGTTGTTGCCAATGCGAATGTTGCCGAGCACCTTGGCGCCTGTGCCCACGGTGACGTTGTTGCCCAGGGTGGGGTGGCGCTTGCCGGTCTCGTTGCCGGTGCCGCCAAGTGTGACGCCCTGATAGAGCACGCAGTTGTCGCCCACAATGGCGGTTTCGCCGATGACAACGCCCATGGCGTGGTCGATAAAGAAATGCTTGCCGATCTGTGCGGCAGGGTGAATTTCGACGCCAGTGATATGGCGGGTGATTTGCGAGAGCACGCGGGCGAGCGAGCGATGGCCGTGCTCCCAGAGCCAGTGCTCGGGCACATGGTTCCACTTGGCGTGTAGGCCGGGATAGGAGAGGAAGATGACCAGGCCGTTTTGCGCAGCGGGATCCTGTGCCTGGACGGTCCTGATGTCCTCGCGAATGGTATTGATAAAGCTCACCGGCCGCCCTCCCTTAGCGCCGCGACAATGCAATTCAATAAAGTATAGCGATTCGCTAGGGATTAGGAAGAACAATCTTACTCGGCTTTGCGTGACAGGTGTCAATTATGCAAACTTGCTGGTAATGAAGTCACGCTTTTGTAAGGTCGTGTGCGTGGCGGCGTCGCAACCGTATACTGGTCAACTTGGACGTGTCCGCGCCCACAACTGAGAGGTTTTACTTCATGGGTTTCATCAATTTTATCGCTGAGCTACTTAAGGATCCGCGCACCGCGATCGCCAGCTGGATCGCCGCCGGCCCGCTTATGGCCTACGGCTGCGTGTTCCTGATCATCTTTGTCGAGACGGGCGTGGTGTTCTTCCCGTTCCTTCCCGGCGACTCGCTGTTGTTCGCCTCGGGCTTCTTTGCCCACAACGGCGGCTTTAACATCGTGGCCCTGCTGGCCGTCGCATGGACGGCTGCTATCTTGGGCGATCAGTGCAACTTTATGATCGGTCATTTCTTTGGCCAAAAGATCATCGCCTCGGGCAAGGTGAAGGCCATGACGCCCGAGCGTATCAAAAAGTCTGAGGACTTCCTGGACAAGTGGGGCCACCTGGCCATCTTCCTGGGTCGCTTCTTCCCGTTTATCCGCACCTTTGTGCCCTTCATCGCCGGTATGGGCGGCATGCACTGGCGTAACTTTGTCATCTATAACGTGCTGGGCGGTATCACCTGGTCGACGGTCTTTACGCTGCTGGGCTATTTCTTTGGCGGCATCCCCTTTGTGCAGGAGCACTTTGAGTTGCTGATTGTCGGTATCGTCGCCGTGTCGATCATTCCGACCGTGGTCGGCATCGTCAAGGCCAAGCTGGGCAAATAGAGCGCTTGGCTTGAGCCGGCATAAAAGCCGTGTAGCTAAGGCCCGTCACCGTTTACGGTGGCGGGCCTCTTTGCTTCGGTCAAATGAAAATACTTTAGTTAGTTAAAGAAAAACGTTTTATCCAACGCATGCGGGGAGTACAATCTCGTGCATGCGAATCGACGTGCCATCGGCTTTGATGCTGTTCGCGTGTCCCGTCCGGCTCTACGCTCCGGGCGTGCGACGTTGCGACGCGGTCGGCCTCGGTCCTTGCGTGCGGGTTCGCGAGTATGCAACTGTGTATGTAAGGAGCGACATATGGCTGTCGAGAAGAAGGATATCGATTGGGGTAGCCTTGGCTTTGGCTACATGAAGACCGATTACAGCTACGAGGCCCATTGGAAGGATGGCGAGTGGGACGAGGGCGGCCTGACCACCGACCACACCCTGCATGTCTCCGAGTGCGGCGGCATCTTCCATTACTGCCAGGAGGTCTTTGAGGGCCTGAAGGCCTATACCGCCGAGGACGGTAGCATCGTCTGCTTCCGTCCCGACATGAACGCCGAGCGTATGTATAACTCTGCCCAGCGCCTCGAGATGCCCCCGTTCCCCAAGGACAAGTTTGTCGAGGCCGTCAAGCAGGTCGTTTCTGCCAATGCCGCCTGGGTTCCGCCCTTCGGCTCCGGTGCAACCCTGTACGTGCGTCCGTTTATGATCGGCTCTGGTGACGTGATCGGCGTGGCTCCCGCTCCTGAGTACACGTTCCGCATTCTCGTGACCCCGGTCGGTCCGTACTTTAAGGGTGGCCTTAAGCCCGTCAAGCTGCGCGTTTCCGAGTACGACCGCGCCGCACCGCACGGCACCGGCAACATCAAGGCCGGCCTTAACTATGCCATGTCCCTCAAGCCCACGATGGAGGCCCATCGCGGGGGCTATGCCGAGAACCTGTATCTCGACTCCGAGTCCCGCACCTATGTCGAGGAGACCGGCGGCGCGAACGTCCTGTTCGTGAAGGAGGACGGCACCCTCGTCGTTCCGCAGTCGCACACCGACTCCATCCTGCCCTCCATCACCCGTCGCTCGCTCGTTCAGGTTGCCGAGAATCTGGGCATGACCGTCGACCAGCGTCCCGTCGAGTGGGCCGAGGTCAAGGCCGGCGCCTTCGTTGAGTGCGGTCTGTGCGGCACCGCTGCCGTCATCTCTCCGGTCGGCGAGATCGACAACAAGGTTTACGGCGCCGACGAGACCGTGACCTTCCCGGCTGGCTACACCGAGATCGGCCCTGTGATGAAGAAGCTCCGCGAGACCCTGACGGGCATCCAGTCTGGTGCTGTTGAGGATAAGCACGACTGGGTTTACACCGTCGCGTAATTATCCTTTCCTGTTCGGGCGGAGAGCAAGTTCCCTCCCGGCGCGTCCTCGGACATGCAAGAAGCCCTCGCTGCGCACTTCGTGCGGCGAGGGTTTCTTGCGTCCTGCGGAGTGCGCCGGGAGGGAACTTGCTCTCCGCCCTGCGGGAACGACGTTGTCGCAACAGGCAACAATTAATCTGAATAAAGATGGCGCCCGGCCTTTTGGCCGCGCGTTGTGCGTGGATACGAAAAGGGCCCAAGGTTTGTGCCTTGGGCCCCAAAGGGTTGATGAACTGGCTTAAGACTCTGCCTTGTTGTTTAGAACTTGACGGTCGGGGCCTGGCGGGCTGCTTCGGCGGCCTCGAAGCCCTGGCGCTCCTTAAACTGGAAGATGCCGGCAAAGATGACAGCCGGGAACGTCTGAATGGCGTTGTTGTAGCTGAGCACGCAGTCGTTGTAGCTCTGGCGTGCATAGCTAATCTTGTTCTCGGTATCCTCGAGCGACGCCTGCAGCTGCGTAAAGTTGGTGTTTGCCTTAAGGTCGGGATAGGCCTCGGCTACGGCGAAGAGCTGGCGCAGCGCACCGGTCAGCACGTTGTCGGCTTCCATCTTGGCCTCGGGCGTGGTGGCCTTGACGGCGGTGTTACGCGCGCTGATCACGGCGGAGAGCGTCTCTTGTTCGTGCTTGGCGTAGCCCTTGACGGTCTCGACCAGGTTGGGGATCAGGTCGTTGCGGCGCTGCAGCTGCGTATCGATGTTCTGCCAGGCGTTATCGATGCGGTTGCGCTTGGTGACCATGTTGTTGTAGATGCCGGCGATGGCGCAGACAATCACAATAACAACAACGATGCCGATGATGACGGGAAGCATGATGTCTCCGTTTCGAATGGCCGCGGCGGCATGCGCCAGCTGCCGTTGGTATAACGCTACTAGTATACCCGCAACGTTTTGCCGTGCCGAACTTTCCTGTAAGCGTTATGTTTTCGGCGGGGTTGGCACCGGGGCAAAGCGCGCGAGGTACAGGTGTAAGATATGCGACAGATTGACGAGTGTTGTCTTTACCCTGAGGATGGCGATACCAGTGGACCTTCGCATTAAGAAAACCTACCGCGCCCTGTTCGATGCCTTCACCGAGCTTCTCGAGGAGCATCGATTTGAGGACCTGACGGTTGCCATGCTGTGCGACCGCGCCATGATTCGCCGCACGACGTTCTACAAGCACTTTCGCGACAAGAACGATTACTTTGCCTTTTATATCGATGAGCTTATGTCGGGTTTGCCGCAAAAGCGGGCTGGCGAGGGCGGCACGGTGTCGGCCGACGACGTGCGCGTGCTTCGCCACGAGGTGTTCACCGACGCCATGGACCTGATTCTGGCCCATGAGCAGCTCATGGACAACATTTTGGCGAGCAGCATGTCGGGCATGCTGACCAGCATGATTTGCGATCGCATTGCCCGCTCTATCCGCGAGCGTGTGATGAGTGCGCTAGACGAGGACGCGCTTGCGCCCGTGCCGCTCGACACGACGGCTGAGTTTGTCGCCGGCGGCATTATTCGGCTCTTTACTATGTGGTGGGAATCGGGTCACGATCTGGAGCGTCGCTCCGAGATGGCTGACGTTGTCGATGCGCTGTTCGAGCGGACCATGACGCCGGTGCATCGCTAAAAGTGGCGGAGAGAGGGGGATTCGAACCCCCGGAACGCTCTCGCGCTCAACGGTTTTCAAGACCGCCGCATTCAACCGCTCTGCCATCTCTCCGTGAGTCGTAATGATAGCATCGTTTTGAATCTGCAACAGGGAAGGCGAACGATGACGATCACCGAAATCGACGAGAAGTTCATGCTCGAGGCGCTGGCAGAGGCTCGCGCCGCCGCTGCGGTGGGCGAGGTACCCATCGGAGCCGTAGTGGTGCGCGCGGGCGAGATCGTCGCGAGGGCGCATAATCGTCGCGAGCTCGACCAGGACCCTTCGGCGCATGCAGAGTTCGCGGCCCTGTGCGCTGCCGCTCAGTCGCTCGGTCGCTGGCGCCTTTCCGATTGCACGGTCTACGTGACGCTCGAGCCTTGCTGCATGTGTGCGGGGCTTATGGTCAACGCGCGCGTGGGGCGCTGCGTGTATGGCGCGGCTGATGCCAAGGCGGGCGCCTTGGGCTCGTTGTATGACCTGAATGCCGATTCGCGCCTGAACCATCGGTTTAACGTGACGGCCGGCGTGCTGGCAGACGAGTGTCGTGAGGTGTTGAGCAGCTATTTTAGTGGGCTGCGTGGCACCGATGGTGCTGGCTGCGGTTGTGGGGCCGATCTTGAGGCGCATGCCGCTCATGCCGAGGCACTCGCGTGTGCCGAAGATATTGCCGTTGAGGCGGTCGATTTTGGTGTCGCATGCCGCCGGCCCCGCCGTGTGCTGCTGGCGATTGATTCCTTTAAGGGTAGCGTGTCGAGTGCGCAGGCAGAGGAGGCCGTTGCCGAAGGCATGCGCCGCGTTTGGCCCGATGCCGAGGTGTGCACATTGCTGCTGGCAGATGGTGGCGAGGGAACGCTCGATGCTATCGCCGCATGCGGTGGTGAGCTCTCGGCCTGCGAGGTGGCAGGTCCCTTGGGCGAACGCGTGTCTGCCCGGATGCTGGTGGACGGCGAGCGCGAGTCGGCTGTTATTGAGATGGCCGAGGCGGCGGGTATTGGGTATTCGCCCTGTACGGAGTCGGCGGCGTTGGCGGCTTCGACCTATGGCGTGGGCGAGCTCATGCTTCGCGCAGTCCGTGCTGGGGCAAAGACTATCTATATTGGTCTGGGCGGCAGTGCTACCAACGACGGTGGGGCCGGCATGCTGCAGGCGCTGGGCGCGCGTGTGGCCGATGACCAGGGCTGCGATGTCGCCCCCGGTCTTGCCGGCCTTGAGCGGGTGGCGAGCGTTGATTTGGCGCCAGCGCTTCGGGCGCTGAACGGTGCGCGTGTCGTGGTGCTTTCCGATGTCGAGAATCCGCTCGTAGGGCGTCGGGGCGCATTGGCGGTGTTTGGCGGGCAGAAAGGCTTGCCGACGGGTGACGCCGAGGCGCTGAGCAGGTGCGACAGCTGGATGGTCGGCTACGGTCGTCTGCTCGATACGGCAATTGTCGAGGCTCGGGCCCAGGGGCTGCTGCGCGTGCCCGAGGGTGCACGGACATTTGGCTCGGTGCTCGGTGTGCCCGGTGCCGGTGCCGCCGGCGGCCTGGGCGCCGCGCTGCTAGCGCTCGGTGCAGAGCTACGCTCGGGCGTGGAGACGGTGCTCGACCTCGTTGGGTTCGACGAGCGTGTGCGCGATGTCGACCTGGTCATAACGGGCGAGGGCAATATGGACGAGCAATCCGCCGCCGGCAAAGCGCCGGTGGGTGTGGCCCGCCGTGCCAAGCGCTATAGCAAGCCGGTGGTCGCCGTCTTGGGCGGTCGTGCCGACAACCTGGATGCGGTGTATGGGCAGGGCGTCGACCTGGTTTTGCCGATCTGCCGCAAGCCCATGGATTTGAAGTGGGCACTCGATCCGCAGGAAGCCGCAACCAACCTCATCTGCGCCGGCGAGTCTGCCGCGCGAGCCTACGACCTTGGCCGCATCTAGAAAAGTAGTCATTTTGGGACGGGGCTTTTTTGACTACCCACCAGTCAAAAAGTAGTCAAAAAAGCCCCGTCCCAAATTAGCTGTCTTGCCCCATCGGGCGGGAGCGGGTAAGATATATCGAGCGCCTAGCGCGTTCGATGGGTTCGGATGACGACATGTTCCGAATCTGGTCAGGTCCGGAAGGAAGCAGCCATAAGGAGCCTCTGTCGGGCATCCGAATCCATCGAGTGCACGGGCTTTCTTTTTGCGCGGTTTTACCAAACCGCGCAATGCTCGACGCTGCGCGCCACCCAGAGCGACAATTTGTCATTCAAAAGGCAAGGCATGACCAGAAGGTCTATGCCTTGCCTTTTTCATGCCAACTTGTTCGCTCTGGATGGCGCTCGCTGACTGCGCCAAGACATCAATGGCTACGTGGTTCAAGAGACGGCGGCGTTGCCATCTGTTTTTACAAGTAAGGAGGACCGTTTCTCTGGTTTTGGTTGGGGAAACGGGCCTCTTTGTCTATGGGCTTGTAGATTGGTGGGAGCGATATGCTCTGGCAGCTATTTTGAGTTCTTGATGCGACGTGTGGCTGCGGTGGTTATTCCGAGGCCTGCGGCGGCGATTCCTGCGAGTGCGATTGCGCTCGGTGCTGTGTCGCCCGTGTTTGCGAGCTTGCCGGCGGTCGTATTTGCTTGCTTGCCGCTGCTCGAGTTCGCCTGCTTGGTGGAGCTTGGTAGGGTGTCTTTGCCGGTTGCAGGTGAGCTAACGGGCGGTGCCGTCTCGGCGGGTTGCGCTGAGCCGGAGGGAGGCACTGTCTCGGTCGGTTTCGTTATCTCGGGCGAGGTGGCCTTGTCTGCCGCGGCCTTTGCCTCTTCGTATGCTTTGCAGGCGTCGTCATAGGCCGCTTGCGCCTTTTCCAAATCGTCGAGGAGCGTATCTCGCTTGGCTACATCCTCATCGATGTGGGCTTTGGCTTTCTCCGCCTCACTTTCGAAACACTGAACCTCTCTTTCCTGGCTTTCGAGCCGGCGTTGGCAGCGGTGAAGATCATCTTCACAAGATTTTTCTCGCCTTTCTGCCGACATGATCTTACTTCGCAACTGCTTAATAGTTTCGTTAGAAGCTCCGTCGTCGATTGCCTTATTTAATTCTGCCTGAAGGCCGCTTGTCCGGTTGTGGGCCTCATCGTATTTGGCTTGGGCTGCATCGACGTTCGCTTGCATGGCGGGAAGGGGTTCCCTCCGTTTGGCGGCTTCCGTCACCACCATGTCGTGGATCTCTTGAAAACTGGCAATGTCATCATCGATTTCCGCAAGTTTCTCGGGACTTGCGGCGTCTTTTGCGGCTTCGAGGTTTTTGAGCGCTTCCTGCATGGCTGCATACGCTTTTTCTTTTGCGGCGGCCGCGTCTTCTGTCTGCGGGGCGCCCGAATTGCCGTTGGCGGCGCTCGTCTGCGAAACGGCCGCACCGGTGGGGGAACTGGTTTCTGCCGCGATCGCCGTTGCGGGGGCGATTCCCGCGACAAGTGCCGCGGAAAGGGCGATGCCCACAGTTGCTCGTCTTGCTCTTCTTGCGAGAATGTCGTTCATCTCGGCACCTCATTTCCAGAGTCGGCGACTAACTTGGTAGCACTAATGTAAGTATACCAAGCTAGTTGACCCGACACTGGCTGGGTGTGCGCGTATACCCCTCTGAAAACCGAATCCCATTAGAAATGACGAGCTGTTTACGCTTCTTTTGGGCTCACCGTACTATCATGGTTCGAATTGAGTGTGAATGATGATGGGGAGCGCCTTTTTATGATTGAGCTGCTCAGGCGTTTTGGTGGAAAGTTTCGCCGCTATATGGTGATCGGCCCTGCGTGCAAGTTGATTGAAGTGATCTTTGACCTGCTTACGCCGCTGGTGATTGCCCAGATGATCGATAAGGGCATTGGGGCGCACGATGTGAACGCTGTCGTCCGTTACGGCGTGGTGCTCGCCGCCATGGCTGTGATCGGCATCTCGTTTACGCTCGTCTGCCAAAAGATGGCGGCGCTCACCTCGCAGGGCATGGGCACCGACATTCGCGGCGCGCTCTACGAGCACATCAATAAGCTGAGCTACGCCGAGCTCGATCGCTTTGGCACGCCGTCGCTTATCACCCGCATCACCAACGACGTCAACCAGGTGCAGCTCGCTGTGGCTCTGGGCGTACGCATGCTCATCCGCTGGCCCTTCTTGGCGGTGGGATCCATGGTTGCGGCCCTTGCCATCGACCTTAAGCTGGGCGTGATTTTCTTGATTTGCACGCCCGCCATCGGCCTGGTGTTTTGGTTTGTCATGGCGCGTTGCATCCCGTACTACAAGCAGCTGCAGGCAAAGCTCGACCGCATCGCGCTTATCTGCCGCGAAGGGCTTTCGGGCGCCCGCGTGGTCCGCGCCTTCGTGCGCGAGGATCATGAGCGCAAGCGTTTTGCCCAGGCGGCCGATGACCAGGCCAATACTGCCATCGCGGTGGGCAAACTCTCCTCAATTCTCAACCCTGTCACGTTTCTCGTGATGAACCTAGGCGTGTGCGCCATCCTGTGGGTGGGCGGCATCCAGGTCAACGTGGGCGAGCTCACGCAGGGTCAGGTTATGGCGTTTGTAAACTACATGACGCAGACCCTCACCTCCATCGTGTACGTTGCCAACCTGGTCGTGGTCTTTACCAAGGCGAGCGCCAGTGCGTCGCGTATCAACGAGGTGCTCAATTGCGTGCCGAGCGTTACCGACGAGGACAACGAGCCGGTCGCACTGCCCAAGCCGGGCGCGACGGGCAATGCCGCCCCGGCCCCCGCGCTGAGCTTTGACCATGCGAGTTTTTCGTTTGGCGCGGGCGCGGCAAATGCCGTCGACGATGTGACCCTGGAGCTGCCGCTGAGCAAGACGCTCGGAATCATCGGCGGCACGGGCAGCGGCAAGTCCACGCTCGTCTCGCTTATTCCGCGCCTGTATGATGCGGGCACCGGCAGTGTGAGCGTGATGGGTACCGACGTGCGCATTTGGCCACTCGATCAGCTGCGCCATGTGGTTGCGACCGTACCGCAGCGCGCGTCGCTGGTGAGCGGCACCATCCGCAGCAACCTGACCTGGCGCGACGAGGCGGCAACCGACGAGGAGCTCTGGGCGGCGCTCGATATGGCGCAGGCCAGCGAGTTCGTGCGCAACAAGCCACAGGGGCTCGATGCCCCGGTCGAGGCGGGCGGCAAGAACTTCAGCGGCGGTCAGCGCCAGCGCCTGACCATTGCGCGTGCTCTGGTGGGCTCGCCGCAGATCCTGATTATGGACGACTCCGCCTCGGCGCTCGACTTTAAGACCGACGCGGCGCTTCGCCATGCCATCCGCGAGCGCAGCGTGCGCGGTGCCGCCGAGGGCGGGCTGCCGCTGACGACCGTCATCGTGAGTCAGCGCGTCTCGACCGTGCGCGACGCCGACATGATCTGCGTACTCGATCACGGCTCGGTTGCGGGCCTGGGCACACATGACGAGCTGTATGCAAGCTGCCAGCTCTACCGCGAGATTTGCCAGTCGCAGCTGCGCCGCAAGGAGCTCGAGGGCCAGCAGGGGAGCGCGGCGTCCGCGTCCGCCCCGACTGCCCCCGCATCCGTCTGCACAAAGGAGGGCTGTTAGATGAATCCGTATACTTCCTCCGGTTCGGTCGCCACGATGACGGCCAACGTGTCCGGCAACGATAACCTCAACGACCTGGGCGACGGTCCGCGCCAGCCCGGCGATCCCGAGCGCTATCCCGTGGGTGCGGTGACTCGCCGCCTGTTGGGCTACGTCCGTCCGCATCGCATTTCGTTTGCGGCGTCGTTTGTGAGCGCCGCCATCTCCGTTATCTTGCAGCTCTACACACCTATTCTCATTGGCGAGGGCATCGACCTGATTGTTGCCGCGGGCCAGGTGGATTTCGACGCACTGCTGCCGCTCGTCACCAAACTCTCGCTCGTCGTGGTGGGAGCCGCGGCCTTCCAGTGGCTGCAGGGCTACTGCGTTAACCGCCTATCCTACGAGACGGTGCGTGACATGCGCGTGGAGGCGAGTGATAAGCTCAGCCGCATGCCGCTCGGCTTTATCGACAGCCATGCCCACGGCGACCTCATGAGCCGCGTGGTCAACGATGTCGATCAGGTGGGCGACGGTCTGCTGCAGGGCTTCACGCAGCTCTTTACCGGCGTTATTACCATCGTGGGCACGCTCGCGTTTATGTTCTCCATCAATCTGACCATGACGCTCGTGGTGGTGCTCGTCACGCCGCTTTCCATCTTTGCCGCCGGCGCCATCGCCAAGCTCTCCAACAAAAGCTTTACGGCTCAACAGCGCATTCAGGGTCAGCTTGGCGGCCATATCGAGGAATACGTGGGCGAGCAGAAGCTTGTCGACGCCTTTGCCTACGGCCCGCGCGCTCAGCAGCGCTTCGATGCCCTCAATGCCGAGCTCTACACCGCGGGCGAGCGCGCGCAGTTTATGGGTTCGCTCTCCAACCCCGGCACGCGCTTTATCAACAACATCATCTATGCCGTGGTCGCTGTGATCGGCTGCGTGGGCGTGATCACGGGCGTGCCCGCGGCGCTCACGGTGGGCGGCGTGCAAATCTTCCTGTCCTATGCTAACCAGTACACCAAGCCGTTCAACGAGGTCACCAACGTCATTACGCAGATCCAGACGGCGTATGCCTCGGCGCGCCGCATGTTCGCGCTGCTCGATGCGCGCGAGCAGGAGCCCGATGCGGCGGATGCCGTGGAACTTGCTGCCCCGCAGGGTGAGGTGACTTTTGAGCATGTGGACTTTAGCTACGTGCCCGACCGCAAGCTGCTGCAGGACATTTGCATCGAGGCCAAACCCGGCATGCGCTTTGCCCTGGTCGGCCCCACAGGCTGCGGCAAGACGACGCTCATCAACCTGCTGCTGCGGTTTTACGATATCGATGCCGGACGCATCATGGTCGATGGCCAGTCTTCGCGTGACTACACGCGCGCAAGCCTGCGCCGCGCCTTTGGTATGGTGCTGCAGGACACCTGGCTGTTCGAGGGCACGGTGGCGGATAACATCGCGTACGGTTGTCCCGACGCCACGCGCGAGCAGGTCATCGAAGCCGCCAAGCGTGCGCATGCGCACAAGTTTATCGTGCAGCTGCCCGACGGCTACGATACGGTGATCGGCGAGGACGGCGGCACATTTAGCCAGGGCCAAAAGCAGCTGCTGTGCATCGCGCGCGTCATGCTCACCGACCCGGCGATCTTGCTGCTGGACGAGGCGACCTCGAGCATCGATACGCGCACCGAGCTGCAGGTGCAGGCGGCATTCGACGAGCTCATGGCTGGCCGTACAAGCTTTGTGGTGGCGCACCGCCTGTCGACGATCCGCAACGCCGATTGCATTCTGGTCATGCGCGACGGCCAGATTATCGAGCGTGGCACACACGACGAGCTGATAGCGGCAGGCGGCTTCTATGCCGAGCTCTACCGCAGCCAATTCGCCCAGTAGGGAATACCGATTAGCGGCAGATGGTTTACATCTGCGCCGTTAGTACTAAGATATGCTTCTAACAAATTGCATTAATGGCTCGAGTTTCGGGGGAAACGAGGCAACGTGACTACGACGTGCTCTTTGGTGGTTAACAGCAAGAGCGGTAATACCAGGATGGTTTCGGGTGCGATCAAGCGCACTCTGCAGGCTGCGGGCGTTGAGTTTGTCCACGCTGCGGCGTTGAGCGACGATGCGGACGCAGATCAGGTTGAGCTCGAGGCGCAGGGCGCCTGCGCGGCCGACACGGTGCTCGTCGGTTTTTGGTGCGACAAGGGCGCGTGCACGCCTGCGGTCGCGGCGTTGCTCTCCGCCTTGCACGGTAAGCGCGTCTTCCTGTTTGGCACCTGCGGCTTTGGGGCCGACCAGAGCTATTACCAGCAGATTATTGATCGCGTAACTTCCAATTTGGCTGGGGATGCCGAGCTTGCGGGCTGGGCGATGTGCCAGGGCAAGATGGGCCCCGCGGTCAAGCAGCGCTACGAGGCCATGCTCGAGCAAGATCCCGATAACGCCCGATTTAAGATGCTGCTCGACAACTGGGTTGCCGCGAAGGACCATCCCACCAAGGAAGACCTGGACAACATGGCTGCAGCCGCCAAGAAGGCCGTGCTGGGAGAGTAGCTTCGCCGTTCGCGGTCCTTCGTGCAAAACAATACAAATGTGAAAGCCTCGAGATTCTCGAGGCTTTTTCTTGACACTTGTGGACGCAACCACTGCAAGCGTTTGGGGCGACATTTTCCATCACCCCGATGACAAGCCGCGTTCCAGCAACTGGGCGTCTGTCCGGGCGGAGGCATATAAGGCTCATCGCGAGTTCCGCACGCAAAGGAGGCCACTTAATGTGGCCTCCGTCTTGCGCAGGACTGTCCGAGCAGGGAACCTTATATGCCTCCGTCCGGACAGACGTTTCAGTTATGAGCGACCCGCTACTTAATCTTGGTTGTTCCCGGTGCCAGGTTGGGGTCGGTCTCGTTGGCCTCGGTCTGGAAGTGCTCGGTGTACACGTTCTTGCCGTCGCGGAACATCTCGTAGTACTGCATCTTGGCGTAATCCTCGCGCGCCTTGGTGGCGGCTGCGGCAGCGGCGTCGTCACCGGTGACGTTGGAGGAAAGCGCCCAACGCAGACTGGCGTCCTCGTAGCCCACGGAGTTGATAGCGGGCAGCGACTCGCGCAGCGTCATGTGCGCCTTCTGGTAGTCGGTCAGCGGGGCGCCGATCAGCTGCATCAGCTGGGTAGACAGGTAGTTGGTGGACAGGTCATCGACCTCGCTCGTCTGGTCGCAGCCGGCAACGTCGTAGTTGGCCCAAATGATGTAATCGGTCTGCCACAAGCGCTCCTGGTGCGTGGCGTCGTCCTCGTCGGTAAACCACTTATCGTTGAACTTGGACGGGAAGAACGGCTGATGGTCGCCCCAGAACACCACGACCACCTTGCGGTCGAGCTTGCTCAAGGCGTTAAGGAAGTAGCGCAGCGCCTGGTCGGACTGCTCAATGCACGAAACATACTCGTCGACATCGGAGAGCGTACCGTCCTCGACGGTCTTGGTGTCCAGGTCGGTCGTGTCGATGTTCAGGTGCAGCTGCTTGTCGACCGGCAGCAGGCCCGTGTCGTAGCCCGAGTGGTTCTGCATGGTCACGTCGAAGATAAACTGCGGATCGGCGTTCTGGTCGAGCAGCTCAAGAATCTTGTTGTAGGTAGCCTGGTCGGTCACCATGCCGCGTAGGGTATCGGCGCCCTGGAAGTCGTTGATGGACAGGAACTGGTCAAAGCCAAAGTCCTTGTAGACGTTCTCGCGGTTCCAGTTAGTCGCGTGGTTGGGGTGCATGGCCGTGGTGGAATATCCGAGCGACTTGAACTGCTCTGCCAGGTTCCCAGTCGTTTCCATGTTGTAGATGGTGTAGGGGTACACGCCCGAGCCCAGGTTGGCCATGGAGTTGCCGGTCATAAACTCAAACTCGGTATTGGCGGTACCGCCGCCGTAGGCGCTCACATAGAGCTTGCCGCGGCTGAGGCAGTTGGACAGGCTCTTAAAGTACTGCGGACCCTCGTAGCCGGCGCGCATGTTCTGATAGATCGACAGGTCCGAGAAGGTCTCGTTCATGATGGCGATGACCGTGGGCTTCTCGCTGTCGAACTGCTCCTCTGCGGCGGCGCGCTCGTCGCTCTTGGCG
This sequence comes from Collinsella sp. AF18-8LB, assembly GCF_003459795.1. NCBI lineage: Bacteria > Bacillati > Actinomycetota > Coriobacteriia > Coriobacteriales > Coriobacteriaceae > Collinsella > Collinsella sp. AF18-8LB. The sequence goes on from NZ_QRWU01000008.1 coordinate 50,544, forward strand.
GCGTCGGACTTGTCGTAGACCTTGGCGTACTTTTTGAGCGTGGCCTTGGCGTCATCGACAGAGTAGTCGGCGGGTTTGGGCGGCTTAATGGACTGTGCCGCACTAATAAAGGCAGGCAGGTAGCCCTCGCGCCAGTAGCTCTCGAGCGGGCGCCAGGTGTAGACGGTGATGCCGAGGGTGTTGTAGTAGTCGATGAGCGTGACGTGTGCGGTAACGCCGCCCAGGCACAGCACCGCCACGAGCAGGTTGGTGAGCAGCATGCGCTTGGCGTTGGCGGTACCCTTCTGACGATGCGGTGCCACCAGGCCGGCGTACTCGCATAGCAGCATGGCGATGGCGGTAAAGCCCATGGACAGCACGCAGAACAGCGAGATGGAGAAGGTGTAGCCGTTGCCGGCGACTGCGGCGGCAGTGGAGATGGCCGAAAGGTCGCCCGGCTGGATGGGCATGGATTTAAACGTGATGACGAAGAACTCGGCAATGCCCAGGATAAAGAGGGCAAAGGCCAGGACGGCCGGAGCTGCGCCATGGCGCTGGAACAGGAAGAACAGGCCGACCATGAGCACGGTGATGATGGCCCACTCGAGCAGGATGCATAGGGGATAGACCCAGGTAAAGTCGTGGTTGGACGAGACCTCCATGCCCAGCAGCGCAAAGACGCCGGCGAGCAGCAGGCACAGGACGGCGGCGACGAGCGGTTTGCCCACAAAGGCGCCGCGCAGGCGGGCGAGCTTGCCGGTGGGGGCGGGAGCGTCGGGCCCGGCAAACGCAAAGACGCGCGGGGCGATGCGGTCGCGGGCGATGCTGGCCCAGGCGCAGCCGGTAAGGATGGCGTTGGTCAGGATGAGCATCACAAAGGCGAGCGGCTCGTTTTGGGCGACGAGGCCAATGGCGCCCCAAATGGTCAAAAAGAGCTGGAACAGGCCGAAGACGACGCTCCACCCAAGAGCGCTTTTGGCAACGGTGCCCGACTGAGCGCGAATGGCCTTGGCCTCGCGCAAGACAAGGTAGATGGTCGCCGCAAGACCGACGAGCGAGATGGCGGCTGCGAACATGCTGAGACTCCTCACAAACTTAAAACCTACGAAAGCGGGGGTTCACCCGATTGTTAGCAAGATATGCGCTGCAATTGGTGGCTGCGCACAACCAGCCATATTAACGCGCACGTGTGGCGGTGTGGCGCAATGTAGTGGCGACCTGCGCGATAATGGACGGGAATTACACGGAAACGTAAAGGCTTCTTAAAGAAATGGCGAGGGTAGGGCGATGAGCGAGCAGGTTTGTATGACAGGCGCCGAGTACTGCGGCGGAGCTGCGGGCGTGGATACGTGCGGCTATCCGGTCGAGACTACGGGCAACACAGTGCTGGACATCTTGGAGCATCGCTCGTCTACGCGTGCCTTCGCGCGTGATGACGACGACCGTCCCGTGGCGGTGACTGACGAGCAGCGGGCGGCGATTTTGCATGCGGCGAGTCGCGCGCCGTCGGCGGGCGCCATGATGATGTATTCCATCGTGAGCATTCGCGAGCAGGCCACATTGGACCGCCTCGCCGACCTGTGCGATCATCAGCCCATGATCGCCAAGGCGCCCTGGGCACTCATATTTGTGGTCGATTATGCCAAGTGGATCGATCTGTTTGAGCACGTGGGCTGCTTTAAGCCCGAGTTTGTCGAGCGCACGGGCAAGGCGCCCCGTCGTGCACCGGGTCTGGGTGACTTTGCCATCGCGGCGCAGGACGCCGTGATCGCCGCGCAAAATGCCGTGGTCGCCGCCGAGGCCCTGGGGCTGGGGAGCTGCTACATCGGTGATATCGTCGAGAATGCCGAGGAAGTCGCCTCGCTGCTGGACTTGCCTCCCTATACCATGCCGCTGTCGATGCTCATCATCGGCACGCCCCGCAAGGAGCGTCCGGCAATCGCGCATCCCGTGGTGAACCTGGTGCACGAGGAGCGCTACCGCCGCGCCGATACCGCGACCATGGACGCGCAGGTGGCCGAGATGGATGCGATGTTTCGCCCGCACGCCCGCGAGGTGGGCGAGCGCGTGGTGGATATCTACACCCGCAAGCACACGAGCCCCTTTATGGCCGAGATGAGCCGTTCCATGGAGTGGTGGTTCAAAAACTGGCTCGGCAAGTAACGAATGCGGCGATGTGACAAAGGGAAAGTCCCTCTGTCACATTCCATATCGCCGTGGTGGCCTAAAGGCCGTATAAATGTTTATCTAGCTGGGAAAACGGCGCCATTCAAACATGGGCCGATTACCTATAATCCCTTCGAACATTAAAGTTGGGAGGAAACCGGCTTATGGAACAAAAGGCCAAGGAGGCAGCTTCTCACGCTGCGATTCCTGTGAGCATCTCGGCGATGCTCGTCACGCTGGGCGTGGTGTACGGCGATATCGGCACCAGCCCCATGTATGTAACCAAGGCGCTCGTTGCCGGCAACGGCGGCATCGGAAGCGTCACGCAGGAGTTCGTGCTCGGCGCGCTCTCCCTTGTCGTGTGGACGGTCACGCTGCTGACGACCGTCAAGTACGTGCTGATCTCGCTGCGCGCCGACAACCACGGCGAGGGCGGTATCTTTGCCCTGTACAGCCTGGTCAAGCGTTGCGGCAAGTGGCTCATCATCCCCGCCATGCTGGGTGGCGCGGCACTGCTCGCCGACGGCATCCTGACGCCTGCCGTTACCGTGACCACTGCCATCGAGGGCCTGCGCACCATCCCGGCGGTCCACGCCGTGCTCGGTGACGACCAGGGTCGCGTTGTCGCGATCACGCTTGCCATTATCATTGCGCTCTTCTTGGTGCAGCGCATCGGCACGGCCAAGATCGGTCACGCCTTTGGCCCCATCATGACGCTGTGGTTTTTGTTCCTGGGCGGTACGGGCCTGTTCTTTGTCTTCCAGCATCCCGCGGTGCTGCTGTGCCTCAACCCGCTGCGCGGCATCGGCTTTCTGCTGAGCCCCAACAACCATGCGGGCATCATGATCCTAGGCAGCTGCTTCCTCGCTACCACCGGTGCCGAGGCGCTCTATTCCGACATGGGCCATGTGGGCCGCGGCAACATCTACGCCACCTGGCCGTTCGTTAAGTGCTGCCTGCTGCTGTCCTACATGGGTCAGGGCGCGTGGCTTATCAACAACGCTGCCAACCCCGAGCTCATGGGCATCGCCGACCTCAACCCCTTCTACCAGATGCTCACCCCGAGCCTGCGTCCCTTTGCCGTCGGCCTTTCCACCATCGCCGCCATCATTGCCTCGCAGGCGCTCATCACCGGCGCATTCTCGCTGGTGTCCGAGGCCAGCCGCCTGGACCTCATGCCTCATATGCAGGTCTTCTATCCTGCCGAGACCAAGGGTCAGCTCTACATCCCCATGGTCAACAACGTCATGCTCGTGGGCTGCGTTATCGTGGTGCTGCTGTTCCAGAACTCGGCGCACATGGAGGCTGCGTACGGCTTGGCTATTACCCTGACCATGATGTGCACGACGCTGCTGCTCTTCTTCTATCTGCACGTGGAGCGCAAGCTCAAGGTTGCGCCGTGGATCTTTGCCGTCTTCTTCCTCATGCTCGAGGGCTTCTTCTTTGTGAGCTCGCTCACCAAGTTCTTCCACGGCGGCTATTTCACCATCCTTATGGCCGCGCTCATCATGAGCATTATGGTGTGCTGGTACAACGGCACGGCGGTCGAGCAGCGCCAGTTTACGCTGCTGCCGCTGCGCAGCTACCTGCCGCAGCTCAAGCGCCTGCGCGACGACGACCGCTACGAGCTCATGAGCGACAATATCGTGTACCTGACCAAGGACACCAACACCGACTATATCGACCGCGATATCGTCTACTCCATCCTGGATAAGCACCCCAAGCGCGCTCGCGCCTGGTGGTTCGTGAATGTCGAGACCATGGACGAGCCGCATACCTTTGCCTACTCGGTCGAGACGTTCGGCACCGACTACGTGTTCCGCGTGCATCTGTACCTGGGCTACAAGATCAACCAGCGCGTTAACGCCTATCTGCGCCAGGTTGTTCAGGATCTGGCAGCCAGCGGCGAGCTGCCGCCGCAGACGCATGACTACTCGGTCTACAAGGATCCGGGCAACATCGGTACGTTCAAGTTCGTTATGATCCGCAAGCTTCTGGCGCCCGAAAGCGACGTGGAGCCGAGCGAGCGTACGGCCATTACGCTCAAGTACATCATCCGCCGCGCCGCTGGCACGCCTGCGCGCTGGTACGGCCTGGAGAACTCCAACGTGAACTTTGAGTACGTGCCGCTGTTCACCAAGTTTAAGGCCGTGAGCAAGATGCAGCGTCTGGCTCCCAACGAGCGCCCGTAATCGACACCTGAGATTTGACTGTGAACGGGCAGGTTTGCAATGACGGGAAATGAGTCTGGGGAGAAAACCATGGACGCAAAGACGCTTGACGGTCGCGATCTTGCGGCCGAGCTGGTGCGCGAGGCACGCGTCGACGCCGCCGAAGATCGGTTCTTTACGAATCGGGCCAACATGGACATGGCCGATCGTGTGATTTCGGTCGTGGCGCTGGTGTTTGTCGCGGCGTGCGTGTGCGCACTGCTCGCGCACGTGCTGTTTGTCTAGCGGCTGCCGGTCGTAGAAGGCTTTACACTTAGAACCACCACGAGGGAAAACCACCACAAAGGTGCCTGTCCCCTTTGTGGTGGTTTTTGTTTTTGAGAGAGGGGCGGGGCGCTGATGGACGTCCATGCGGACGGCGATATTGCCGAGAACTTTTGGTGGCGGCGTACAACGCTGACGCGTCGCAGCCCTCTGTATGACGCCTGCGTATCGGCGGGGCTGCTGGTCGCGGCGACGATTGTGGGCGCGCTGCTCGACCATCCGGGTCTCGCGCCGAGCATCATGATCGTCTATGTGTTCGCCGTGCAGCTGTGCGCATTCTTTACCTGGAGTCGCCTGTATTGCTTGCTGAGCTCGGCTGCCGCCGTGGCGCTCTACAACTTCTTGTTTGTCGACCCGCGCTGCTCGCTGTCGTTTATCGACCGCGTCTATCCCGGCATGTTCTTCATTATGTTTGCGGTCTCGCTCGTGTCGAGCTCGATCGCGCTGGCCCTGCGCCGCGCCTTGGCGCAGGCTGCCGCCAGCGACCGTCGCACGCAGATGGTGCTCGAGACCAACCGTATGCTGCAGCGCTGCGCCGATCAGCAACAGATTGTGCACGCTATGGCAACGCAGCTGGCGCGTCTTTCGGACTGTCCGGTCGTGTGGTATAGCGCCGATGCCGACGACGATGACCTGCTGCCGCGCGCGACGTACACGGCCGTGGGCGATGCCGCGCCGGTGCACCAGTTGGCGCCCCAGATGCCGCCGCGGCTCTCGGCATCCGCTTATGTGGGAACGCCGCTCGATGCCACCTATGGTGGCTCGGCGTTCTACGGCATATACCTGACCGTGCGCTCGGGTGACACCATGGTGCGCGCGGGCGATCCCGCCTCGGTGGTGGGGGTGCTCGCCATTGTCGCCGAGCCCGATGCGCTGACGCCCGAGGAGCGGACGCTTGCCGATGCCATTGTGAGCGAAGGCGAGCTTGCGCTCGATCGCGCCCGCGCCATGGAGGCCCGCGAGGAGGCGGCGGTACTCGCTAAAAACGAGCAGCTGCGTGCCAATTTGCTGCGTTCCATTTCGCACGATCTGCGTACGCCGCTCACCAGTATTTCGGGTAATGCCGACGTGTTGCTCGACCAGGGCTCGACCGGCACGGCTGTGCTCGACGACCAGACACGCCGCGGCATGCTCCTATCCATTCGCTCGGATGCGCTGTGGCTCAACGCCACCGTCGAGAATCTGCTCGCCATCACCAAGCTCGAGGGCGGCGGCATGCACCTGTCGACCACGCTCGAGCTCATGGACGATATCGTCGAGGAGGCGCTGCGTCACGTAAATCCGGCCGTGCGCGAGCACGACCTTAAGGTAGTGGCGTGCGATGAGCCAGCGCTCGTCAACGTCGACGCGCGCCTGATGGTGCAGCTGGTGGTCAATCTGGTGAACAACGCCATCACCTATACGCCTGCGGGCTCGCATATCGTAATCTCGATTGGCGTCCATGATGGATGCGTGGCGTGCTCGGTTGCTGATGATGGCCCGGGCATTGCGCCCGAGGACCGCGAGCGAATCTTTGAGTCGTTCTACACCGCCAACCATGGCCTGGCCGACAGCTGCCGCAGTGTGGGCTTGGGGCTTTCGCTCTGCCGCTCCATTGCGCTGGCACATGGCGGTAGCATAGAGGTTACCGCGGCGGACCCTCACGGTTCGGTCTTTACGATTGAGCTTCCCGCCGCCGACGTTTCGTTTGATAAGGAGTAGCGCCGTGCCGAACTCTGCCGCAAAACCGCTCATCTTGGTCGTTGAGGACGATCCCGCCGTCCGCAACCTTATCGTCGCCGCGCTCGAGGCGCACGGTTTGCGCCATATGGCTGTGGAGACCGCCCACGCCGCCATCGCCGCCGCTTCGTCGCAGGCGCCGAGCATTGTGCTGCTCGATCTGGGCCTGCCCGATATGGACGGCGTCAAGGTGGTGGAGTCGGTGCGCGCGTGGTCGGGCATGCCGATCATCGTGGTTTCGGCGCGCAGCGAGGACGCGGACAAGATCCGAGCGCTCGATGCCGGCGCCGATGACTACCTGACTAAGCCGTTTTCGGTCGAGGAGCTGCTCGCGCGCATTCGCACCACGCTCAGGCGCCTTTCGTATGCGCAGGCGGGCGGTGTTGTCTCCGAGGGCTCGTTCGATACCGGCGAGTTGCATATCAATTTTGATGCCGGCATCGCCACGATGGATGGCGAGGAGCTGCATCTGACGCCGATTGAGTACAAGCTCTTGTGCCTGCTGGCACACAACGCCGACAAGGTGCTGACGCACCAATTTATCCTGAACGAGATTTGGGGTACGGCGACTAAGAGCGACCTGGCGAGCCTACGCGTCTTTATGGGCACGCTGCGCAAGAAGATCGAGTCCGACCCCGCGCATCCGCGCTATATCCAAACGCACGTGGGTATTGGTTACCGATTGGTCATCCAGGGATAGGTCGGCATCCGCCATCCCAATATGAGTTGCGGTGAAATACGGTCTAAATTTGCCTAATTCCAGGCAAAACAGTCCGTATTCCACCGCAACTTTGTCTATTTGTCCTTGGGCTTGCTGGCGTAGAACTTCTTCTTTTTGGGCTTGCCTGAGCAGGCAGGCTTGTCGTCGCAGTGCGGTCCTCGGTCACCGGTCTGCGCGTGCGCGGGCGCCGTTGCGCGAGGCTTGCGCGCCTCGGGGTTGCGCAGCTCCTCGGTTCGCTCGGCAATCTCCTCGGCGCTAAAGCCGACCTCGGCCATGGCGTCCTCGATGGGCAGGCGGCGCACGATATAGCAATGGTGCACCTTCTGGTTGCGCGCGAAGTCCTCTGGGATGGTTTGCGCCGTAATGTTCTCCAGCACGACGCCCGCGCGCGCGAGCTTGCGCGTCTCGGGGCGGAAGCCACGCAGGTTGCAGCTAAAGATGGCGTGGCCGCCCTGTGCGAGCAGGCGCGATACGCCGGCCAAAAGCTCAACATGGTCGCGCTGGACATCCCAGGTGCGGCGGCCCATCTTGGACGAGTTCGAGAACGTGGGCGGGTCGACAAAGATCAGGTCCCAGCGGTTGCGCGTCTGGCGCTGGTCACGAATCCAGGCGAGCACGTCGTCGCGCACAAAGTGATGCTGCGGCCCCACAAAGCCGTTCTGGCGCATGTTGCGCTCGGCCCAGTCCAAGTAGGTGTTGGAAAGGTCGACCGTCACGGTCTCCTCGACGCCGCCGTCGGCTGCGTAGCAGGTGGCGGTGCCGGTGTAGGCGAACAGGTTGAGGAAGCGGCGCGCCTGCTTGGCGTGCTCGCGCACCAGGTTGCGGGTGACGCGGTGGTCCAGGAAGATGCCCACATCCAGATAGTCGTCAAAGTTGACGGCAAAGGTGAGGCCGCCCTCTTCGATGAGCGGCAGACGACGGCGTGCGATATTGGCGCGCTCGCCCGACGCGCCCTTGCCGGCGCCCTGCTTACCGTACTGCGAACCGCCGCGCGAACGTATGCGGGCTTTGGCGTGCACGTGCTCGGCTGGAACATCCAAGATGAGCGGCGCGATGGCCAAGATATCGAGCATGCGGGCCTGGGCCAGCGCAGGATCGATGGTCTTGGGTGCGGCGTACTCGGCGATGACGAGCCAGCGGCCCGGCGTCTGCGAGCAGCCCTCGTACAGGTCGATGGCGGCGGAGTAGTCGGGCAGGTCGGCATCGTAGACGCGGTAGCAGCTCACGCCCTCACGCTTTGCCCACTTGCGGCGCAGGCGGGCGTTCTTGCGCAGACGGTTGGCGAACTGCTCGGACTCGGGAATGAGCACGGGCAGCGGCTTGCCGTCGCCCAAATCGAGCGTGGCGGCAGGTCCGGGCATGGGGGTGTCGGCGGCTTCGTCTTGGGCGTCCGCGGTCTGCTCCTCGGCATCCGCGCTAGTCGCAGCTTCAAATGCTGCGGCGGCGTGGTCGAGCGAGAGCCAAACCTCAATAGTCGCCTCTTCGTTGTTGGGCATGACGGCGATGGAGCGCGCGGGCTCGGCATGGAGCGCGCGGGCCATAAGTCCGTCGCGGGTGAGCGCGGCGACCGGTGCGGCGGTAAGCTCGGGCGCGCGGTGCAGCTCGCCGACCAGCGTCATGGCGTCGTGCATGAGCGAAAGCGGGGTCTCGGTGGTGTCTGCGACCACGGCGGCGCCGGCGACAGCGTCCGCATGGTCCAGCACGGTGGCGGGCTTGGCGGCGCAAAAGTCGACAAAGCGCTTGTAGCCGGCACACTTGACCATGCGCTCGGCGGTCTTGCGCGCGGCGGGGTCAACATCCACGGCAACGATGCGCGCCTGGCGCTCGCGTGTCGCCGTCTCGCGCTCGCGCGCCTCGGCAAGCAGCTGCTCCCATAGGGCGGCGTCGTGCAGCTGCCAGCCCTCAAAGCCCCAGCGCTCGCGTGCGGCACCCGGAGCGCGGTCGGTAAGAATGTTCACGGCCTCAAGCAGCAGGCCGCCGCCGGCGCACGAGGCGTCGATCAGCGTGGGCAGGGCCTCGTTTTCGTAGTCGTCGGCCGTCAGCTTGCGCTCGCACAGTGCGGTCCAGTCGACCTGCGCCAGCACCAGGGCGGCGTAGTCGGGGCGCAGCACGTGAGTGCCCTCGCCGGCACGAGTCGCGGCGGGCGGCAGGCGCTTGAACAGCGGGTCGCCCGAAAGGTCTAGGCTTATGCTCGCGCGGCGCTGACGCAGCGAAAGCAGTAGGTGAACGTCGGGATCGGCGGCGTCGACATCGGCGCGACGGCCCGTGGTTTCGGCCAGGCGGTCGCACAGCGCGTCTTTGGCGCGCAGGGCCGAGAAGCGCGTGTTGCGCAGCTGCTCGGTCACGCCGCGGGCGGTAATGGCGATGGTGGCGCCGGGGCGGACGATGCTCTCCCAGGCGATGTCGTAAACGCTATCGTACAGTTCATCGGCATTCTGCGCCTCAAAGCGCCCGAGCACCACGAACACGCGGCTCGCCAGGCGCGACCACAGACAGGCGCGGTAGCCTTCTTCGAGCTCGCCCTCAAATGCAGCGCGGCCCTTCAGCCGGCGAACATGCGAAAGTCCGAGGCGTTTAAGCTCATCGGCGAGTGCGGACTCAAAGCCCTCGGGGCAGCTTGCGTAAAATTCCATGGGTGACCTCTCTGGTTGTGTCGCTCCATTATATGATGGAAGCTTCGTTTGCCATCGCCCTCGAAAGGAACCCATATGATTGATGCGTGCCCCGATTCCGCTGTACTGTTTTTTGACGTGGACGGCACGCTGACGTCGTTCGATCCCGACAGCATGACCGATAAGGACTTTTCGGCGGTGCGCCCCTCGCAGACGGTCATTGAGGCGTTTCATCGCCTGCACGATGCGGGGCACAAGGCGTTTATCTGCACAGGACGCCCCTTGTGGCTGATTGCCGATGGTCTGCGTGAGCTCGAACCTGCGGGTATCGTGGCCATGGCGGGGGCGACGCTCGAGGTTGAGGGCCGTGTGGTGCATGAGGATTGCTTTGAAGAGGACATTGTCGAGGAGCTTGCGCGTCGCGTTGTGGACGCCGGCATTGAGGTCTTTTTTGAGGCCAACGCTGCGACTTTTGCACTAGAGCCCGCGGGTGTTGAACGGTCGTCTCTGATCGGCACGCATGTGGTGCATAGCGCCGAGGAAATGCGCATCGACGGCCGCCTGCGTGTGGGCAAGGTGTGCCTTAACGAGCCCGGCTTGGCTCGCGTGGCCAATGACGACGGCTTTATCGAACGCAACTTTGAGCTGTGCAACACCGGCGGCCAGAATCGCGAGCTGAGTCCCAAGGGCATTGACAAGGGCGTGGGCGTGGCGCGAGCGCTTGAGTATCTGGGGCGCGCCGGCAACGCGCGCACCTTTGGCTTTGGCGATTCGGGCAACGACCTGGGCATGCTCGCCGCTGTCGAGACGGCTGTTGCCATGGGCAACGCCATGCCCGAGGTCAAGGCGGTCGCCGACTACGTGACCGACGACGTCGCACACGACGGCACCGTCACCGCCATGCGCCACTTTGGGTTGATCTAATTATTTCGCCGTTCGAACGATTTTCGATCTGCAACTCACTGGATTCACATGCTCAATCGATTTATCAATTCAAACGCTAAGGCGTTTAAACCGTTCGCCGAGAAGATAAAAAACCGCAGTTCACGCCTTGATAAACGTAGATAAAGTGTTTGGCAGTTCCACGCCCGTATGCTAACGAAAGGAATCAGGCAGATGGCAATCAAGGTGTTCGCTGACGGTGCAAACCTCGAGGGCATGCTCGACATGTACGAGAACGGCAACGTTCAGGGTTTCACGACCAACCCGTCCCTTATGAAGAAGGGCGGCGTGACGGATTACCGCGCGTTTGCCAAGGAGGTCCTGGCCCACATCACCGATGTGTCCGTATCGTTTGAGGTCTTTGCCGACGACGTCGAGACCATGGAGATCGAGGCCCGCGAGATCGCTACCTGGGCCGAGAACGTCTATGTCAAGATTCCGTGCGTGACCATCAAGGGCGAGTCCACGGCCGAGTTGGTGCGCAAGCTTTCCGCCGACGGCATCAAGGTCAACGTCACCACCATCTTTACGCCCGCGCAGGTCGACGAGATGGTCGACGCTGTCGACGCCGAGACGCCGTCTATCATCTCGCTCTTTGCCGGCCGTATCGCCGACACGGGTGTCGATCCCATTCCGTTTATGACAGAGTCGGTCAAGAAGGCCGCCGCCAAGCCCAACTGCGAGGTTCTGTGGGCGTCCACGCGCGAGCTTATCAACATTTACCAGGCGCAGGCCTGCGGCTGCCAGATCATCACGGTGCCCAACAGCATTCTGGCCAAGCGCAAGAACATCGGCCGCGACCCGTACGAGGTTTCGCTCGATACCGTGCGCGGCTTTGCCAAGGATATCGCCGCTTTGGGCTTCCATATCCTGCCGTAACGCGAACACTGGCTGCGCCGCGGATTGTTCGCCCCGGCCTTTCCTTTCCCTATCGTTCACGCGCTTCGCGAGGGTCGCGCTAGGCAAAGGAAAGGCCGGGGCTGCCGACACGAACCCGTCGGTAGGTCCTGAGCTGAATCGCTACCTTTATTCCGATGGGGGTCGACAGCGCTACCCCGCCAACTGTCTCGGGCAGTAATGGGGCTGGGCTCGGATGGCAACGCCGCGTGCCACTGGCGGCTTCGTTCGCCGGATGACGATTCGTGTTACGCGTCCGGCGTCACCTCGGACGGCGGCGTGGGCTCCGGCGGCATCGCGTGGACAACGCGGTTCCGCATCATGGATCAACCTGTAATCTAATGATCTTCTAATCCATATCTATCAAGTATCGAAAACGATCCGGCCCCGAGTTGGCAGTCATCGCCAAGGCAAAGGACCCTGCCGGCTATGTGTTCGGGGCGACGCGCAAGTCGCCCAAGACCCTTCGATTATCCTTTGTTCCGCGCATGTAAGATCTCATACTTGACGTGGTTGAACAGCTCTACTGGGCAAACGAGGTCTTTGCGGTTCGTGCCCATAAGTGTCCCACCAACAAAAATCGAGATATTCGGTCTCAGGGTGCCGTCAAGATTGCCAATATGGCTGAAAAACGTCCCGTACCGCACCTCTGCGGGTGCAGATATGGGACTTTTGTTGAATATCTGACGCCTATTTGTTGAGCTTGCACTTTGAAGAGGTGTTATCGCGGCCCAGTGAGGCCGAATATCTCAAAAATTGCAGGTGAGGATTAGCGGAAACGGTGTCTCGCACTTCGGGATATCGCCAAATCGTTTTAGAAGGAGGGGCGCTCGGCGGAATGGGACCCGCCGAGCGCCTGCAGCGGCTTATTTGCCCCGCACCATGGTGAGCGAGATCTTCTTGCGGTCGCGATCGACCTTCTCGACCCACACCTTGACCGTGTCGCCGATGCGCACCACGTCGCTCGGGTGCTTGACGAAGCGGTTGGCAAGCTTGGAGATGTGCACGAGGCCGTCCTGGTGCACGCCCACGTCGACAAAGGCGCCAAAGTCCACGACGTTGCGCACCGTGCCCTTGAGCTCCATGCCGGACTCCAGGTCGTCGATGGAAAGCGCCGAGCGGCTAAAGACCACCTCGGGTGCGTCGTCGCGCGGGTCGCGGCCGGGCTTCTTGAGCTCGTTGACAATGTCGATGAGCGTCAGGGTACCGCAGTCCAGGTCGCTTGCCAGCGCCGAGATGCTGCCCAGACGGCGCCCGATGTCGGGCACGCCGCCGCGGCTGAGCTCGCTTGCCGCAACGCCAGCGCGCTCCAGGACGGCCGTGGCCACCTCGTAGCTCTCGGGGTGGACGCTTGTCGCATCGAGCGGGTTTTTACCGCCGCTGATGCGCAGGAAGCCCGCGGCGTTGAGATATGCCTTGGGTCCTAACTTGGGAACCTTCTTAAGCTGGCGACGATCGGTAAAGGCGCCGTTTTCCTCGCGGTATGCCACGATGTTTTTGGCTACGCTCGGCGTGATGCCCGAAACGTAGCCCAGCAGGCTCGCGCTTGCGGTGTTTACGTCGACGCCCACGCGGTTGACGACGTCTTCCACCACGTGGCCCAGGGTGCGCGAAAGCTCGGCCTGGTCAAGATCGTGCTGGTACTGGCCAATGCCGATGGACTGGGGCGGAATCTTGACGAGTTCTGCCAGCGGGTCTTGCAGACGGCGGCCCAGGCTCATGGCGCCACGCACGGTGACGTCCAGGTCGGGATATTCCTGGCTCGCGAGTTCGGAGGCGGAGTACACCGATGCGCCGGCCTCGTTGACGATGGTGTATCGCAGCCCGGGCGCCTGCTCGGCAATGAACTCCGAGACGACTTCCTCGGTCTCGCGGCTGGCGGTGCCGTTGCCGATGACGATGGTGTTGACGCCGTCCTTCTTGACGAGGCGGGCGAGCTCGCGCTTGGTGCCGGCGACGTCGTGGCGCGGCTTGGTGGGGTAGACCACGCCGTGGTCGAGCAGCTTGCCGGTCTCGTCCATGACGGCGACCTTGCAGCCGGTGCGGTAGCCCGGATCGAGCGCGAGCACGCGGGCGCCGCGCACGGGGCGCGCCGAGAGCAGGCCCTCGAGATTCTTGGCAAAGACGTTGATGGCCTCGGTCTGCGCACGGACGGTGAGCTCGGCGCGGGCCTCGCGCTCAAGCGAAGGGGCCATGAGGCGCTTGTAACCGTCAGCGATGGCGGCGTCAAAGACGGGCGCAAAGACGCCCTGGCGTCGGGGCCAACGGCTGCCGAGACGTTCCGTGGCGGCAGCGCCGTCGACATTCACGCGCACGCGGAGCTTGCCCTCGCGCTCACCGCGGTCGATAGCCAGCACGCGGTGATTGGGTATACGGCGCAGCGGCTCGTCATAGCTGTAGTAGGGCTCGTAGGGGGTCTTCTCGGCGGGGTCGGTTGCCTCGACGACGATGTCGGCGGTGTTTTGCGTAAAGGCGCGCAGGTCGGCAACGTTCTCGGGGTCCTCGGCCACCGTCTCGGCCACGATGTCCGCCGCGCCGGCGAGCGCCTTCTCGGGCGTGTCGAAGCCGGCCTCCTCGTTGACGTAGGCCGCGGCGGCGTCGAGCGCGCTGCCCTTGGCCGAGGCCTGCATGATGATCATGTTGGCGAGCGGCTCCAGGCCGGCCTCGCGGGCCTTCTGCGCGCGGGTCATGCGCTTTTTGCGGTAGGGCTTGTAGAGGTCCTCGACACGCTGGAGCTGCGTGGCCTCGCGAATCTGCTGCTCAAGCTCGGGCGTGAGTTTGCCCTGGGCATCGATGAGCAGGATGACGTCCTCTTTGCGCTGTTCAAGATTGCGCAGGTAGGACAGGCGCTCGTCGAGTGCGCGCAGGGCGACGTCGTCCATGCCACCCGTGGCTTCCTTGCGGTAGCGCGAGATAAAGGGGATGGTGTTGCCCTCGTCGATGAGCTTGACGGCCGCCTCGACGTTGGCGGCCTTAAGGTTGAGCTCGCGGGCGAGCTGGGTGATAAGATCCATGGGACTCCTTGCGTTTAAGGTGCGTTTGCAGCACAGAGCTACCAAGGATACCACCTGCCACTTCGCCCAAGTAGTCATTTTAGGACGGGGCTAAATTGGCTGGTTTTGGATTAGGGATCAGCTGCGGTTTGTTGACTCATCAAAAATCGTGATGGAGAACCAGCTGATTTAGCCCCATTACAGTTTGAGTCGTCCGAAAGGGCGGCTCTTTTCCGTCGCATGGCTATACGATTGAGCCGCACCGGTGGTCGCTGGCCGACCGCCCCGGACGGCCGTCAGCCCCTGCCCCGTAGAGGGCCCGGGACGTGTTGCCGCCGGGGCGGGAGGTGCCGCGGGGAACGACTGATAGAGATGTGCCGGGCCCGGACCGGGCCACGGCCGGGTAATGTGGGTGTCGCTCCCGCGGCTTACGGCCGGCTCAAGGGAGAGGATACACCATGCCTGCAGCAGAAACGCCCGTGGCCTGCCTGGGGATCGACGTCGGTAAGAGCTCGCACAGCGCGTGCGCGCTCGATGCGGAAGGGGGCATCGCCTTCAGGGCCGAGCTGGCCAACAGGCCCGACGACATCGACCGGCTGCTCGAGCGGGCCGGCTCCGGCGCGCTGGTCGTCGTCGACCAGAAGCGGAACATCGGCGCGCTGGTCCTCGCGCGCGCCCATGCGCACGGGAACCCCTGCGCCTACCTGCCCGGATATGCCGAGAAGCAGGCCCGCGGGATGTTCCCCGGCATCGCGAAGACCGATGCCATCGACGCCGAGGTGATCGCGCGCACCGCGCTCGGCGCGCCCCGCGCCCTCAGGCCGGCGCCCGAGGAGCCCGAGGGGGCCGCCTCGCTGCGGATCCTGTCGTCGCAGCGCGAGTTCGCGTCGTCCGCCAGGACCCGCGCGAAGAACAGGCTGCGCGCGACCCTGCTCGAG
>NZ_QRWU01000009.1:0-354 GCF_003459795.1 Collinsella sp. AF18-8LB
CGCCAGGCGCGCGGGCGCCCCCGCGGCGGGGGCCAGGAGGCTCTGGGAGGCGCTGCTGGCCTCGTCGCGCTCGGGGAGGCGGCTGCCGGCCGGCGAGGACGTCGCGGTCCGGATACTCGCCCGGGAGATAGCCTCCCTCGACGCCGACATCGAGGAGCTCGACTCGCTCGTGGCCGACTCGCTGGCGGGCGAC
Source organism: Collinsella sp. AF18-8LB (assembly GCF_003459795.1). NCBI lineage: Bacteria > Bacillati > Actinomycetota > Coriobacteriia > Coriobacteriales > Coriobacteriaceae > Collinsella > Collinsella sp. AF18-8LB. Next base: position 194 of record NZ_QRWU01000009.1, read on the forward strand.
GAGGTCTACGAGTGCCTCCTCACGGTGCCCGGGATCGGCCCCAAGACCGCCGCGGCGCTGGTGACGTCGATCGACATATCCGCGTTCAGGGGGCACGACGAGCTCGCGAGCTAATGCGGCGTGGCGCCGTCCGACAGGCGCTCCGGGAGCAGCGTCAGGTC
>NZ_QRWU01000009.1:364-62582 GCF_003459795.1 Collinsella sp. AF18-8LB
CGACGTCGCCGCAGCGCGGCGGGAACAGGCAGCTCAAGAACCTGCTCATATTCAGCTGCAACTCCCTCATCGGCACGGACAACAGGTTCGGGAGGTACTACGGGGAGTGCAGGGCGAGGGGGATGAGGCACAGCAAGGCGCTGAAGGCGGTCGCGAGGAAGAGGCTCAAGGTCATCTACGCGATCATGCGAGACGCCGTCCCGTACGCGGCCTAGCGGACGGCGAGGTCAACCGAAGAGGGAGAGGGGGCGCGAGGCGCCCGGATGCGCCATGCCGAAATGTCGCGAAGCAGGCGGTTGACAAAACTATAGAGACACGTCCCAAATGAGCTGCTTTGGGCACAAAAAAGCCGCCGACCCGATGGGGTCGGCGGCTCGTGTGACAAAGGGACTGTCCTTTGTCACATTCGGCGGGCGAAGCGGCTTTACTCCAGCTCAAACGCACCCGTGTACAGCTGGTAGTAATACCCGCGCTTGGCGATCAGCTCGTCGTGGTTGCCGCGCTCGATGATGCGGCCGTGGTCCAGGCAGATGATCGCGTCGGAGTTGCGCACGGTGCTCAGGCGGTGTGCGATGACAAACGTCGTGCGACCCTCCATGAGCTTGTCCATGCCTGCCTGCACGATGGCCTCGGTGCGGGTATCGATGCTCGATGTGGCCTCGTCCAGAATCATCGCCGGCGGATCGGCGACGGCGGCGCGCGCGATCGAGATCAGCTGGCGCTGGCCCTGCGACAGCTGCGCGCCGTTACCGGTGAGCATGGTGTCGTAGCCGTCGGGCAGGCGGGTGATAAAGTCGTCCGCTCCCGCGAGCTTGGCCGCCTTGATGCACTCCTCGTCGGTGGCGTCCAGGTTGCCGTAGCGGATGTTGTCCATGACGGTGCCGGTGAACAGGTTCACGTCCTGCAGCACCACGCCGAGCGAGCGACGTAGATCGGACTTGCGAATCTTGTTGACGTTGATGCCGTCGTAGCGGATCTTGCCGTCGGCAATGTCGTAGAAGCGGTTGATGAGGTTGGTGATGGTCGTCTTGCCGGCACCGGTGGCGCCGACAAACGCGACCTTCTGGCCCGGCTTGGCGTACACAGACACGCCGTGCAGCACCTCGTGGTCGGGCGTGTAGCCAAAGTCCACGTTGTCCATGACCAGGTCGCCACGCAGCGGCACGTACTCGATCTCGCCGGTCGCGCGGTGCGGGTGCTTCCAAGCCCACATACCGGTGTGGTGGTCGGCCTCCTCGAGCTGCCAGGTGTCGGGATTCACCTGTGCGTTGACAAGCGTCACGTAGCCCTCGTCGGCCTCGGGCTCCTCGTCGAGTAGCTCAAAGATACGCTCGGCGCCGGCAAGGCCCATGACCACGGCGTTGATCTGCTGCGAGATCTGGCCGATCTGGCCGCAGAACTGCTTGGTCATGTTGAGGAACGGCACCACGACGGCGATGGAGAGCGCCATGCCCGAGAGGCTCAGGTTGGGCACGCCCAGCGCCAGGAAGATGCCGCCGGTCAGCGCGACCAGCACGTAGAGCAAGTCGCCCAGGTTCCCGAGGATCGGCATGAGGATGTTGGCGTACATGTTGGCCTTCTGCGAGACCTCGAAGAGCTTCTCGTTGCGCTCGTCAAAATCGGCCTCGGCGGCGGACTCGTGACAGAACGCCTTGACGACTTTCTGGCCGTTCATGACTTCCTCGATATGGCCCTCGACCACGCCGAGCTCGGTTTGCTGCGCGATAAAGAAGCGCGCGGAGTTGGAGCCGAGCAGCTTGGTCATAAAGGTCATAAAGGCGATGCCGGCAATGATGACCAGGCACATCCACACGCTGTAATACAGCATGATGAAGAACACGGTGACGATGACGATGATCGTCATGAGCAGGTTGGGTAGCGACTGGCTGATCATCTGACGCAGCGTGTCGATGTCGTTGGTGTAGTGGCTCATGATGTCGCCGCGCTGGTGCGTGTCGAAGTAGCGAATCGGCAGGTCCTGCATGCGGTTGAACATCTTTTCGCGCAGCTTCTCGAGCGAGCCCTGCGTGATGACGGCCATGGCGCGGTTCCAGAAGAGCGAGGAGGCGACGCCCACGGCGTAGATGCAGCCGAGGGTGGTCACGAGCTTCAGAATCTTGGGCTGCGCGGCCGTCCAGTCGCCCGACTGCCACGATTCGCTAATGACCTGCAGCGCGCTCTGGAGAAACGTCGCGCCGATGGAGTTGATGATGGCGCAGAGCACAACGCCGGCGACGACGAGGGGCAAAAGCACCGGGTAGAAGCCAAAGAGCATCTTGATCAGGCGCGTCATGGTGCCGCCCTTGCGGCTGCGCGCGCGCTCGGCGGTAGCGGCCTTACTCATGTGCCTCGCCTCCTTCCTGGGTCTGAGCTTGCGGTGCGGATGCCTCGGTGTCGGCTGCGGCGGTCTCGCCCGCGTCCTCGCCTTCGGCACTCATCTTATTTTGCGAGGTAAAGGTCTCGCGGTAGATCTCGCTCGTCTTGAGCAGCTCATCGTGGTTGCCGATGTCCTTGATGCGGCCGCCCTCCATGACGATGATGCGGTCGGCGTCCTGCACGGAGCTGATGCGCTGGGCGATGATGAGCTTGGTCGTGTTGGGCAGGTAGCTCGCCAGGCCCTCGCGGATCTTGGCGTCGGTCTTGGTGTCGACGGCGCTCGTGGAGTCGTCCAGGATCAAGATCTTGGGGCGACGCAGCAGGGCACGCGCGATGCACAGGCGCTGCTTCTGGCCACCGGAAACGTTGGAGCCGCCCTGCTCGATCCAGGTGTCGTAGCCCTTGGGGAAGCCGTCGACGAACTCGTCGGCGCAGGCCAGATGTGCGGCCTCGCGGACTTCCTCGTCGGTGGCGTTCGGGTCGCCCCAGCGCAGGTTCTCGGCGATGGTGCCGCTAAACAGCACGTTTTTCTGCAGGACCATGGCTACCTGGTGGCGCAGCGCGTCCAGGTCGTAGTCGCGCACGTCTACGCCGCCGACGCGCACGGTGCCCTCGGTGACATCGTACAGGCGGGCGATCAGGTTCACGAGCGTCGACTTGGCCGAGCCGGTGCCACCGATAATGCCGATGGTCTCGCCGCTCTTAATATGCAGGTCGATATCGTCGAGCGCCTGGCGGCGGGCATACTCGGAATACTTAAAGCTCACGTGATCGAAGTCGATGGAGCCGTCGGCAACCTCGTGCACGGGCTCGGTCGGGTTGGCGATCGTGGGCTCGGCGGCCAGCACCTCGGTAATGCGGTGCGCCGACTCGTCTGCCATGGTTACCATGACAAAGATCATCGACAGCTGCATTAGGCTCATCAGAATCTGGAAGCCGTAGGTAAAGATGGAGGAGAGCTGGCCCACGTCGAACAGGGTGCCCTGGCTCGTGATGATGAGCTTGGAGCCCAGGTAGATGATGACGACGAACGCGCCGTTGACGCAGATGTTCATCATGGGGTTGTTAAAGGCAAGGAGCTTCTCGGCGCGGGTGAAGTCCATCTGGACGTCGCGCGCAGCGGTCGCGAACTTCTCCTTCTCAAAGTCTTCGCGCACATAGCTCTTGACCACGCGCATGCCGGTGACGTTTTCCTCGACGGATTCGTTGAGGGCGTCGTACTTGTGGAACACGCGGGCAAAGATCGGACGTACCTTGTAGATGATAAAGAACAGGCCAAAGCCCAGCAGCGGAATGATGACCAGGTAGACCATGGCGACGCTGCCGCCCATGGCGTATGCCATGGTAAAGGCAAAGACCAGCACCAGCGGCGAGCGCACGGCGATGCGGATGAGCATCATAAAGGCCTGCTGCACGTTGTTGATGTCGGTGGTGAGGCGCGTGACGAGCGAGGAGCTCGAGAACTCGTCGATGTTGGCGAAGCTGAACGTCTGGATCTTGTAGAACAGGTCGCGACGCAGGTTCTTGGCAAAGCCGCAGCTGGCATGGCTGCAGGTGATGCCCGCGGCGGCGCCAAAGGCGAGTGACGTCAGCGCGATGAGTACGAGAAGGCCGGCGGTGGGCAGCATCTCGGTAACGGCAGTGCCGTCCTTGATGGCATCGATCATGTCGGCGGTGATAAACGGGATCATCATCTGGCAGATTACCTCGCCAAGCACCAGCAGCGGCGTGGCGATCGTGACCTTCATGTAATCGCGGATGCTGCCCATAAGGGTTTTAATCATCCAGTTCCTCCCAGGTTACGCGGATTTTCTCGAGCATCTCGGCGAGCTGTTCACGCTCGTCGTGGTTGAGGGCACTAAAGGCCTGCTCTCTAAAGCGGATGCGGGCGGCTTGGTCGATGCGGGCCTTCTCCCAGCCGATCTCGGTCAGGCGAATGGTGAGCTGCCGGCGATCTTTTGGATTGCGGCTGCGCTCGATGATGCCGGCGCACTCGAGCTTGGACAAGATTTCGGAAAGCGACCCCGGCTTGAGGTCGAAGTGCATGCCGAGTTCCTGCTGCGACATCTCGCCGTTTTCCTGCTTGGCAAGCAGGCAGACGATGGGCGCCTTGCCGGACACGCCGCCGCCGTGAAAGTGCATGTAGTGGCCGCAAAAGCCTAGGCCGCTCAGGATGCGCTTGGCGAGCTTGTCTTCGCCGTTAACTGCTTCGGGCACGTCTGCCGGTTGCGACGGGTCGCCGCCGGGCTCGTGCGGACGAAGGTTAAGGGGTTCATCGCACATGAATTCGTATCGCTCCTTTCTTTAGTTAGGTAGTGGGATTGTTTTGTGCCTAACTAATCTAGGAGTGCCATACAGAAATGTCAAGGTACCAAACTTATTTGGTTACGGCGTTTTGCCAAACGCCGTAACCGCTCGACGCTGCAAACGTACCTAAGCGGCAATCTGGCGTTCAATCGTCGGGCATGGCCACAAGGCCTATGCCCTCCTCTTTCACGCCACCTTGCTCGCTTAGGAACGTTTTCGCTGTCCGTCCTCAACCTGCAGCGTTGCCCTGGTTGGCACTTGGGGACGTTCCTTTTCTGACGGCACCTAGGGACACTCCTTGTCAAGGCTTTGGTGCAAACTTCCGTCTGCAGCGTTCCCTGCGCTACACTTAGTCGCACTGTGGCGACTTTGCGCCGCTCCCGACCCAAGGGGGGACTCTCATGAAGAACACTCAGCTGCTGCTGATCAACGATATGTGCGGCTACGGCAAGGTCGCGCTTTCCGCCATGCTGCCGGTGCTGTCGCATATGGGCTACCGCATCCACAACCTGCCGACGGCGCTTGTGTCCGATACGCTCAACTACCCCAAGTTCTACATCCACGACACCACGGAGTACGTGCGTCAGAGTCTCGCCATCTGGGAAGAGCTCGGCTTTGAGTTCGACGCCATCTCCACTGGCTTTATCGTGACCGAAGAAGAGACGCGCATCATCTCAGACTTTTGCCACCGCCGCGCGCAAAAGGGCACCAAGGTATTCGTCGACCCCATCATGGGCGACAACGGCAAACTTTACGCCGGTGTGCCCGAGTCCACGATCGGTCTCATGAGGCATCTGCTCGAGTGCGCCGACTATGCGGTGCCCAACTATACCGAGGCGTGCCTGCTCACCGACACGCCCATTGCCGAGCAAATCACGCCTGACGAGGCCCACGCCCTTGTGGACGCCATGCGCGCGCTGGGCGCCAAGTCGGTGGTCATTACGAGCGCTGTGGTCGACGGCACGAACGCCGTCATCGGTTACGACCACGTGGCGGGGGAGTACTTCACGATTCCCTTCGACCTGATCCCGGTCTATTTCCCGGGCACCGGTGACACGTTCTCGGCGGTGCTCGTCGGTCGCGTTATGGCTGGCTGGAGCCTGCAGCACGCAACGGCCGATGCCATGCGTGTGGTGGCCGAGCTTATCGAGCGCAACGCTGACCAGGAGGACAAGTCTGCCGGCCTGCCCATCGAGGCCTGCCTGGATGTGATCGACCATGAGTAGCGCCAGCGAAAGCGGCCCCGAGCCCGCGAGCGAGGGCAAGTTGCTCGGCGCGCCACGCGGCAAGCGCCCACGTATCCGCATTAGCTGCGTGGACCAGCTGGGCACGTGCCGCTGCCACCATGGCCACAAGCCCGGCGACGTCTTCGACTTCGACCGCGATCGCGGCAAGATGTGCTCCATGGCCTGCCATGTGGGCTTTCCCTATATCGACATCCTGCGCTACGGCGGAACCGTGCCCGGCAACGAGCCCGGTACGGCAAAGTTCTGCTGCCCCGAGGTCGATACGTTGAACGTCTGGCTCGCCGAGATCGTCGACGAGTAATCGAGCGTGGATTTTCTCCCACCAAGATAATGAGCGTGGATAATCTCCCGTTTAGAGCGCCGTTTTGCGTTCAAAGTGGGAGATTATCCACGCTCAATTTGTATGCGGGAGATTATCCACGCTCATTTTATGCCGATGGCGTGGCTCACGCATCCGCGCCGCCCGGGCGCCTACAGTTGCTCGAGCATGGCCGTGCAGCCGGCGAGCACATCGCGGTAGGTGGCATCGAAGTTGCCGGTGTACCAGGGATCGGCGACGTCGCCGGGGCGATCGGTCCAATCCAGCAGCCGCGAAATCTTGCCGTCGGCATCGTCGCCGAAGATGCGACGCAGGCCGCGCGCGTTCTCGGCATCCATATAGACGATGTGGTCCCAGTCACCATACTCCGCGCGACGAACCTGGCGCGCGCGGTGCGCAACGACGGGAATCCCGACCTCGCGCAGCTTGGCGACGGTGCCATGATGCGGAGGGTTGCCAATCTCCTCGGTCGAGGTCGCGGCAGAATCAATGACGAACTCCGCCTCGCGCCCAGCACGGCGCACCAGCTCGGCAAACACCGACTCAGCCATCGTCGAGCGACAGATGTTCCCATGACAGACAAATAGGATTTTGCGCATTGGCTAAAACCTCTCGAATATCAGAGTTTTCGCAGATAATCGCACTGCTTTTTGATCCCTCGTCAAGGACAGAATATCAAATTGATTCATAAATGAGCGGATTATTCTTCTTTCCAGCGTCGTAAGAATTGTCGTAAAGAACGAGGGTTTACGACTTGTTGTCACAATGTTGACCGTCCTTTGCATCCAATTTTCAGCATATCCTCTCTGACGTCGTCGAAATCAAGATGGGTGTATGTGTTAAAAGTCACGTTGATGTCGGAGTGGCCCATGATGCATTTTAGCTTCGCAGGGTTCATTCCCCTGCGTGCCATCTTCGAGCAGAAGGTATGTCGGCAGACATGTGGTGTGATTTTGGGAAGCTCATCCTTGTAGATGCGATTATGTTTCTCTATCGCGTGGTGGAAGTACTTCTCCCAGTGCAGGGCAACACGCGGCATCTCGTTTTTATCAAGAAACAGAAAACCGCTAACACCGTCAACGACCGGCTCACTCGAAGGCTTTAGACGTTGCGCAAGGATACTCCTGAAACACTCTGTCACGGCTTGAGTCATGGGAACATAGCGGATCCCGCTCTCCGTCTTGGGACGTTCGATGTAGTATCGCATGTTGCTGGTCCGCTGAAGTTGCTTGTTTACCCGAATGCTTCCGTTTTTGAAATCAAGGTCTTCGACGGTAAGACCGCAGAATTCAGAAATGCGCAGGCCCGTATTTAGAAGGATGTAGATGGCGTCACGATAGCGGTGAAAGTGTTCATCGCCCTCCACGAAAGCAAGAAATCTGCGTTCTTGGTTAGTGGCCAAGGCCTTGCGTGTAACCATGTCGTTTGTCAGTATCGTTGCGAGCTCGAAATAGAAGGGATTTCGGCGAATCAGGCTGTTCTCCTCTGCCAGTTGAAACGCCGGTCTCAGAACACCACGGATGCTATGGATTGTGCTATAGCGCTTGCCGTGGATTTTTTGCAGGTTGATGAGCCATTCCTTGGCATCAAGGGAGGTGACACCGCATATTCGTCGCGAGCCGAATTCATCTGTAGCAAGAAAATTGAGGATTGTCTTGTAGGCGGCTCGAGTGGATTGTTTCACGGCAGTCTTTGTTTCAGTGTAACGAGATGCGAGTTCGTAGACTGTCATATTGTTCGGCGCGACCTTATCAAGCAGATCGCGCTGGATCTCATGCTCCAACGCGCGCAAGCACGGACTGGCTTTCTTCCCCTTCGGAGTTAGATCATGAGTTGTCAAGGTCCACGAGTAGACGCTCCGCGTTTTACCTCTTGCATCCACATACTTGAAGCAGTAACGGCCGTTTTTTCTCTGGCTTTCCCCGCGTCTGAGGATTCGCCCTTTGCTGTCTTTTCTCACAGTCACTAGCAGGCTCCTTCCTGTTCAGAAAAGAGCCCCGATGCGATATTTCAAGATTATCGCACGGGGCCCGATTGGTTAAGCTGTCAAGTGCGAAACGGTGTCGAGAAGCTCTTTATAAAGAGCGTTGGCGCAGGACGAGGGGGCGAGTCCTCGCGCATAACTCGAATATGGGTTTGTACGAGAGGAACCTTCGACCGGCCAGTATCCGTCGAGATCGTGCCTAAACTCAGAGAGACAGATCTCCCTCGTCTGCATCTCCGCAACGACGGAGAGGCGCCTCTCAAGTTGACCAAATCCGTCGACATCGTTTTGCGGACGATAAGTCGCGGATCGGCGCATCTGTTCTCCATAGAATTCCAAGGGGCTGTAGGGCGTCGTGACGATTACGAGATCGGCGGCTATCGCTTTGTCGGAATATCGGGACGGTGCCATCACCTCATGCTCCATCGCATAGGGATCCGTGATGCGAAGCAGGTCGGCGTAGGGGATGGATGAGGGACGAAGTTCGTCAAGAATCACCGTGTGCTTGCCCTCATACCCCTGAAAGATGTCTCTCGTAGATCCAGAGACGAAGAACGGTTCGCCCTTCCGCTTCGCATAGAGCTTTGCGAGGGTGGACTTCCCCGTTCCAGCAGGCCCGAAGATCCAAACTGATTCCACCCTTCTTTCGCCCTTGAGCATCAACCCCCGCCATTCCCGGGCCTGAACCTGAAGGCGGCGTGCATAAACGTCTTCGATCTGACGCTATGTCCGGGCATATTCGGATCCGGAGAGCTGAGAGATCAAGGACTCCTTGTCGATACGACCTTCGAGAAGGTCATCGAGAAGGACTTTGATGCTGCTATGGGACCTCGTTCGAGCAACGCGCGACTCAATAGAAGCAAGTAGCGCTGGGTAATCGAAATTGGAGCGCACGATTTTGGGGTCGTACTGATGCTTGGATCGTGCGCCATCCGTTCTGTGGCACAGGTAGGAAAAACCGTTTTCCACACCTGCCTTCCAAGCCTCGATGCGCTCAGGTTTATCTCCAAGGAGCTTCGCGATGCTATTGAGCGAGCGCGGATTCTGGAACTCCATCATCACGTGAAGATGCGCGGCTGCCGGACGTCCCGCGTCCGTCGTGTCGCTGTCGTGCACGATGCCCGCATAGCGCTTCGGGGCGAGTGTTTCGATTCTTCGGTACATTTCGTCCACAAGACGGGGCAGGTGATCGAGCTGCTGCTCGTACATCATCGCGCGGGTCTTCATGGGCAGAGAATTGGTCATGGTTCCGAGTCCTTTCTCGTAAATGAGCTATTTCGGGACGATTTTGGAACGCGCCCGAGGGTGCGCCTTGGGATAACAAGCTCCCCAAGGCGCATAAATGAGCAGAATTTCAAGTAATGGAACAATCGACGGGGTCCGCTTTTGCTGCGCGAAGCGGACCCCGCGGTGGTTATTCTCTGAAGTACAGGTCAAGGAGCCGCCCAAGCTCGCGGTACACGGGGAAGTCCATGATCGGAAAATGCACAAAGCCGATGCGGTCGTGCGCCCCGTCCGTACTGCTGAACCAAGCGTCGCCCGGGGAGAAGGTGCGAGGTGCACCGAGGTCGAGCAGGCGTTCCGCGCCCCATATGAGCCGCGCCTCGGGAAGCGTCGGCTTGAAGAGGACGCGGGTGCTGCACGCCGAGCGCAGCATCGACGGCAAGCCCCCCTCCTCAACAGACGCCTCGGCGATCGAGATGATGGCGTAGCAGCCCGCGCTCGCCCCCATCGTTACGATGCGCTTCACCAGCCCATCAAACGTCGCGAGGCAGTAATCGGGGTCCTCCTTGCTCGCGCGCTTGGGAAACAGCGTGCGGAGTGCCACGTACTCATCCATGAAGAGAAGCGAAACGTGAAGCCCCGCATCCCACCAGTGCACGGCGTCTCCCGTCTCTGTCGACCTGTCGTTGAGGAAGCTCTGTCGCTCTTTGATGCTGTCGGCGAACCGTGATAACGCAGACAGGATTGCGCGAGCGTCCCCGTCAGCATTCAGTGAAACCACGCGAGGAAGTCGGGAGGGCTCGGCCTGCTTGGGGTCTATGATGAGGACTTGCGATCCGTGTCCGTCAGGACCAGCCAACAGGGCTTGGAGCAAGAGGGCGATCACGCCCGTGGTCTTTCCAGCGATGAGCATGGAACCGGAGGTGCGGAGGTCGATGCTCGTGCCGTTTTGAACGCGGAATTCGTAGGCGTTCGCCGGGCACAAATCCTCGACACGCGATGCCTTGATCTCTCGATGCAACGTCACATCTTCAAGGAAGAAGGTCACTTGATTGCATGCGACGTCTGCTTCGGCAAGTACGACGGCGTAGCGGGAGAACCTTCCGCGAAGTCGGGAGCTAATGCTAGGTCCCATCTTCGATATTTCTTCTGCCGTTGAGGATGAGGTTGAGATGGCGAGCTCGAACTGTCCAGGAGCCGTCTCTTTGCAAGAGATGTCGGGAAGAAGCTCGCCTTCTCGCAGGTGTAGAGGATTCCCGTAACGTGGATCAAAGAGCCCCTTCCTAATGCGTGCATGCAACCGTGTTGATTCAGATAGCATGACGTAATGTGTGATCCCTCCCGCAAACAACATGGTCCCAGCGAGGCTAAGAGTGGCCGCTGCGGAGGTAAGGTTGCCGCCAAACGCCATCACCGTACTGGGCTCTATGGCGATGGGCGCAAGAATGGTGTTCACGAATAGCCCGATGCAATAAACGCACGCGGCGACCGCAAATAAAGCGACCCCCAGCACACAAAGCTTTGCGCTGGGGGTCGAATACACGATCGCCGGTGCGCCACTGGAGTAACGCACCACAATCACCTAGCCCTTCGCGGGGATGACGGTAATGCCGTCCGCCGTGATGGACAACTGGTTGCGATAATCACCGTAAACCTTTGCGACCACGCCGGTGGGAATGACGTGCTGATTGACGGGAATCTCGATATCGTTCGAAACCTTGATGGAAAGCTTCTCGAAACGATTGCTGACCACCTCGCCTTCGTTTTGGTGATACTGCGTGTTATCGGTTGTGATCACCACGTCGATCTTGGTGCCGCGATGCTCTTTGGTGTTTTAATCAACCCATTTACCACCTCCGACACAAAGGAAACGCTTGCCTTTCGCAAAAGCTTCCCAATCGAACTTCATAAACTGATTCAATTTCCTCATACTCGAACTCCTCTCAATCCAATTATTTGCTGACTCCGCGTTGCGGCTCGCCGTGGACATCGAGATAGAGGCGCAGGACGTTGCGCAAGATCTCCTCGACATTTCTTGTTGCGGCATGAAGATCATCGTCCCCAAACATTGCCCCATGGAGCTTCGTGTGGGCACAAAGAATCTGGCGATACATGACGCGAGAGAACATCTCTTCGGCCTTCAGGGCATGTCGAACAGCTCGTTCAGAACAAGTCGGCATGCTCGCCGAAGACTCCTTTATAGACGACATTGCCGTACTGGTTGTTGAGATGGAGCCGCATTCAAACGGTCCGCGCATGATCTTCGGTCGGGTCATACACACCTCTTTCCTAAAATTGGATATTACCGACGATTCGTCAATCGTCATCGAGCATTCGGTGAGCACATCATGCCATAAGCTTCTGAGCTGGGATTATTTCGCAAGGACCTGTCGTTCTCGACGTCCTCTGATGAGAAGAAGTGGGGCGTAATGATGACAAAGTATTCAATCACGGAACAAACACAATTTAATAATCACCCAGATGGGGCAAATATGGACATCCAGATATTGAATCGTCGGTATCGTTGGTGTCGCTGAGCCTTCAGGCTGAGGGGGATGGGCCATTTGCGCTGAGTTGCTTGCAAAACGGGGGAGGGGATATCAGAAGAAGGCGGCTTGCAGAAGACATGCCTGAGCGCTAGAGGAGGGGCTGACCAATAGTGTGCTCCTCTTCTGGGGCCAAATCCAAGCGGAGGGGGCATGAGGCCGAGAGGAACTGCTCGTCATGGCTCACCAAAACAAGCGCGCCGGGAAAGGCGGAAAGCGCTCGCTCGAGTGCCTCCACCGAGTGCAGGTCCAGGTGATTCGTGGGTTCGTCCATGACGATGATTTCGGGGGCATCTAGTATACCGCGGGCGAGCATGAGCTTCCGCAGCTCCCCCGGGCTGATGTTCTCGCCGGACAATATTCGTTCGGGATCCGAATTGAGTTGCGCAACGATCGAAAGCAGGGCTCCACGTTCGGCTTGGGGCAGGTCCTTGATTTCCGAGAGGAATTCAATTGAGGATGAATCGTCGACTTCCTGAGGGATATACAGCGTGCGAATGTCCAATCCCGTGGCCTTGCGGCCTTCCAATATCTCCAGGATATGCTTGACCAGTGTTGTTTTCCCCGCTCCGTTGGGGCCGCTTATGCCCAGATGATCGGTATTTCCCAGATAAATCTCGGGAACCCGCAAAGATTGCCTCGGGCCGCACGGTATGCGATCTGAGCTGACGTGAATCAGTGTTTTGCGCGGGCTGGGTTGCGCTTCCATCCACAAGGTGCTTTCGTAGCGCTTTTCGACATGGTGGGCGTCGACGGCGGCTTGCGCGCGCTGGATTCGGGAGTCCATGCGCGAAGCGAGCTTGCCCGCAACGCCGTCTCTGCCAGTGAGAATGGCGAGTTTGATTCGTGCTTTCGCGTCGTGATCCTTCGGATCGACATGACGGGCGCTTCTCTTGGATGCGGACCGTGAGGCGTTTTCAACGCGCCTGATATACTCAGCCTTCATGCGCTTTTCTTCGGATCGCGCAATCGATTTGGCCCGCGCCGCGCTTTCGCGCTCCAGATTCGCCTGCGAGCGAGCTTGGGAGTAGTTGCCGGGGCGCATGGTGACGTGCCCCGACTCAAAGCACAGGCAGTCCTTTGCCAAGGAGTCGAGCAACGCACGGTCGTGCGAGACGAGGAGGCCAATACCCTTGTACTCGGCGAGTGCTTTGCAAATCTGCCTTCTGCATTCTGCGTCCACATGGTTAGTCGGTTCATCCATTGCCAGAAGATCGGGATTCTGCCAAAGCGCGACGGCTATTTGAATTTTCTTCTGCTCGCCACCGGAGAGCTCGGAAAAACGCCAGAGCATATCATCGGTGATGCGGAGCATCCTTCTGAGGTGCGTGGTCGCCGGGGCGAAGTCGCACGCAAAATCGAAGAGCATGGGCGGTTCGACTCCGGCTTCTTGCGCGCAATATGCGGAGACGAGACGCGGTGAAACGACGCCGCGATCTGGAATCAGAAGTCCGCACGCAATGCGGACGAAAGTTGATTTCCCGCACCCGTTGTCTCCGACGATGCCGTGCCAGCCGGGGGCAAATGTCGCCGACACGTTGTCGAGTGCGGGCATTGCGCTGCCAGGATATGCATAAGTAATATGGGAAAGAACGAGGGTGGTGGAGCTGTTCAAATTGGTTCTTGACATTGTGCCTCCTCGGCATGGGAGGCCGCGTTTTGCCGCATATGCTCTGATTGGCTCGTTCCGACCAACGTGAACGCCCGTCGACTCGAGTCAAGCTGAAAGAAAATGAGTCGACGGCAATGCTCGCAAAGGTAGTGTTTAGGATATACGAGGATCAGTGAAAAGACGATACGACAAATGTGCAGCCAGATTTATTCTTGGATAGATGGCAATTTGCAAATTGGCGTCGATATGTATCGTCTACAGCTTCACGAATCCTTTTCCTTTCCGGGGCGCTGGCTTGGCATATGGGCCTGCGCTGAATTCTTCCGTAGAGTCTAACAAAGCAATAATGCGGACGCAAGGAGGCGTTGCGTCTGAAAGCACGCCATTGCGTTGGACGCTTGAAGGGGTTTGCAAGTCGATTGAAAGAATACTAGTGCATCCGCTTCTTGTAACTAGCATGCGATGGTGGGGCGTCGTGAATGTTGAGCGAGGTCATCGACTTGATTTTTCTGGTGTTTGAGATATTAGCTTTCGCGATTTACCCTCCAAATTGCAGAGGTTTGAGACGACCGGAAAGGAATGCTTATGCTCGATTCTCCGTTCTTCAGCTACTGGGGAAAGGCGAAAGGAGTTGCTTTTCTCCATCACGGCAATATCGCATCGGGGCTCAAAGTCGTAAAAACGTCGTAAGGTACGCGATATGGTTCGCCGGGATCCTAACTAGCTAGGCATTTTTCTGAATCTGCAGATGTTCCCATGACAGATAAACAGTACGCGTTGCATAGAACGATACCTTTCATATAGGAGGCTGCTAAAGAGTCGAAGCCGGGCACATACAGAGTTTTATTTCCTGGCCAGTTTGAAATAGCGCTCAAATATCAATTCGAAAACGTAATAGAACATTAATCGACTGTCGAGGTCCATGCTGCCCAAGCGGATTTCTTTTTGCACGGTGTAGATAGGGTAGTCGGCTAGTTTCGAGAGAGAATTTCGAGAAAAGCCGGTGAGTGTGACGACCTTGCATCCGCGCGTTTTGGCTATCGACGTAGCGTCAATAGACACCTGCGTCTCGCCGCTTACGGAAACGCTGAAGACCAGGTCGTTTTTGCCAAGCAGTTCTGCGTAGTGCCTCATGACGTGGCGTTCACTGAGCGTATCGGTATTCTTGCCCATTATTTTGAGCTTTTCAGCCATCTCGAGGCACGGGTATTTCGAAAAGCCCGAGCAGAAGAACACGATATGCGAGGCGTCCTGGATAAGGCTCACGACCGAGTCGATGACCCGGTCGTTAAGCAGGTCTTTGGTTTGTACGAGCTGGGTGTCGAGCGGAAGTGTCTCGATAGTGAATCGATTGCGGTCGAGCGAGGCGGAATACGATTGTTTGAGCTCCGTAAACCCCGAGAAGCCAAGCTTATGGGCAAGCCTTACGATCGTGTTGGGAGCGACAAAGAACCGTTCAGCAACGCCCTTAAGCGTGACATCGTCAATATCGTCACGCAGCTCGATGATGTAGCGCATGATCTCGCTTTCGAGATCGTTGAGCTTGCTCTCGCCAGCTCGCACATGATCATAAAAAGATTCTTGATCTTTCATAAGATGTTTCAGCCCCTCGCACCTCGCCGTACATATGGTACCGCTTTGTGTAGCCAGGTGAGAAATCGGTAATCGGTCAAGATTGCCTATTACCCATGAACTGGGCAAACGTACGTGTCGGCCTACACATATCTGTGTCGTGAACGAAATCATGTGTCCCCGTTTCGCATTGACCTGCGCAGGGGCTTGCAAATGATCTCAAGTCGCAAAATATCAATCGAAACGAAGCAAGCCGAGGACAACCGCGGAGCCCAAGGTCTTCGAGAACACCGATCAGCCAACCCTGGAGGGACGGAACATGAAGGATAAGCTCAATATTGTGATCGTTGGCGGCGGCTCCACGTGGTGCCCTGGCATTCTTAAAGCCCTGACCAAGCACATGGACATTCTGCCGCTGAACCGCGTGATGCTCTATGACATCGATGCCGAGCGCCAGCGTCCGATCGGCGAGTTTGGCAAGATCCTCTTCGCCGAGGAGGAGCCCGGTGTGGAGTTTGGTTACACCACCGATAAGGACGAGGCATACACTGACGTTGACTTTGTGCTCTGCCAGATTCGTACCGGCGGCTACGAGATGCGCAGCAAGGATGAGAAGATTCCGCTGCATATGGGAATCATCGGCCAGGAAACGGTGGGCCCCGGCGGCATGGCTTACGGTATGCGCTCCATGCATGACATGGTTGAGATCGTCAACGACGTTCGCGCTCATAGCCCGGAGGCGTGGATTATCAACTACACCAACCCGGCTGCTATTGTGGCATATGGTCTCGAGCGCGTTCTGCCCGATGAGCATCGCGTCCTCAACATCTGCGACCAGCCTGTCAACCTCATGCGCTCTTACGGTCGCCTGCTCGGTCGCGATATGAGCAAGACGGAGCCCGTGTACTTTGGCCTCAATCACTTCGGTTGGTTCAAGCACATCTACGATGAAGAGGGTCATGACCTCGTCCCGCAGATTAAGGAGTACACGGAGAAGAACGGCTTCCTTCCTGCCGATGCCGAGCAGCGTGACCAGTCCTGGCTTGATACCTACGCCATGGTCAAGGACATGCTCGAGGACTTCCCCGACTATCTGCCCAACACTTATCTGCAGTACTATCTGTATCCCGAGTACAAGGTCGCTCACCTCGACCCCGACTACACTCGCTCCGATGAGGTTATCAACGGCCGTGAGAAGCGCGTGTTCGCCGAGTGCGAGCGTGTTGCCAAAGTCGGCACCGCAAAGAACTCCTCGGTTGTGCAAAACGACGCTCATGGCGATATGATCGTGGAAATCACCTCGGCCATTTATCGCAACACCAACAAGACCTTCATTGTCATCGTGCCCAACAACGGCATTATCGAGGGGATGCCCGATGACGCCATGGTCGAGGTCGCGGCAAGCGTGGGCGCCAATGGCCCGCAGCCCTATGCTGTTGGCAAAATCGGTACCTTCTATCGCGGCCTTATGGAGAACCAGTACGCCTATGAGCGCCTGACTGTTGAGGCTTGGATGGAGGGTTCCTACGAGAAGGCTTTGCAGGCACTCACGCTTAATCGTCTGGTCGGTGATGCTAAGAAGGCTCGTAAGGTGCTCGACAAGCTCATCGAGGCGAACAAGGATTATTGGCCGGAGCTTAAGTAACTAGTTCCATATCGCTTGATAACTGTTATGGGGCGTGTGGATTGTAGAGCCGCGCGCCCCGTTTCTTTAAGAGGGGTATCCCATGAACAAAGATGAGCTGCTGGCAAAGTTCCAGCGCCTGGGCAAAGTCCTCATGACGCCCGTGCTGATTCTGCCAATTGCCGGCATCCTCCAGGGCTTTGGCAATGCCTTTACCAGCCCCACCCTTACGGCAGCTGTTCCCTGGCTTGCTGCTCCGGGCTTTGCGATTTTCTTTTCGATTCTCAAGGCCGCAGCCGGCATCGTTATGAACAACATCCCGGTTATCTTCTCGATTTGTCTCGCCTATGGCTTCGCCAAGTCCGAGAAGGCTACCGCGGCGCTTTGTGGCTTTTTGGGCTACATGTGCATGAATTCCGTGATGGGCACGTTCCTTACGGCGACTGGCGTTATCGATCCCGCGAATCTTACGACGGGCCAGAGCACGATTCTCGGTATCACCACGCTCGACACTGGCGTTATCGGCGGTCTTCTGGTGGGCGCAATCGTCGCATGGTTGCATAACCGTTACTACAAGATTGAGCTGCCCGCCGTGTTCTCCATCTTCAACGGTACGCGCTTTATTCCGGCGGTAACGCTGCTCTCATGCAGCATCCTCGCATTGGTCATGTCCTTTGTTTTCCCGTTTATTCAGAACGCTCTCGGTGCGCTGTCCGAGTTCATCAAGACTACGGGTGCCTTTGGTGCATTTGTCTACGGCGCCGGCGAGCGCATGCTCCTGCCTTTTGGCCTGCATCACTTTGTCTATTTGCCGTTCTTCTTCACGTCGCTCGGTGGCGTCGAGACCATCGACGGCCAGACCGTTCAGGGCGCTATCAATATCTACAATGCGATCCTGGGCTCTCCCAGCACGCCGTTTAACATCGAGGTCAGCCGTTTTGTCATGAACGGCAAGGTTATCTTCGCCATGTTCGGCCTGCCCGGCGCTGCACTCGCCTTCTACAAGACGGCGCTTCCCAAGAACAAGAAGAAGACCGCGGCGCTCATGATCGCCATCGTGGTGCCTTGCATCCTCTCCGGCATTACCGAGCCGCTCGAGTATTCCTTCCTGTTTATCGCGCCCATCCTCTACGTGTTCCACGCTCTCATGGCTGGTCTTGCCTATGCGCTGACCTATGTCCTGCAGTTCAACGTGGCTGGCTCCGCGTCCTTCGGTGGCCCGCTCTTGTCGTTGATTTTTAACGGCATTATGGGTGCAGCCAAGGGCTCCAACTGGCAGGTTATCCTGTTCCTTGGCCCCATCTACTTCGTGGTGTACTACTTCGTCTTCAAGTTCATCATTCTTAAGAAGGACCTTAAGACCCCTGGCCGCGAGGAAGAGTCCGACGACGAGGCCGAAAAGGCTCCCAAGACCGTGATCAGCGACCTCATTCCCGCCATCGTTGAGGCAGTGGGCGGCGACAACAATATTAAGTCTGTCGAGGCCTGTTTCACCCGTCTGCGCATCCAGCTCAATGACTGTGACAAGGTGGTTGATGACGCCGAGTTTACCGAAAAGCTCGAAGCGCGTGGCATCGTGCATGTCAACGGCGGCGTGCAGATTGTCTACGGCAACATGGCATCTAACTACGCAACTCAGATGCGCGAGCTGCTGGGTATGGAGTAAACGACTCAACCACACGATCAAGATTAATACAGGTCGGCGTCCGATTCTTCAATCGGGCGCCGACCTGTGCTGTTTTGGGGCGAATGGGCAAGTACATGACGTGCTCGCTGCTCTCTTTTGGCACTGCCTATCGTGTATTCGGACGCCTTGCGACGGTGAGGGCGTTCTTTTCAGTTCTAGCATGTTTGCGGCTAGCGCTGCGCCCGAAGTCGATTTGCACAGCTGATATATAGAGCGTTAACCGCGCTTTGTAGGCTCATGCCCTCAACCAAGGCGGTCGAATACTCGCTGAGTGACTCCGTGCTCACGGGTAGCAAGAGCTCACGCGCCCCGTTGTTATCGAATGCCATGTTGCTCGATATCCAAATAACGCGGCAACCTCGCCGCTTGGCCTCAACGTAAAGATTGAAGATATAGCTCGTCTTTCCTGAGAACGATACAAAGATGGTTAGATCGTCGGGTTGGAGCAGACAGAGCGATGTCTCCTGTCCCTTGACGGAGCCGAATGAGAAGCACAGTCGGTTTACGCGGCTCAGCTTTTCGCAGAGTGAGCGGGCGGCGAGATTGGAGAATGAGCTTCCGTATACGTAGACATTTTGCGCATCGAGAAGCCAGTCAACGGCCTGCTCGAGTCGATCCTCAGTGAGCAGGCGTTTTGTTTCAAGCAAAGAGGTCTCTACGATATCGAAATACCAGGGTATATCGATTTGCTTATGCGCCCTTGCCTCGGTTGTCTCACGCTGGAGCCAAGCGTTGAAGTCGTCAACTTGCTCTTTGAACGATCGAAAGCTCGAGCCGTTCACGCGCCTGCAGAAGCGCGAGATGGTCGCGGGCGATGTATTGCACGCGCGGGCAAGTTCTTCTATTGAGAGCTCTGGGACCTCGTCGTGATGGGAGAGGGCGTAGAGTGCGATGTGGGCGTCAAGGCTGCCGCCCTTCTCGACGTCTTCGATACAAGACCTGAGGTTCGAATAGACCTCGTACATCGACATTCAAATCACTCCAAACAATAATGCCCCGGAGCGGATATGCCATCTCCGGAGCATTGTGGTGAAGCTATGGGACGGATTTATTCCATGCCCAAGTATTCTCTCATTTCGACTTTGTAGACAGAAGCTTTATTGCCGTAAACGATCTGAACACCGCCGCCAACGTGCACGATGGCGCTGGCGCCGAGGTCTTTGGTGAAGACGCTATCGTCCTTGACCAGGGCGGTGTCTTTGAGGCTGAGCCTCAGGCGAGTGAAGCAGGCGTTGACACCCGAGATGTTATCGGCGCCGCCCACGGCTTCCACGATCTGCGGGATGAGCTCGCTTACCTGGACAGGTGCTTTGGAGTCGATGGCCGACGTGTCATCCGCTGCCTGCGTGTCATCATCCTCGCGGCCCGGGGTCTTGAGGTCAAATTTCTTGATAAAGGTGCGGAACAGCACGTAATAGATCCCGAAGTAAGCGATGCCGAGCGGAATGAGCCAGAACCAGTTGGAGCCCTTATCGGCGTTCATGATGCCGTTGAAGATCCACGAGAGGAGCGGTCCGCCGAAGGCGGAAGGCCCGGGCACATTGAACTGTACCAGGTAGGTGAGTACATACGCGATGCCGCACAGCAGAGCGTGGACCACATAGAGTACGGGCGCTACAAAGAGGAAGGAGTACTCGAGCGGTTCGGTTATGCCCATGATGGCGGCCGGGATAACGGCGGCGATCATGAGGGAACCGACCTTCTTTTTATTCTCGGGACGGGCACAGTGGTAGATGGCGAGTGCCGCCGCGGGCAGGCCGCACACGGCGAACAGCACCTTGCCGTTCATGACGTATTTTGAGATGTCGATGTCGTACATCATGCCGGGCGTGTTGAGCATGGCGTTGTAGATGTTGACAGCACCTTCGACGGTCTGGCCGTCAACCTGGATGCTACCGCCCAGAGAAGTGAAGAAAAACGGCAGGTAGATGAAATGATGCAGGCCGAAGGGCAGAAGCATGCGCTCGGAGAAGCCATAGATGAACGCGCCAAACACCCCGGTGGAATCGATGAGTGTCGAGGCGGCCTTTAGGCCGGTTTGCACAAACGGAAACACGAAGGCGAGCGCAACGCCCACTAGGCTCGCGAAAACGACGGTGAGGGCGGGGACGCAGCGTGTGCCGTTGAAGATGCCGAGCACCGGCGGAAGCTGCACCTTATAGAATCGGTTGTGGATCCACGCGACTACCAAGCCGATGATGATGCCGCCGAATACGCCGGTGTCGAGTGTGGTTACGCCCAGGATGGCGTTCTGACCGGTCTGCAGGTTGGCGGGATCGATGGTGCCCAGCAGGATAAGCAGCTGACCCATGATCGTGTTCATGGTCATGTAGCCGATGAAGCCTGAGAGTGCGGCGGTCGCCTTCTCGGCCTTGGCGTAACCGTAGGCAATGCAGATCGCAAAGAGAACCGAGATGTTACCATTGATAACGTTGCCGGCTGCTTTGATGAGTGTGCTAAAGATCACCATCGGCTCGGTGCCCAAAAACGGGCAGAGCGAGATGAGGTTAGCATTGGAAAGGGCGGAGCCCAGACCGACCAAAATGCCGGAAACGGGCAGGAGGAGGACCGGCGCCATGAGCACCTTGCCGAGTCTCTGGAACTCGCTGTAGAGCTTGCTTTCTTTCATGATGTTCCTTCGATGCGCGGGGAGTTAGGACAGGGTCGGCCAATAATCGCCGTTCGCTTCGATCAGGTCGTCGAGGATTTGGCGCGCGACGGTAGTTGAAGGGACGGTCTTGTTGATCGCGATGGCTTCGAGTGCCTTCTGGTAGGAATGCTCGTAATATGCGTCGACGGCGAGCTTCTCGCTGGCATTCTGCTCTTCGATAAGCCCCTTGTAAAAGGTGGGGATAGCAGGCTGGCTGATGGGTTCGGGGCCCCAAGAGCGCAGGTAGGCGGGGACCTCGACCATGGCGTCATCGGGCAGATTGGGGATGGCGCCGTTATTCTCGACGATTACGAGATAACGTTCGCACTTGTTGTAGGCGATAGAGGCGGCTGCGTCGACGATAAAGTCGCCAAAGACCGTGAAGCTCTGTACGGGGCTCTTGTAATTGGCGGGATCTGCCAGGTACTTGTCGTGCTCGGCAAACATCTCCTTCTCGCGTCCGTTGATGACGTTGTCGGCGCGCGTCCAGTTGGGGTCCATGTCATCTGCCATGTCTTTGGAGTACAGGTAGTACTGCAGGTAGCTGTTGGGCAGATACTCGGGATAGTCCTTCACAATCTTGACGTATTGACCCCAGGTGTGCATCCAGTCCTTGTCCTTGTGATGCTTGTCGCTCACGGCCATGCCGTGCTCGAGAATCATCTGACGGAGCTCCGGCAGACGATCGCGTCCCTGCTTGTCGTAGATTTTGGTAAACCAGCCAAAGTGATTGAGTCCAAAATACATGGGGTCGATATCGCGCCAGCTGGGAAGTCCGAGCATCTTAGAGTACGAGAGCAAGATAGCCGTGGGCATATCGCAGATGTTAAGGATATGGTCGTTGTTAAACTCGCGACGTGTGGCCTCGGCGACAACTGCGGCGGGGTTGGAATAGTTGAGGATCCAGGCGTCTGGACTGTATTTCTTGGCGTAGCGTACGAGGTCGAAGACGCCGGGGATGGACCTGATGCCATAGGAGATCGAACCGCCGGCGCCGCAGGTTTCCTGTCCTACACAACCGTACTTGAGAGGGATGCGCTCGTCCTGGCGACGCATCTGAAGGCCACCCTGGCGGATTTGTGCGAAGACGAAGTCGACATCGGTGAATGCCTTTTCGGGATCGGTCGTCACGACAACTTCAATGTCAGGAGCTTCCTGCTCGATGAACTGCTTCATGATGTCGTAGACGAGATGCATGCGCTTCTCGTCGATGTCGTACAGGGCGAGTTTGCGCAGCGGCAATTCGTTTTTCTTCTGCAATAGGCTCTGGATGATGCCGGGAGTGTGGGTGCTGCCGGCCCCGGCGATTACAACTGCTTTCTTGTCCATGTGGTAAACCCCTTTCGTGTGGATTGACCACTTCAGACTACGAAAGCTTTACCTGCGATTCTACCGATTTTCAGATTGCGAAAAACGATAGCGGTAATCTTAACAGGATGCGTTTTGCGTGGTTAAATAGCGCCGGGAAAGATGCTGACTTGGGCGACGTGTTGCATGGCTGCGGGAGCGAACGCCAGGCGGTCAAAAGATGGTGGGCGGTGCTGCGGCTTTTGGCTGCAATTGCGCTACCCGCGGCGGCGCTCCCAGCGTGCCAGCTTGATCGTCACCAGCGTGAGCACCCAGGCTACGAGCGAGAACACGGCACCAACGGCGCCCACGTAGGCAATGCCAATGCCGCTTACCACGGCGCCGCCCACCGCGGTGCCAAACGAGATACCGACGTTAAACGCCATGGGTTCCACCGAGCTCGCGAGCACCATCGATTTGGGATGGCGGCTGCGGGCCACGTCCATAAAGTGCGTGATGCACGAGACCGAGAACAGGTACATGAGCAGCGCCAGGCTAAAGACGAAGGCAAGCGCGAGGGGCATGGTGCCGCCAACGGCAAACAGTCCGAGTAACGCCGCGGCCTGGAGCACAAACGTCACGAGCAGCGCCTTCATACCGAAGCGCGCGTCGATCCATCCGCCCAGGATGTTCGAGATCAGGCAGAACACGCCGTAGGCCATAAGGGTGGTGCTGGCCTCGACCGTGCCCATGCCCAGCACCTGCTCAAGATAAGGCGTCACATAGCCGTAGAAAACGTAGACCGACCCCACGCCAAACAAAAAGATGAGCATGCCGGTGATGATGCTCGGCTCGCGTAGCAGCCCCGCCTGCTCGCGGAAGGTGGCGGGCTCATCGGTCTGACCGGAGCGCGGCATAAACGCCACAAGCGCTCCGCAGATCAAAACGGCAAAGGTCAGCGTGCTGTACATGGCCACGTGCCAATCGAGCGTGTCGGCCACAAACTTGCCGATCGAAGTGACAAAGACCATTGCCACGGAAAACGCACCATATACCACCGAGATGGCAAGTGAAGTTTGCTGCGGAGACAGCAGCTCGGGGATGTACGTTACGCCCACGGCGAGCAGCGCGCCCGAGACGGAGCCCAGGACAATGCGCGAGATAAACAGCACCTGGAAGTTGGGCGCCAACGCCATGACCAGGTTGCCGAGCACAAAGACGATGCTGTAGCACACGAGCAGCTGGTAGCGGCGAAAACGCCCCGTGCTGAGCGCAAGCACCGGCGTGGCGATAGCGTAGACGAGCGCGAACACGCTGATGAGATGGCCCGCGGTGGCAAGCGAGATGCCGAGCTCCGTCGCCAGGTCGCTCTCGATGCCGATGACCACGAACTCCGAGCAGCCGAGCGAAAAGCCTAACAACACGAGCAGCGCCAGGCAGAGCTTGGTGCGCGCGGGGGAGAGCGCGGCGGCGGTTGACTTGCTTTTAGGCGTGGTTGCGGCGATCAAGGTTGTCACTCCAATGTCGCATGAATAAGCGGGATTCAATCCCTGCAACTCTAACAGAATGTGACAAAGGGACAGTCCCTTTGTCACATTCGCGGCGTGGCTGCCGCCCAAACCGTCACAACATTCGATGAAAAGCTCGAAAACGAGGAAAAGCGTCGAATGTTGTGATGGTTTTCCTATCTGTGCCGGCGAGCCGCCGTGCCGTCTGGGGGTATAAAACTAGCAAGTGTTTATTTGCGAGGCCTAAGGGGCGCCCCGTATGGATATCGATAACTTTGAATGGTGGTACAGCGAGGGTGAGGCTCCGGACGAGGGGTGGGACGAGCCTGCGTCGCGTGACGTGTCGATCGACGAGGACGAGACTGGCAACGACGTCGCCGCCGACTCGGACGCCGCCCTCGGCCCTGTCGATCCCCTGACCTTCGAACAAGCTTGGGCCCAGGCCGAGGCAGACGAGGCCAAAGCCGATGCTACGGCCACGCTCGGCGAGCCAGCCGACATGTCGATCTCGCCGGCAAAGACCCCGCAGCCGCGCCACACCATCGACCCCGACAGCACGGCATCCTTCAGCATTCTCGACGTGCCCTCGCAGGGTGCCCAGGCGCTCGCGCCCACACGTCGCCCCAATCTGTCTCACGAGGAAGATGCGGGACGTCGCTCGCCGCTCGGCCCCATCCTTATCGCCTTTATGGCCGGCGTTATCGCATGCTCGGTAATTGGTAGCGTTTGGAGTCATGTTGAACAACAGCGAAGAGACGCCGCCAAGGTCGAGATGTCTGTCGAGCAATCGCTCGGCCGCACGCGCTCGGTACATGTGTCGGTCGAGGTCAAGGACGGCGCGACGTGGGACACTGCGCGCGGCGACAGCCAGATGCTCGTCCATATTGTGGGTCGCACGCTCAAGGGGCAAGCGGTCGACGAGTACCAATACGTCAATTCCGAAGGTGACGGTATCGAGCTCAAGCCTGGTGACTACGAGCTCACGGTCGATGAGCCGCCCGTCGCCACCGACGGTACGCGTTTCCGCGCCTCAAAGCGCATGGTTCCCGTGAGCTTTAACTCGCAGGCGCCCGATACGGTCGACACCACGCCGCAGGGCGGGTTCGACCTTTACGTGGATACCCAGTAGGCGTTTGCCGCTCATTCCGCTATGGCTACTCAATAATCGCCTGCCGTCCCGTCCCGCCGCCAAGAGTGGGACAATAGCCCTCGACACTATTGTTTATTTTTGGAGGAAGTAGCATGTCCACCGTCACTACCATCAAGCGCGGCGGCCTCACCGCGGCCATCGATTCCATGGGAGCCCAGCTCACGAGCCTTGCTCTCGACGGCAACGAGTATCTGTGGCAGGGCGACCCCGCCTTTTGGGGCAAGCATGCGCCCATCCTGTTCCCCATTGTGGGCTCGCTGCGCAACAACACGGCAACGTCTGCGGCCGGCACCTGCGAGATGCCGCGCCACGGACTCGCGCGCATTGTCGAGCACAAGCTGGTCGAGGTCTCTGAGGATGGCTCGTCTGTCACCTACGAGATTACCGACACGCCCGAGTCGCTCAAGGCGTTCCCGTTCCACTTTAAGCTCAACATGACCTATGCCCTGACCGGCGACGCCACCCTCACGCAGACCTTTGCCGTCACCAACACCGGCGACATGGACCTGCCGTTCTCGGTGGGCGGCCACCCCGCATTTAACGTGCCCGCCCCCGGTGCCGAGGACGAGGCGTTCGAGGATTACGAGCTGGCGTTTACCGAGGCCTGGACTAACGAGGCCCCCGTCATCACGCCCGATGGCCTTATGACGTTCGAGGGCAGCTACAAGGCCCCCGATAACTCGGACGTGCTGCCCATCACGCACCGCAGCTTCGATAACGACGCCATCATGTTCACCGATACCCCGGGCTCCACGCTCACGCTGCGCGGTTGCAAGTCTGGTCACGGCGTCAAGATCGACTTTGAGGGCTTTAAGTACATCGGCGTGTGGTCTGCCGCCAACGACGCCCCGTTTGTGGCGCTTGAGCCTTGGACCGGTCACACCACCATGGACACCGAGGACGACGTCTTTGAGCACAAGGTCAACACCATCGTCGTGGCCCCCGGCGCCACCGACGAGCGCTCCTTTAGCGTTACCCTGCTCTAGAGGTTCCGCCGTTCTAGCGAACGGCGGGCCGGTCGACGCTGCGCGCCACCCAGAGCGAACAATTTGTCATTCAAAAGGCAAGGCATGACCAGAAGGTCTACGCCTTGCCTTTTTCATGCCAACTTGTTCGCTCTGGGCGGCGGTCGCGACGACCTGTCCGATTCCGTGATCGGCAAGGACAAGATCCGCATCGGCATGGAGGCGGCCTACGCCCCATACAACTGGCAGGTCTCCGAGGCCAGCGAGTTCACGATCCCCATCGATAACGTGCAGGGCGCCTATGCCGATGGCTACGATGTTCAGATCGCAAAGATCCTCTGCAAGGCCCTTGGCGGCGAGCCCGTTGCCGTCAAACAGAGCTTCTCGGGTCTCATCGATTCGCTCAACAACGGCCAGATCGACCTCATCATCGCCGGCATGAGCGCCACGACCGAGCGCGAGGAGTCCGTCGGCTTTTCCGACCCGTACTTTATCGGCTACTTTGGCCTGTTCGTAAAAGAGGGCTCGCCCTACCAAAATGCGACCAAGCTCAGCGACTTTAGTGGCGCCACGGTGCTCGGCCAAAAGGACACGATGCTCGATACCGTCATCGACGAGATCCCGGGCGTCGTCCACAAGAATCCGGTCGATTCGGTGCCCACGGTGTTTTCGAACCTGCTACAGGGCACCTGCGACGCCGTGACCTACAACACCGAGAACGAGAAGGGCTATATGGCCCAAAACCCGGGCATTGTCCCCATTCATTTTGCCGAGGGCGAGGGCTTTAAGCAGGAGGTCGCGGCAAACGTCGGCTGCCGCAAGGGATCGGACAAACTGCTTAAGCTCATCGACAAGACACTCAAGGGTGTCAGCCAGGAGGAGCGCGACCAAATGTGGGACGCGTGCCTCGACCGTCAGCCGGCATAGGGAGGCAGCATGAAAACCATCAATCGTCTGGCCTCCTTTATCAAGGCCGACCACCGTTATGTGTACCTGGGCACGAGCGTTATCGCGGCGCTCGGCCTGGCGTTTAGCCAGCGCAACCCCACGCCGCTGAGCTTCTTGGCGCCCACGGGTGTGTTCCAGGACTGCCTCTGGGCGATTCTGTGGGCTTGGATTGTCGTATCGGCGGCAGCGCTCGTCACCAAGCTCATGCATTGGAATGACTATCGCCAAAAGTCGCCGTTTGCATCCGAGCGTTGCCGCCGCGGCGCGCGCCTGGGCAGCTATGTCGTGGTTGCCATCGCGGCGATCTTCTTTATCGACCGTTGCGTCATGTCGTTTATCGACCTGGTGCAGGTGAGCATTGTCTCGGACTCCAATCCCAGCGACTTTCTGTCGAGCTTGGTCTACATGACCTACAAGAGCGGCGACTTCTTTATCCGCGGTATCGAGATCACCATCGCGCTTGCCACCTTCGGCACCGCCATCGCCTTTTTCCTGGCACTGCTCTTTGTGTTCCTGCGTATTCAGACGTTCGACCGCGTGGATAACGACCTGGTGCGCTTCTTTAAGAGCATCGGCCGCGGCTTTACGACCGTCTACTCCACCATCGTGCGCGGCACGCCCATGATGGTCCAGGGCCTGCTCATCTATTACGCGGGCTTCACCGTTTTGCGCGGCATGGGCTTCGAGACTGCCCAGGCCAACCAGATCTGGAGTACCTTCACCGCCGGCCTCGTCACCATCTCGCTCAACTCCACCGCCTATATGATGGAGGTCCTGCGCGGCGGCATCGAGTCGATCGATCCCGGTCAGGCCGAGGCGGCGCGCTCGCTGGGTCTGTCGCAGTGGCAGGCCATGCGCAAAGTTGTGTTTCCCCAGGGCATTAAAAACGCGATCCCGGCGCTCACCAACGAGCTCATCATCAACATCAAGGACTCGTCGGTGCTCTCGGTCATCGGCGTGTTCGACCTCATGTACGCCACCACTACCGTCGCCGGCGTGTACTACCGCCAGATGGAGGTCTACTGCGTGGCGCTTGTGGTCTACCTGATCCTGACGCTCGTGGCGAGCCGCCTGCTCGAGGCCTTTGGCAAAAAGCTCGGCGCCGAGGCCCCGGCAACGCTGCCCAGCTCCAACTAGGCTCAAGACGAGGAGAATCATCATGGCAGATACCGCCACTACCGGCGTTGCGGCCGCCGCACAGACAAATGAGCCGCTTATCCGCGTCGAGGGCCTGCGCAAGAGCTTCGGCTCGCTCGAGGTGCTCAAGGGCATCGACCTGTCCGTTAATCCCGGCGAGGTCGTCACCATCATCGGCGCCTCGGGTTCGGGTAAGTCGACCTTCCTGCGCTGCTTCAACCTGCTCGAGACCCCGGACGCGGGCCATATCTGGTTCCATGGCCAGGACCTCACGGCCGAGCGCTGCAACATCAACAAGCTTCGCGAGGACATCGGCATGGTGTTCCAGGGCTTTAACCTTTTCAACAACATGGATGTGCTCGACAACTGCACGCTCGCGCCCGTTACGCTCAAAAAGATGAGCGAGACCGAGGCCGAGAAAGTCGCGATGGAGCATCTGGCGAGCGTGGGGCTCGAAAAGTTCGCGCACGCCGCCGTGGGCCGCCTGTCCGGTGGTCAAAAACAGCGCGTGGCCATCGCCCGTGCCCTGTGCATGAATCCGCAGATCATGCTGTTCGACGAGCCGACCTCCGCACTCGACCCCGAGATCGTGGGAGAGGTGCTCGAGGTCATGCGCAAGCTCGCTGCCGACGGCATGACCATGGTCGTCGTCACGCACGAGATGGCCTTTGCCCGCACGGTGTCCGACCGCGTGGTCTTTATGGACCAGGGCGTGGTGCTCGAGGATGCGGCACCGGCCGAGCTCTTCGGCAACCCCAAACACCAGCGCACCCGCGAGTTCCTCTCGCGCTATCTTGAGGACAAATAACCGATCGCAAACGCTTATGTGGCAGGGCCGCTCCGGTGGGGCGGCCCTCGTCACCACAATCGAAAGGATGTCATGGCCGAGGTTTGGCGCTTCTTTGCGCATGAGGATGATTATGCCGATTTGGACGAAGCTGGCGCGAGCGAGCGCTTGGGTCGCGTGCTGTCGTTTCCGACCATCTCGAGCATGGATGCCCAGACGGTGGACTGGCAGGCGTTTGCCGACCTGCGCGCCTATATGCAGCAGGCCTGGCCGCGCGTGTTTGCGGCGGGCGAGGTCGAGCTCATCGACCATTCGCTGCTCGTGACGCTTGCCGGCATCGACCCCGCCCTCAAGCCGGTCATGCTCATGGGCCACATGGACGTGGTTCCCGTGGTGCCGGGCACCGAGACAGACTGGACGCACAATCCCTTTAGCGGGCACGTGGACGACACCTATATTTGGGGTCGCGGCGCCATCGATATGAAAGACCAGGTCGCAGGCATCCTGGAGGCCGTTGAGTATGCGCTGGCGCACGGCTGGCAACACGAACGAACCCTGCTGCTGGCCTTTGGCCAGGATGAGGAGACCACGCAGTGCGGCGCGGGTGCCATTGGCCGCGTGCTCGAGGAGCGCGGCGTTGAGCTTGAGTACCTGATTGACGAGGGCGACTATCGTATCGTTGAGGCTGCCGAGTACGGCGCAGGCGAGGGTTGGCTTATGCATGCCGATCTAGCCGAGAAGGGCTATGCCGATATCGTGCTCAGGACGAAGAGCGAGGGCGGGCATTCTTCCAACCCTTACGGTGGCACGTCGCTCGAAGTGCTCAGCCGCGCTATTGCCGCGATTTGCGATATTGAGTGGCCGGCGCGTGTGACCGATCTGCTTGCCGCGCAGCTCGTCGAGCTGGGGCTTTATACCGCAGACGAGATTGCTGCCAGCAAGGATGCCATCGTGCGCGACTGCCTTGCCAGCAAAAAGCTGTACCCGCTTGTGACCACCACCTGTGCGCCCACGCAAATCGAGGGCGGCAGTACCGGTGCCAACGTAATGCCGCAAGATATGTGGGTCAATATCAACTTCCGCATGCTCGAGGGTACGAGCGTGGCCGATGTCGTGGCCTGCTGCCGCGAGGCCGTTGCCACCGCTGGGCTCGCCGGCCGAGTCGAGGTCGAGCTGGGCCCCGGCAGCTCTGAGCCCTCGCCGTCCCCGCGCGTGGGCGGTCCGGGGCTCGAGGCCGTCCGCGCCATCGCCGCCCGCTATTTCCGTGATCCCAAGCCGACGGAGGAAAACGGATCGTCTGCGGTGGGCCAAGAGCCGATGAGCATCGTGCCCTCGACCGTGATTGGTGCAACCGATGCCGCCAACTACCAGCGCATTTGCCACGAGTGCATCCGCTTCTCCGCCTTTGTGGTCGACGATGACGAATGCGACCGCGGCGTCCACGGCACCAACGAGCGCATCACCCGTCGCGCCTACCTCCAAGGCATCCGCTTCCTCATCGCCCTGCTCCACACGCTCTAGCATGCGACAAAGGGACTGAGCCGATTTCATCGGTAATGAGACAAAAACTGTCATAGAATAAGACTAAGATATCTTAAGAGACATATGCTGGGGTTGGTATTCCTTGAACGACTGCGGGCATGTGCCAGACTGCCTCGGCCCCCGGGGAGCGCCCGGGCAGGTCGCCGTGCGACTGGGGAGGAAATTATGCAGGAGCTCAGAGAGACGACGTCTCGACTCGTGAATATTGCTACCGGGGGGGGGTGTCTAAGCAGGGAACTTCCTGGTGAACACCGGCCGCGCGAGCGGTGGTCCGTCATGTCTTGTGGCCGTCGTCGCGGGCTGCGCTCGGTCTCACCATATGCGATTGTTCTGGCCCTCGCCATCGCGCTGACGGCGAGTTTCTTCCTGCCGCTTCGTGCCGAGGCGGCAATTTCGGACCACACGGTTCCGACGATTTCGCCTTCGGGGACAACAATCAACCTGTTTGATTACTGGGTGAATCCCGATAACCATCTGTCGGTTTCCGGCAACGGCGGCATCAACAAGAACCACCGCTTCCAGTTCAAGGATCAAGGAGCCAGCGAGGAACTTAACCAGTATACGGGTGGCTCCCGGGTCCGCACCGGCATCGTGAACAATGTTCTTGCCGGTGGTTACCCGAAACTCACCGACCGCTGGGAGGGAGAATCCCTCGGCTACCTGTTTGATTCCTCCGTCCAGACGGGCAAGATATCCCATATGGGTGTGACGGGTCTGTTGCAGGCCAAGGGTGGCTACTACGAGTATGACAGCTCGCGGAACTACGCGGCGTACAACGCTAATAAGAATGCATTTGATGTCTACAATGCTGCCGGCGTTATGCAAGCGGGGGCTGAGCCTCATTCAGTAGGCCAGTTCTTCCCCTTCGATGCGGCCGATGAGGTATTCAAGGAAGAGGACGGCAAACTCGTCCCGAACGGCATTACGTCGCAGAACAACGGACCCCTCAACCATTATTTCGGCCTCTCCATGTCGTCGCGCTTCGTGCAGCCGAAGGATGGCAAAACGAACGCTGACAAGCCCATGACCTTTGAGTTCGCCGGAGACGACGACGTCTGGGTGTTCATTGACGATGTCCTCGTGGGCGACATTGGCGGTATCCACACCAGTGCTGATCTGACCATTAACTTCCAAACGGGCGACATCAGCGTTAACAATTCCGCAAATGGCACGCTGAAAAGCAAGTTCAAGGATGCGGGGCGGGATATTTCGGGCTTCAACGGCAACACCTTCGCTGGCGGCACCAACCACACGCTCAAGTTCTTCTACTTGGAGCGTGGCGCCGCCGACTCCAACATGAGGCTCAAGTTCAACCTCGTGACGGTTCCCGAGTCCGACATTATCAAGTTCGACCAGGATGGCGGTCTGGTGGAGGGTGCTCAGTTCGCGCTGTACAAGACAGGCGAGTGGTTCGCTGACACGACCACTAACCCAGAAAACCTACTTGGCTCCGGCACCACGAACGCGAATGGACAACTGACGCTCACGAATGACGTGGACAACGGCGTTATCAACTTCGATGACCTTTATAAAGAGCATGGTTACCAGTACTACCTCCTGAAGGAAACAAAGGCGCCTAACGGTTACCGCTCGAGTCTCACGGCGACGCATGGCAGTATGCAGCTCGAGTACGTGCCCGCGAGCGCTGAGAACGGCGCGGGCGGCGTCATCATCAACCGCGGCGGTATGGACGCGGGCAGCGTCGTGTGGAAGACCGGTGCGTTCGCCGCCGCGAAGGTGACCATCACCGCGCCGTCGACCGTGTACAAGGCAAAAAATGACCTGACGAAGTCCGACAAGACCGTCAAGCTAGACTCCGGCATACTGTTCGCTGTGGTGTTCAAGCACGATAAAAGCGCAGGCACGGATATCAAAGATCAGAACAATTGGTACGCCGTGTCGGGCGATCCATCGACGGGAGCGGGATACACCCTCGCCAAGGAGCCGAGCAAAGCCGGCGCTATCGGGGCGGCGAAGAAGGACCTGCACGCCTTCACGCTCAACACGAGCGGCCAGTACCAGGTAGAGATTCAAAATCTGCCCGGCGACATCTCCAAGTACTACTACCTGCTGAGCGGTAATGACCGCAAGGATGCCGAGTACACGGTGGCCATCTACCACACAACGGCGAGCTCGATCGGCGACGCGACGCCCGAGAACACCGTCCACGTGTACAGCGACGACATCGCAGACGGCACGAACTTCAAGCGACAGTTCGCCACGCGCTTGCTCGTCACGAACATCCAGAACCGCCTGTTCGTGCAGAAGACCGATACCGAGGGCAACCCCGTAGACGGCGCGAAGTTCGGCTTGTACACGGACGGTCAGGTGACAACAGACGAGAACGGCAAAGTCGTGCTCAACGGCGACCAGATCCCCTACGACACCTTGACGACGGGGCAGGTCAGCAACCCGATCCAGCTCGAAGGGGCGGGCATATTCCCGTGTACGAGCGACGGCAACAAGCCGCTCGTGAAGGGCGCCTACTTCCTAAAGGAGGTCTCGGCGCCCAAGGGCTTCCTGCTTAACGACACGCTCACCAAGGTGATTGTGGACGATTACGGCGTCCATGCCGATGCTGGTACGGCCGATGACGGCGTCTCGACGTTCGTGGGGCCGGGCACGCTTATGAAGAGTCTGGGCCAGTTTGGCGCAGAGGGCGACATCGACAACACACTCACGTGGATCAAGGGTATGCGGCAGACATCGGATGGCGTGACCGATGGCGGTAATCTTTCGTGGAGCGATGTCGATTCCGCCGGTGCCGGCGACACGGTACACCTCAAGTACGGCGCCAACGGACGTATCTACCAGTATGGGCCCACCAAGGCGGGCGAACCCTACCGCCTGGAGACCGAGACGGGCTGGATACGTATGGGCATCACGCAGGATGAACCTGGTGTCACTAATGCGAAGGGCGCCCGCGCCGATCTGGGCGACATGAACCTGAATGCCCTGTTCACGGGCACCACCTGCGTGCGCGTGGCGAACGAACGCGAGGCGAGCCTCGAGGTGACGAAGAAGGTTGACGTGCCCGATGGCCTGACGGGCAATAAGGACGCGAAGTTCACCTTCAAGTTCACCGTGCCCGAGGGGAAGACCTACAAGGCTGCAGTGTTCAAGAACGCTGGGGCCGGAAAGCAAGCCGGCGACGTGTTCGATTTGAAGAACGGCGACACCCATGCTATCAAGGCCGACGAGACGATTCGCGTGTACGGTCTTGGCGAGGGCGACGAGTACGCGGTGCAGGAGCTGACCGGCGCAGACAAGATGCCCGCGGGCTATAAGCTGACCGGCCGCAAGCAGGGTACCACGAATCTGACCGGCGCAGGCGATAGTATCACCGGTGAGATCGAGAAGCAAAAACCCGACGGCACGTTGGCCGAAGCCAACAAGCTGGTGTTCACAAACACCTACAAGGCGGAAGCTAGCGACGAACTGACCCCGCAGGTAACGAAGAAGGTCTCCGGTGTTGAGAGCACGGAGAAGGCGTTCTCGTTCACGCTGACCGCCACGGAAGAGACGCAGAAGCAGATCGATGATGATGACCTCAAAGTCTCGGATGCTCTGGCGGGCAATGAGCATGCCGAGTCCAAGGCCACGAGTGGCAAGATCATCAAGGACAAGGGCCAGACGGTCGACTTCTCCGGCATGAAGTTCAACAAGGCCGGTACGTACACGTTCACGCTCACCGAGGCGCACGACGCCGACGACGACGCGGCGGTGGACGGCGTGCAGAACTCCGGCTGGACGATGGACGCCTCGACCTATACCGTCACGGTGAGGGTCGAGGATAAGAACGCCAAGCTGACTGTCACAGGCGTGACGGTGGAGAAGAGCGGCGATGACAAGCGCGAGAC
Source organism: Collinsella sp. AF18-8LB (assembly GCF_003459795.1). Taxonomy (NCBI): domain Bacteria; kingdom Bacillati; phylum Actinomycetota; class Coriobacteriia; order Coriobacteriales; family Coriobacteriaceae; genus Collinsella; species Collinsella sp. AF18-8LB. The sequence continues at coordinate 34,697 of NZ_QRWU01000009.1, forward strand.
GCTTGAGGTCAAGAACGGCAAGGTGAACCTCGCCACCTTCAACAACAGCTATGCTGCGAAGGGTTCCGTGACCCTGGCGGCGAAGAAGCAATTTACGGGCGGCACCCTTGAGAACCAGCAGTTCTCATTCCAGGTGAAGGAGGGCGATAAGGTTGTCGCCGAAGAAAAGAACGATGCCAATGGCGACATCACCTTCCCGGCCATTGATTACACCGAGGCTGGTGAGCACGACTACGCCATCAAGGAGGTCGAAGGCTCCGACCCGACTATCGTTTACGACGGCAAGACGGTGAAAGTGCGCGTTAGCGTCACCGATAACAAGAACGGCACGCTGAGCGCGACCGCCACCTACGACGGCAAGGCCGACGCTCCGACCTTCACCAACTCGAAGCCGACGGCCGACGCCACTATCGAGGCGACGAAGACCCTCAAGGGCAAGGACCTGACGGCTGGTGCGTTCACTTTCGGTCTATATCAAGGCGACACGACTACGGTTGATCCCATCCAGACTGTCCAGAACGACAAGGACGGCAAGATTAAGCTCATCCTCACCGGTCTGACCATAGGCGAGTACGACTACACGCTCAAGGAGGTCGCTGGCGGCGATTCGACCATCACCTACGATTCCGCGGCGGTGAAGGTCCACGTCTCGGTGAAGGCGGACGGTGACAAGGCAAAGGCGACTGTCACCTATGACGACAAGAATGCCGCCCCGACCTTCACCAACAAGTACCAGCCTGCCGAGACCTCGGCTACACTCACGGCGAAGAAATCGTACGTGAAGTCCGACAACACGCCGATCGTACTCAAGGGCGGCGAGTTCACCTTCGATGTGTACGAGGGCAACCTGACGGCTGAGCAGCTGAAGGGCAAGCAGCCCATCCGGGCCGCTGAGAACGGCGAGGGCGGCACCGTCACCTTCCGGGTCATCAACTACACCAAGGCCGGCGAGTACAAATACACTATCGCGGAGCAGAAGGGCGACCTGTCCCACGTGACCTACGACGATACGGTGCACCACGCTGTGGTGAAGGTCGTGGACAACGCCGGGCAGCTGGAAGCGAGCGTCACCTACGACGACGGCAAGACGGATGCCCCCACCTTCAAGAACACCTATACCGCAAAGGGATCCGCGGAGCTGACGGCGACCAAGGTCGTCGCGGTCGCGCCGGGCTTCACGCACGACACCACGCTGAGGGGCGGCGAGTACACGTTCGAGCTGAAGGACGCCGACGGCAAAGTGCTCGATACCATGAAGAACAAGGCCGATGGCACGGTGAAGTTCACGCGCAAGTTCACGCTCTCCAACCTGGGCGGCACTGCGAGCAAGGACTTCACCTACACCATCGCGGAGAAGCCGGGCACGGAGCCGGGCATGGTCTACGACACCCATGCGCTCATCTACAAGGTGACGGTCGCGGAGGATGGCACCGGCTCGCTGACGGCCACACCGCAGGTAACGAGTGGAGACAAGACCTTCACGAACACGTACCACCCGAAGGAGACCTCGGTAACGCTCAAGGCGACGAAGCGCTTCACGGGTGGCGAGCTCGCAGGGGGCGACTTCACGTTCCAGCTGCTCGACAAGGATGGCAACGTGATCCAGACCGTCCAGAATGACAAGGACGGCAAGGTCGCCTTCCAGGCAATCAGCTACGACACGCCGGGCGATCACGACTACACCATCAAGGAGGTTGCCGGCAACGACCCGACCGTCGTGTACGACACGAAGGACGTGAAGGTCCACATCAAGGTCTCCGATGAGAAGGGCGAGCTAAAGGCGACCGCCACCTACGACGGCGAGGCCGACGTTCCGACCTTCACCAACTCGAAGCCGACGACGGACGTTACCGTCGAGGCGACGAAGATCCTCACGGGCAAGGACCTGACGGCCGACGCGTTCACCTTCGGCCTGTACGACCAGGCCGGCAACGAGGTCGCCAAGGGCACCAACGACCGGGGCGGCAAGGTCGAGCTGGCCGTCAAGAACCTGAACCTGGGCGAGTACGACTACACGCTCAAGGAGGAGAAAGCCGGCCAGACCGTCGACGGCGTGGCCTACGACGCCAAGGAAGTCAAGGTCCACGTCAAGGTAGAGCAGAACCAGGGCGACAACAACAAGACGAAGGTGACCGTCACCTATGACGGTGCCGCTACGGCTCCCACCTTCAACAACACCTACGACGCAAAGGGTTCCGTAACCCTGACGGCGACCAAGACCATCAAGGTTGCGGACGGCTTCGACCACACGACGAAGCCCGCGGACGGCGAGTTCACCTTCGACCTGAAGGACGCTGCCGGCAACGTGCTCGACACCGCGAAGAACGATGCAAACGGCAAGGTCAGCTTCACGCGCGAGTTCCAGCTCTCCGACTTGGACGGCGCCGCGAGCAAGGACTTCACCTACACCATCGTGGAGCAGCCGGGCGCGGAGCCGGGCATGGTCTATGACAGCCATCCCCTCACCTATACGGTGACGGTCACGGACGGCGGGAACGGAGCACTGAATGCGAAGGCGATCGTGACGAGCGCATCCGGCTCGGATACCTTCACCAACACCTACCAGCCGGCCGCGACCGGCCTGGCCCTTGGTGCGCAGAAGAGCTATGTGAAGAAGGACGACAACACGCCGATCGTCCCCAAGTGCGGCGAGTTCACCTTCGATGTGTACGAGGGCAACCTGACGGCTGAGCAGCTTGCCGGGGCCAAGCCCGTCCGGACCGCGACCAACGGCGCGGACGGAAGTGTTAACTTCGACGCCTTCTCCTACGCGAAGCCGGGCACGCACGAGTACACCATCGTGGAGCGGAAGGGTGATCTGGCCTACGTGACCTACGACGCCGCGGTGCACCATGCCGTGGTGACGGTTGCGGACAATGCCGGCACGCTGCAGGGGAGCGTCGCCTACGACGGCACGAATGTCACGAAGCCCAGCTTCACCAACACCTATGAGGCACAGGCGACGGACTCCGGCGCGATCGCCCTCACCAAGAGCGTTGACGTGCACGACGGCAGCTATCAGCTAAAGGCGGGAGACTTCGCCTTCGAGCTGGTGGGGTCTGACGGCTCGGTGATCCAGACCCAGAAGAACGATGCGCACGGCAAGGTTGCCTTCGACAAGCTGACCTTCGACCATGCGGGCACCTTTACCTACACGGTCCGCGAGGTGCAGCCGACGGACGACGCGCCGGGCGTGCCGGGCGTGACCTACACCGGCAAGACGTACACCCTGACCTATGTGGTGGCAGACAACAACGACGGCAAGCTGGTGGTGGAGAGCTCCACGGCGAAGCCGAGCGAGGGCACCGAGAACGGCGTAACCCCCAACACCATGACGTTTGCGAACAGCTACCAGCCGCGCGCGATCTCCTACCAGATCTCCGGCACCAAGGTGCTTAAGAACGCCGACCCGGCCACCACGCGGACGCCCGCCAATGGCGAGTTCACGTTCGCGCTGATTGACGTGGCCACCGGGCAGGAGATTGACCGGACCACGAACGTGGGTAGCGCGTTTACCTTCAAGGCCATCTCGTACACTGCGACTGGTTCGCATGCGTACCAGGTGAAGGAGGTTGCGGGCCAAGATGGCACCATCACTTACAGCGATGCGGTGTTGGATGTGACGGTGAGCGTGACCGACGACGGCAGCGGCCAGCTGACCGCGACGGCGAACAAGACGGCTGCAGATCTGACCTTCACCAACGCCTACACGCCGACGGCAACGACGGCGACGATTACCGGAACAAAGGCTCTGACCGGCCGCGACCTGGCCAAGGGTGAGTTCTCCTTCGACCTGAAGGACGCCGACGGTAACGTGGTGCAGACGGTGCAGAACGGCGCCGACGGTACGTTCGGCTTCGCGCCGCTGCAGCTGGACAAGGTGGGGACGTACGTCTACACCGTGTCCGAGCGGGCAGGGGCGACGGCGAACGGCGTCACCTACGACACGACGGTCTTTACCGCGACGGTGACGGTGACGGAGGATGCGGAGACGCACGCGCTGGAGGCGCAGGTTGCCTACAGCACGGGCGGCAAGGCTGCGGATGCGGTGACGTTCAGCAACAGCTACGCGCCGGCCGCGACTGAGGTGAAGCTGGGGGCTTCCAAGGTGCTGAGCGGTGAGGACCTGAAGGAAGGGCAGTTCTCCTTCCAGCTGAAGGATGCCGACGGCAAGGTGTTGCAGACCGCCAAGAATGCGGCGGACGGCACGGTGGGCTTCAAGGCGATCTCGTACGACAAGCCCGGGGCGTATCGCTACAGCATCTCCGAGGTGAACGACGCTCAGAAGAACGTGACGTACGACGCGGCCGAGCACCGGGTAACGGTGACGGTGACGGACGACGGCGCGGGCCATCTGGTGGCGACGGTAACCTATGACGGTGACGTGGCGCCGGTGTTCAAGAACACGTACACGCCGCCGACCACCCCGCCGGTCAACCCGCCGACGGAGCCGCCCACCAACCCACCGGTGTCGAAGGAGGAGAAGCCGGGTCTGCCGAACATGGGCGATACCAGCTTGTCGCCGATGGCCCTGGGTGGCATCGCGGGCGGCGCAGTGGTGCTGATCGCCACAGGTGTGATCCTGCGGCGCCGGAACCGGTAGCTGCGGCGGCCGAGAAGGGCTTTGATTGAGGGCGGGTGGTCGCAGGGCGCGGCCGCCCGCCCTTTTCGGTGAAAGGCTATGTTAGCCCGCCGTTTGCACGCGATTATGATTCTGCAGCTCCTAAGCGCGTCGCGCCCTCTAGAAGTCCGGAAAAGCTGCACGAAGCGGCTATCTTGACCCGGAAAAGCTGCAAATCTAGGCCAAATACACCCGGAAAAGCTGCAAAAGTTGGTAAAATCCATCCTGAAAAGCTGCAAACAGCAGGTGAAGGATGGTGCGTAGTGTGCTGAAGCGAAAGATACTCGACACCCTCCGTTCGTGGCGGGCGGAAAAGGGCGCCGAATGCCTTCTCATCAAGGGCGCGCGACAGGTTGGCAAGTCGTACATAGTCGCCGAGTTCGGGCGGCAGGACTACGAAAGCTTCATCTCCATAGACTTCATTGGGTCCCCGGACCTTAAGCGGGTGTTCGATGGCCCAATCGATGCCGACTCGATCTACCGGCAGATATCGCTCGTCGTGCCCGGCGTGCGCTTTGTTCCAGGACGAACGCTTCTTTTCCTCGACGAGATTCAGGAGTGCCCGCGTGCTCGCGCTGCGCTTAAGTATCTCGCTCTCGACGGCAGGTGCGATGTCGTTGCGTCGGGCTCGCTTCTGGGCATTCGGTTCAAGGAGGAGGCTGCGCTCGCCTCCATTCCCGTTGGGTACGAGCGAGAGGTCGAAATGGGCCCCCTCGATTTCGAGGAGTACCTTTGGGCGCGCGGGTATGGGGAGGACGATATCGCCAATTTGCGGGAATACTATGAGTCGTTGATGCCCGTGCCCGTTGCGGTGAATCAGAAGATGATGCAGATGCTGCGCGAGTACCTCGCGGTCGGCGGTATGCCTGCGGTGGTGGACGCCTTTGCGCGGACGGGCAACTTCGCCGTTGCTTTCGACGAGCAAAGCAGGCTGCTCGCCTCGTATCTCGACGACGTGGCTCGATACGCGCAAGCCCCCGAGCGCGTGCGTGCGCGGGCGTGCTTTGAATCGTTGCCGCGCCAGCTCGCAAAGGAGAATACGAAGTTCCAGTATTCCGTGGTCGAGAACAGGGGAACGGCGCGCAAATTTGGCTCGTCCGTGGATTGGCTCGTGGGAGCAGGTATGGTGCGACGGTGCCAGTCGGTGAGCGCCGCCCAATTCCCTCTTGCCGCCTATGAAGACGGGACGAAGTTTCGCCTCTATGCTGCCGATACGGGCGTGCTCATGGCCATGTACGGCTTCGAAATGCTGGAGGCGGTGGTGAACAACAAGCTCGCGGGTCCCATGAAGGGCGGCCTCTACGAGAACCTGGTCGCCTGCATGCTTTCGGCGCGGGGTGTGGCTCTGCGTTATTGGCGGTCGCAGAAGGGCGATAGGGAAATAGAGTTTCTCGTCGACTCGCCCGACGCGAGCGTTGTGCCCATTGAGGTGAAGGCCTCGCGCGGATCTACGGTATCGCTCAACGACATGCTCGAGCGGCAGGACGTGAACCTTGGGTACAAGCTGATAGACGGTAACGTCGGCCGAGACGGCAAAAAGGTGACGCTTCCGTTATATATGGCCATGTTCTTAAAGTAGAGCCTTACGTTGGCGGACTGACCCTGTGTCACATTCCGTGCGGGTTATATGCAGGTTTGCCTGCGCACGCTATCATGTATGGGTTAGACCGCAACTATGTACCCCATACGCGAAGGGATGCGCATGTATCTGAAGATCGACATGTTCTAGCCGGGTTTACCCCCGCAGCGGCGCCCCGCGTCCCATCAATTCTGCCGATTTTCACCTTCACGCATATAAAGGAGTCCCGCCATGCGCGACAAGCTCGAAAAGATTATCAAGGCCTACGAGGAGCTCGAGAAGAAGCTCTCCGACCCGGCCGTCGCCTCCGATATTAAGGAGTTCACGCGTCTCAACAAGGAGTACGCGCACCAGTCCGACCTCATCGCCGCCTCGCGCGAGTACATCGGTGCGCTCGATGACATCGAGGCCGCCAAGGAGATGCTCCGCGACACGACCGACGCGGACGAGAAGGAGATGCTCCAGATGGACATCTCCGAGAACGAGGAGAAGCTTCCCCAGCTCGAGGAAGACATCAAGTACATGCTCATCCCGAGCGACCCCAACGACGACAAGAACACCATCGTCGAAATCCGCTCCGCCGCCGGTGGCGACGAGGCCGCCATCTTCGCCGGCGACCTGTACAAGATGTACCAGCGCTTTTGCGAGTCGCGCGGCTGGAAGACCACCGTGCTCGACTCTAGTCCCAGCGAGGCCGGCGGCTTTAAGTCCATTGAGTTCAAGGTCGAGGGCGACCGCGTCTACTCCGTCATGAAGTTCGAGTCCGGCGTGCACCGCGTCCAGCGCGTTCCCAAGACCGAGTCCCAGGGCCGTATCCAGACCTCCACGGCGACCGTCGCCGTGCTTCCCGAGGCCGAGGAGATCGACGTTCAGATCAACCAGTCCGACCTGCGCATCGACACCTACTGCGCCTCCGGCCCTGGCGGTCAGTGCGTTAACACTACCTACTCCGCCGTGCGCATCACCCACCTGCCCACCAACACCGTGGTGCAGTCGCAGGAGCAGCGTTCCCAGATCCAGAACCGCGAGGTCTGCATGCAGATGCTGCGTGCCCGTCTGTACGAGATGGAGCTCGAGAAGCAGCAGGCGGAGCTCGGTGCCGAGCGCCAGAGCCAGATCGGCCACGGCAACCGTTCCGAGAAGATCCGTACCTACAACCAGCCCCAGGACCGCGTGACCGATCACCGCATCGGTTTCAACTCCACCTACAACGGCGTCCTTCTGGGCGATCAGCTCGGCACCGTCATCGAGGCGCTCGCCGCCGCCGAGCGAGCCGAGAAGCTGGCACAAGCTGTGTAGGTTCCGCCGTTCTACCGAACGGCGGACCAGCCGACGCTGCGCGCCGCCCAGGGCGACAATTTGTCATTCAAAAGGCAAGGCATGACCAGAAGGTCTATGCCTTGCCTTTTTCATGCCAACTTGTTCGCTCTGGACGTCGCTCGCTGTCCGTCCTCTACCTGCAGCGTTGCCTTGCTCCGGATGCGGTATGCTCAACCTGCGGGGTTTCCAAGGTAGTCATTGGGGACGTTCTTAAATGACTAGTCAAAAGGGACATTCTTGCGGCACCTGGCAGTTGGGGACGCTCCTTTTGTGCCGGCAGTTGGGGACTGTCCCTAAAGGCCGGCAGATGGGGACGGTCCTTCGCGGCTGGCTGCGAAGACTGTCCCCGATAGCTAGTCGTTTAAGAACGTCCCCAATGACTGGGTTGGGCACATTGCTTTGAGATGTTATTCAATCGGCTTTGATGGCCATTAAGCCAGCTACCTGCTCAAAGAAATTGCGACGTTCATCTGTTATTGAAAATATTGCTCAAAAAATCGTCCAAGAAGCTGCAGTGCATTTTTTGATGCGTCGCGCGTCAAGTGATTTGGCAAGTTCTTGGTTAGATATTGGTCAGTTTTGGGGCAACCTTGCCAAAAACTTGACGGATGCAGATTTAGACGTCGACGAATGAACACTTCGGGCAGGTTCCAAGTAAAAATCTGGGCTGATTCTCGATAATCGCCTTCAATCGTCCCTTGCCAAACGCTTGCCTCGCGTACAATCTGCTCCGACATTCGCGCGCCGCCCGGCGCTTAAGAGGGGAGGGCCCCATGGCAAACGAGATCTGGACCATCAAGCGTTGTCTCGAGTGGACCAAGGAGTACCTAGCCGAGCGTGGCGAGGAGCACCCCCGTCTTTCTGCTGAGTGGCTGCTGTGCGCTGCCACGGGTTTGGCACGCATCGACTTATATATGCGCATGGACGAGATGCTTAACGCGGCCCAGCTCGAGACCATGCACGCGGCCGTTGTCCGCCGCGCTAAGGGCGAGCCGCTGCAATACATCACGGGCAGCACGCAGTTTCGCATGATCGACGTCGCGTGCGCCCCCGGTGTGCTCATTCCGCGCCCCGAGACCGAGATGCTCGTCGAGGAAGTTCTCAATTATCTGGATGCCGAGGTGCTGAGCCCCGAGGCTGCTGCCCGTCAGCGAGTTGAGCTGCCTTGGAACGATGAGGTCGAGCAGGCCCGCAAAGCCGAGGCCGCGCTGGCAGACGAACGCGCGACCGCCGAGCGCCGTGCCGCTAACCTGACGGCTGCCGATGAGGCGGCGCTAGGCAGCGACGTGCTGGGTAGCCGTGCCTATGCCGAGGAACTGGCCGACCGCGAGGCCGAGGAAGCCGCCGCGCAGGCAGCGGAAGCCGAGACTGCGGAAGCTGCTGAGCCCGAGCTCGACGAATACGGCATCGCCATCGAGGGTGCCGACCAGGAGACGGCTTCAGCTCAGGATGCCGCTGCGCCTGCCCCAGCCGAGCCCCGCACTGCTCGCGTTCTCGAGGTCGGCTGCGGCACGGGCTGCATCTCGCTCTCCCTTGCTTGGGAGCGCCGCGGCCACGTTACCTGCACCGCTACCGATATCGAGCCGCGTGCCATTGATCTGGCCACCAAAAACCGCGACGCGCTCGGCCTCACGGCAGATGAGGTTGCCTTCAGCCTCACCAACCTGGTGAGCTCCATTCCCCACGACGAGTGGGGCACCTTCGACGTGCTCGTCTCCAACCCGCCTTACATCCCGACCGACGTTATGCGCTCGCTGCCGCACGAGGTCAAGGACTTCGAGCCCGATTTAGCGCTCGAGGGCGGTGCCGATGGCCTGGACATTTTCCGCCGCCTGCTCAATGCGGCACCCTATATGCTGCGTGCCGGCGGACTCTTTGCCTGCGAGCTCTACGAGGGTGCCCTCGACGCCGCCGCCGAACTCTGCCGCCAGGCGGGCCTTTCGGATGTGCGCGTCGTCCGCGATCTCACCGATCGCCCCCGCATCGTTCGGGCCATCGTCACCGAGCCCAAACAGCGCCAGTAATATTTATTAACTGGTTAGCAAAAATTATAAAGTAGTTTATAATTAGGACGGCTGACAGAGGTCGGCCCATGCAACCTCCTACCTTTCGGGAAATCATTGCCCTACTCAAGCACGATGGATTCGTGAAGGTCGCGCAAGTTGGTAGTCATGCTAAGTATGTTTCTGGTGGCCGTGTTGTCGCCGTGAACGGCTCTGGTGGTGATCGACCAAAGAAGGGCACGTGGGCAAGTATTCGTCGCCAAGCTGGATGGTAGTTGGAGGCAAAATGAGGCATCGATTTACCTATGATTGCGTTCTCATAAAAGAAGACGACGGTTACTGTGCCAGCTTCCCGCAGATTCCCGGCGCCTTTGCCGATGGCGATACGCGCGAAGAAGCGATTGCCCATGCCACCGAGGCGCTGATGGCGTTTTTAGCCGACGACCTCAACAACGGTTTGACTCCGGCAGGGTACGAACGCTCGGCCGAGGTCGTGGCCCTTTCAGTCGAAATCGACCACGAGGACGCTCGGGAAGCGGCGTGCCGAACATTTAAAGACGCAGCGCTGGACCTCAAAGTCTCCGCTCCGCGGATCACCGCGCTGGTCAAAGCCGGAAAGCTCGATGTTGAACTCGTCGACGGCCGTCGGATGATAACGATAGACAGCATCGAGCGCTACGCCGCCCAAGAACGCCATGCCGGCAGGCCAAAGAAGTTCGTCGCAGTCCAATAACCCCCTCACTTTCACCGACTACTAGAGCCGCTCACCAAACCAACATGCGCTCTGGACAAATAGGTTGAACGTTTCGTGCGAGAATGCCCCACAGTAAACAAACTTGCACCAGAGCGTAAGGGGCTGGCATACACATGCAGACGGTCTATCGGGTATACGAGGGAGCGCGCGAGCCGCATCGGCTTGCCGTCGAGCGCACTGCCGAGGTGCTCGGCCGCGGCGGCCTGGCCTTGATCCCGACCGAGACTGTCTACGGTGTCGCCGTGGCAGTTAAAGCCTTCTCCGATGCCGTCCCCCAAGATACAAGCGAGTTCCCGTCGTGGTCATGCGACCCGCAAGCCACCGTCAATGGCGCCGCGGTCCCTGCGCTCGGTACCGGCTACCGCCGCATCTTCACTCTCAAGCAACGTGAACTCACGCAAACCGTCGCTTGGCTGGTCGATGGCGTCGAAGCGCTCGACCGCTATGGCGTGGATATCCCGGAAGATGCCCGCGTACTCGCGCGACGATGCTGGCCGGGAGCCCTGACTATCGTGATTAAGGCAGCCCCCTGCGTGCCGACCTTTATGCGCGCTGCCGACGACACCGTGGCCCTGCGCGCTTCGGCCTCTCCCGTGGTCCAGGCGCTCATCCGCGCCTGCGGCAGTCCCCTTGCCTGCACGAGCGCCAATACGCACGGCGCGCCCTCGCCGGCAAGCTTTGCCGCCGTCGAGGGTCGCATCCTGGAGGGGGTCGATGTTGCCGTCGACGCCGGTGAGACCCCGTGTCGCGACGCCTCGACCATCGTGTCGTTCCAGCACGGCGGGCTCCAGATCCTGCGCCAAGGCGCACTTCCCGCATCAGAGATCGAACGGGTCCTGTCCGACCCGATGCAATAGAAAGGTGTAAGCGATGTCGTTGAATCTGGGCAGCCTGGGCATGGAAGATGCTTCGTTTAACTTTGGCGGTTCCTACATCATGGCGCTCGACTGCGGCACCACCTCGGTACTTGCGACCATCGTCGACGAGTACGGATGCATCGTCGCGCAGGCGCGTCGCAGCGTCAAAACCAGTTTTCCGCGTCCCGGTTGGGTAGAGCAAGACCCCATGGCGGTCCTCGCCAGTCAAATCGCCGTCATGATGGAAGTCCAGTTTAAGAGCGGCATCCACTCCGACCGCATTGCCGCCATCGGCATCTCCAACCAGCGCGAGACCACGGTGGTCTGGGACCGCGTGAGCGGTCAGCCGATCTATAACGCCATCGTATGGCAGTGCCGCCGTACCGCGCCGGCAATCGCCGCGTTGGTTGAACAGGGTTGCGAGGAGTTGGTGCGCTCCCGCACGGGACTCACGCTCGACCCGTATTTCTCGGCCTCCAAGGTGCAGTGGATTCTCGACAACGTCGACGGCGCACGCGAGAGCGCGGCGGCGGGCGACCTCATGTTTGGCACCATCGACACCTGGCTCATCTACAACCTCACCGGCGGCCAGGTCTTTGCCACCGACTACACCAATGCCAGCCGCACGGCGCTCTTTAATATCCATACGCTCGACTGGGACGACGACCTGCTGGCGCTCTTTGACGTTCCACGTTCCATGATGCCCGAGGTTCGCTGGAGCTCGGGCGACTACGGCCGCGTCGCGAGCGACATCATGACCAACACGCCGCCCATCATGGGCGTGGCGGGCGACCAGCAGGCGTCGCTGTTCGGTCACTGCTGTTTCCGTCCCGGCCAGACCAAAAACACCTATGGCACGGGTTGCTTTATGCTCATGAACACCGGCGACGAGATCGTCGAATCCAAGAACGGCCTGGTCTCCACCATCGGTATCGCTGCGAACGGGAAGATCAGCTATGCACTCGAGGGCTCCATCTTCGCTGCCGGCTCCACCATGAACTGGCTTCGCAACAACATGGGCATCATCTCGAGCGTGAGCGAGTCGGCACAACTCGCCGCTTCGATTAACGACAACGAGGGCTGCTACTTCGTTCCCGCCTTTGCGGGTTTGGGTGCTCCCTGGTGGGACCCGCATGCCCGCGGTATCGTGTGCGGTCTGACCGGCGCCTCGAGCCGTGCGACCATCGTACGTGCCGCCTGCGAATCCATGGCATATCAGAGCTACGACGTGCTGCGCGCCATGGAGCAGGACGTGGGGCTTTCGATCGAGCGCCTGTCTGTCGATGGCGGTGCCTCGCGCAACGAGTTCATCATGCAATTCCAGGCCGACCTGCTGGATATCCCCGTGCTGCAATGCGAGACGGTAGAGACCACGGCAATCGGTGCCGCGTACTTGGCGGGTCTTGCCGTCGGCTATTGGGAAGACCTAGAAGAGCTGGAGCAAAATGCCCAGATCGTTAGGACCTTCCTTCCCCACATGTCTGCCGAGCGCCGCGAGCAAAACCTTGCGGGCTGGCGTGATGCAGTCAAGCGCTCGCTCAGTACCGCACAGTAGGGCTGCGATGGGCTGCTCGATACAATAAACCGCTAAACTAATGCATGGCGTTCGGCGGCAACATTGCTGCGCGCCTTGTCAGCAAGGCCGTTTTGCGGCCGCAACGAAAGGGGCAATCAACCCATGACCGTCACCTACGACGCGTCCCGTGTGACGCTTGTCGATCACCCGCTCGTCCAGCACAAGCTGTCGATCCTGCGCGACAAAAACACCGGCACCAACCAGTTCCGCCAGCTCGTGCGCGAACTCGCGCTTTTTAACGGCTACGAGGCCATGCGCGACCTGCCTATGGAAGACGTCGAGGTCGAGACCCCCATCACTACCGCCACGTTCAAACAGCTCGCCGGCAAGAAACTCGCCATCGTGCCCATCCTGCGTGCTGGCCTTGGCATGGTCGACGGCATCCTCGACCTGGTGCCCTCCGCTCGCGTGGGCCACATCGGCATGGAGCGCGACGAGGTTACCCACGAGCCGCACGAGTATTACTGCAAGATGCCCAAGGATATCGACCAGCGCACTTGCCTGGTCGTCGACCCCATGCTCGCCACGGGCGGTTCGGCCGAGATGGCCATCAGCTACCTGCGCGAGCGCGGTGTCAAGGACATCCGCATGCTGTGCATCGTCGCGGCGCCCGAGGGTCTCAAGTCGCTGACCGAGAAGGATCCCGATGTGCATATCTATACCTGTGCTATCGACGACCATCTCAATGAGGCCGCCTACATCGTTCCCGGCCTGGGCGACGCCGGCGACCGCATCTACGGCACGCTCTAGTCGTCGGGCCTTGTCGGCTACGGTCACAAATACGAAGAAATGGTGCGCGCGGGCGAGCAAAAGACGTCCACGCGCACTCCTGTTAACGGACGTTTAGCCCAGAGGGGTTCGAGAAAAACGTATTACCTACCTGCGACATAAAGAAGGTCTTAAGAAAACGAACAGGTGAGTATTAACCGATGCTTTTTCGGTTGTACTTTAGCCATTGGCTCGTACAATAGTCACCAATGTTTGGCGGGAACTGTTCTGGGAAGCGTTAAAGAAGGAAAGTGAGGACGCCAGTGTTTCAGATAGCCGATCTGCTTGCTATCGTTGCAGGCGTCATCGCGGGCGCGGTCGCCTTTCTTCCCTTTGTTTTTACGCTCAAGCCGGTTCTTGACGATAAGCAGAATGCGGACATGCTCAAGGGCATGGTGAGTCTGGCGGTCTCGGCAATCGCCCTGCTCGTCTTTACCTTGGTTGTGTTTGTGTTGTTCGGAGAGGCATTTCGCATGTTCCTCCTGGGCGAGGCGATCGGCTTCGTGGCCTTTATGGCCGCCTGCACGGTTCGCGTCGCCAAGGCGCTGCGAGATCCTCATGAGGTCGAAAGGTAAGTCGTGGAAATTTTTGAAAAGCTGCCTGATGAGATTAATCATCTGGTTAGCGAGTTCAGCTCCACTCCTGTCGTGGGCGATCTGAGCTGCGGCATCACGCAGTACTCGTTTTGGCTGATCGTCTCCACGATCGTGCTCCTGATCGTCCTGGCCGTGTTCAAGAAGAAGCAGACCCTAGTTCCCAAGGGCTTCTTCGTCAACGGTTTCGAGTACATCATCGAGTACGTCGAGAACGATATCGGCAAGGGCGTCGTGGGTGAGAACTGGAAGAAGCACTTCCCGTTCCTGTGCTCGCTTTTCCTGTTCATCCTGATCAATAACATGATCGGCCTGATCCCGGGAATGAAGCCCGGCACCGGCGCAATCGGCTCCACCGCCGCGCTCGCCATCTTCGCCTTCGTGTACTTCATCTACTACGGATGCAAGGCTCACGGCGTGATCGGCTACATCAAGAGCCTCGCCCCGCAGGGCGTGAGCTTCCCGATGAACGTGCTTGTGTGGGTCGTCGAGCTTTTCTCGACCTTCCTGCGCCTCATCACACTCGCCGTCCGTCTGTTCTGCAACATGTTCGCAGGACACGTGGTCATGGGCTCGTTCGCCATCATGGCGAGCATGTTCATGCAGCCGCTGCTTCAGCAGGTTTCCGCGGCCCACGCCGTCGGTGCCCTGCCTTCGCTGGCCTGGCTTGCTATCCTCATCCTGATCTATGCGATCGAGCTTGTGGTCGGCGCCATCCAGGCTTACGTCTTCACAGTCCTTACCGCCGTGTATGTCTCTGAGGCAGAGGAGGTCGCGGAGGAGGAGTAGTCTTCCGTTCGCGTCTTAAAGGTAAGGCAATTCGTTAAACCGCCGGTGCCCGTACCCATGGAGCCCGGCAGTTATAAAAAGGTTATCCTGCGTGAAATAAGACACGCACGACAAAGGAGGAATCGTGGGAGTTATCGGTTACGGTCTCGGTGTTATCGGCGCTGGTCTTGCTATCGGCCTGTCTGCTCTGGGTGCTACGGGTGCTATGGCCCGTCAGCCTGAGGTCCAGGGCCGCGTGTTCACCGTCTTCATCATGGGCTCCGCCTTCGGCGAGGCTCTGGCTCTGATCGGCTTCGTTGTCGCGCTGATCGTTAAATAGCACGGAGCGTCAAGTATGAATCTTTCATCCCAGAAGAGCGCGATCGCACTCTCCGCGTCCGCGGCCGCGCTGCTCATGCCGGTTTCCGCGTTCGCCGAGGACGGCGCTGCCGGTGCGGACATCCTCATCCCTAAGATGGCGGAGTTCATCCCGGCGCTTATCGCCTTCCTGATTATCTGGATCGTGCTGGCCAAGGTCGCCCTGCCGGGCATCATGAAAACCATGGAGGAGCGCGGCAAGAAGATCGAGGAGAGCCTCGACGAGGCCGAGAAGACCAAGCAGGAGGCTATCGCCAAGCGTGCTGAGTCCGACTCGATCGTCACCGACGCCCGTCGTCAGGCTGCCGACATCGTTCTCGAGGCCCGTAAGGACGCCGAGTCCGAGCGCGCCCGTATCATCGAGGCTGCTCACAAGGAGGCAGAGGAGATCATCGCTAAGGCCCATACGACTGTCGAGGACGAGCGCAAGTCCATCTACGCCGGTGCCGCGAGCTCCATCGCCGACCTGTCCGTTGCCGTCGCCACCAAGATCGTGGACGAGGCACTCGAGGACGAGGCCGAGCAGAAGAAGCTCATCGAGCGCTACATCCAGGAAGCAGGTAGCCTGAATGCCGACTAGCCGCTATCAGGACAAGGTGCTCGAGACCTATGCGCGCTCCCTTCTGGAAGCCGCCAAGGCCGAGAACCATGTGTTCGAGGACCTCGAGATGATCGAGCGCTTGGCTTCTGCCAGCCCCGAGATCATCGCCGTGCTCGACACCATGTCCAAGCGCGACCAGCTCGACCTTCTTCCCAAGGTGGCAGCTGCCTTTAAGTATGTTGCCGAGGAAGACGAGGATGTAGTGGGCGTGACCGTCACCACGGCGATCCCGCTCGACGACGAGCTGCGTCAAACCATCACTAAGAAATGCGAGCAGGACTTCGGCCGCAAGGTATTCCTTATCGAGCAGGTCGACCCGTCTATCGTGGGCGGCCTGGTGCTCGAGGCCCGCGGCGAGCGTCGTGACATTTCCGTCAAGACGCAGCTGCGCATCGCGCAGGAGACCCTCGCAAACTCTGCTAATTCGTACGGAGGTGAAGCCTAATGTCCGAAACCCTCAATGCCCAGGATATCGCCAAGAAACTGCAGGAGCAGCTCACGAGTCTCTCCGCGACGGTCGATACGCATGAGGTTTCAACGGTCGACGAGGTAGGCGACGGCATCGCGCGCGTCTCCGGCCTCAAGAGCGCCATGGCAGGCGAGCTTCTGGAGTTCAAGAGCTCCGATACCGGTGAGACCGTCTTCGGCCTTGCCCAAAACCTTGACCGTGACGAGGTCGGCGCCGTTCTGTTTGGTGCCGTCGACTCCATCAAGGAAGGCGACGAGTGCCGCACCACTGGCCGCATTATGGATATCCCTGTGAGCCGTGCTATGCTTGGCCGCGTCGTCAATCCGCTCGGCCAGCCTATCGACGGCCTGGGTGACATCGTCGCCACGCACCGTCGTCCCATCGAGTTCAAGGCCCCCGGTGTCATCGACCGTACCCCGGTGTGCGAGCCGGTTCAGACCGGCCTGTTGGCTATCGACTCCATGGTGCCTATCGGCCGTGGTCAGCGTGAGCTCATCATCGGCGACCGAAAGACCGGTAAGACCGCCATTGCCATCGACGCTATCCTCAATCAGAGCGGCAAGGGCATGGTCTGCATCTATGTCGCCATCGGCCAGAAGGCCTCCACGGTTGCCAACATCCGCGAGACCCTCGCTCAGCACGGTGCGCTCGACTACACCATCATCGTTTCGGCCACCGCTGCCGATTCCGCCCCTATGCAGTACATCGCGCCTATGGCCGGTGCCGCTATCGGCGAATTCTTTATGTACAACGGCGAGGATGGTAAGCCCGCCAACGAGACCAACCCCGGCGGTCACGTGCTCGTCATCTACGACGACCTGTCCAAGCAGGCTGTGGCCTACCGTCAGATGTCGCTGACGCTGCATCGTCCGCCCGGACGCGAGGCCTATCCTGGCGACATCTTCTACCTGCACTCTCGTCTGCTCGAGCGTGCCGTCAAGATGTCCAAGAAGAACGGTTACGGCTCCATGACGGCCCTGCCGATCATCGAGACCCAGGACGGCGATGTCTCGGCCTACATTCCGACCAACGTCATTTCCATTACCGATGGTCAGATCTACCTGCAGTCCGAGCTCTTCTTCCAGGGTCAGCGCCCGGCAGTCGACGTGGGCATTTCCGTGTCCCGCGTTGGTGGCGACGCGCAGACCAAGGCCATGAAGCAGGTCGCCGGCAACCTCCGTCTGGACCTCGCTTCGTATCAGGAGCTCGCCGGCTTTACGCAGTTCGGCTCCGACCTTGACGAGGCTACTCAGAAGCAGCTGACCCATGGTGCCCGCATGACCGAGCTCCTGAAGCAGCCGCGTTATAAACCATTTGAGGTTGGCGAGCAGATCGTTGCGCTGTTCGCTGGCAACGAGGGCTTCCTGGACGACCTGGAGATCGCCGACGTGCTGCCTTTCCGTGCCGAGCTCATCGAGTACATGGACAATGGCTTTGGCTTGCTGCTCGACAAGGTTCGCGCCAAGAAGATCGATGATGACACCAAGGCTGAGCTCTTGCGCGTCATCGGCGACTTTAAGCAGCAGTTCATGGCCAAGCACCATTCGGATGTTTCTGGATCAGAGGAGAACTAAGCCCTATGGCCAACCTTCGCGACATTAAGAAGCGAATCTCCTCGGTTACCACGACCAAGCAGATCACGCGCACGATGGAGATGGTCTCTACGGCCAAGATCCGTCGTGCCCTCGATCGCTCCAAGCAGGCCGAGCCCTATAAGGAGGCGCTGACCGACGTCATGTTGACGGTCGCCGGCGACGCCTCCTGTTCGGGCACCGATCCCATGCTGCAGAAGCATGAGAACGTCAAGCATGGCCTGATTGTCGTCATTGCCTCGGACCGCGGCCTTGCCGGCGGTTTCAATACGACAGTGGAGCGTACGGCCGAAAAGCTCGCCGCTTCTTGGGCGAACGACGGCATCGAGTGCGAGATCATCGCGTGCGGGCGCAAGCCGGCCACGTATTTTTGCGACCGCGCAAACGTCATCATGCACTTTGAGGGCAACTCCTCTGAGCCCGATTTCAATCAGGCCCGCATGATCTCCTCTCATATCTGCGATGCGTATCGTGCCGGTGAGCTTGACCGTGTCGAGCTTGTCTACCACCACGCAAAGAACCGCGTGGATCAGGAGCTTCGCGTCGAGCATCTGTTGCCGCTCGACCCCGAGATGATCGCTATGGCCCACGGTCCGCGTAAGAACGAGACCGACGCCCCTAAGCGCATCTCGTCCACGTTCGAGTTCGTGCCCTCTCCCGAGCATGTTCTCGGCAAGCTTGTACCGTCGTATATCCTGACGGTCATCTACCAGGCCCTGATCGATTCGGCGGCTGCCGAGCAGGGTGCACGCCGCAAGGCCATGCACTCCGCGACGGAAAACGCCACCGCGATCATCTCGACCCTTACCCGCACGTATAGTCGCGTGCGCCAGGCTTCGATCACGACCGAGATTAACGAGATCGTCGGCGGAGCCTCAGCATTGGAGGAACAGTAATGGCTAATAACACCGTAAAGCTTGCGGTCGAGGAAGCCACCAAGAAGACGACTGCCGGTGATGGTCGCATCGTGCGTATCATCGGCCCTGTCGTCGACGTCAAGTTTGACGGCGCGGTGCCCCCGATCTACAACGCGCTCACGGTCGAGGCCGAGACCCCGATCGGTCATCTGAGCACGATCCTCGAGGTCGAGAGTCAGCTTCCGGGCGGCGTCGTCCGCACGGTCGCCATGTCCTCGACCGACGGCCTGCAGCGCGGCCTCATCGCCACCGATACCGGTGAGCCCATGAAGATGCCCGTTGGTCCCAAGACGCTCGGCCGCATTTGGAACGTCATGGGCAAGCCCGTCGACGGCAAGCCCATGCCCGAGGTGGAGGAGTTCTACCCCATCCACCATGCAGCGCCCCGCTTTGACGAGCTCACCACCAAGACCGAGATCTTCGAGACCGGCATCAAGGCCGTCGACCTGCTTGAGCCCTACATCCGTGGCGGCAAGACGGGCCTGTTCGGCGGCGCCGGCGTCGGCAAGACCGTTCTGATTCAGGAGCTCATCAACAACCTCGCCCAGGAGCACGGCGGCACCTCGGTGTTCACCGGCGTCGGCGAGCGTACCCGCGAGGGCACCGACCTGTTCCTCGAGATGAGCGAGTCTGGCGTTATCGACAAGACCTGCTTGGTCTATGGTCAGATGAACGAGCCGCCCGGAGCGCGTCTTCGCATCGGTCTGGCCGGCCTTACCACCGCTGAGTACTTCCGCGATCGCGGCCAGGACGTTCTGCTGTTCATCGACAACATCTTCCGCTTCTCCCAGGCAGGTTCCGAGGTTTCCGCACTGCTGGGCCGTATGCCGTCCGCCGTTGGTTACCAGCCCACGCTGGCAACCGAGATGGGCGACCTCCAGGAGCGCATTACCTCGACCAAGACGGGCTCCATTACCTCCGTCCAGGCTGTCTACGTCCCCGCAGACGACCTGACCGACCCGGCGCCTGCCACGACGTTTACGCACCTCGACGCCACCACGGTTCTTTCGCGTAGCATTTCGTCGCTCGGCCTGTTCCCGGCTATCGACCCGCTCGCGTCTTCCTCCGACGCTCTCGATCCCTCGATCGTCGGCGAGGAGCACTACCGTGTCGCCGTCAAGGTCCAGGAGCTCCTACAGGAGTACTTCGACCTTCAGGACATCATCGCCATTCTGGGTATGGACGAGCTGTCCGAGGAGCAGCGCCTTACGGTCAACCGCGCTCGTAAGATTCAGCAGTTCCTCTCGCAGTCCTTCCACGTCGCCGAGAAGTTCACCGGCAACCCCGGTGTCTACGTCCGCGTCGAGGATACCGTCCGCTCCTTCGCCGAGATTGTCGACGGCAAGGCCGATGACCTGCCCGAGCAGGCTTTCCGCTATGCTTCCACGATTGAGGACGTGCGCGAGCGCGCCCGCAAGATGGGGGAGAAGTAGGTTATGCGTATCCGCATCGTGTGCCCCGTGAGCTGCGCCTATGAGGGCGACGCTGCGTTTGTGTCGATTCCGTCCACGGATGGCGAGTTTGGCGTTCTGCCTGCTCACTCCAGCGAGATCTGCACGATCGACCGCGGTTACGTTCGCGTTTCCGATAAGGCCATGGGCACTGTCGACCACACGTTTGCCGTGGCCGGCGGCTATGCCCAGGTTGCGGACGATGTCGTGACCGTTCTCGCCGAGCGCGCTTGCGATCTGGCGACCGTCGATGCCGACAAGCTTAAAGCTGATATTCAAGGTTTTGAAGAGAAGCTGGGTAATTTGTCGGAGGATGATGCACGCCGCGCCTACCTCTATAATGAAATCGCATGGTGTAAGCTCAAGCTTGCCCAATAGTCAAACGATTTAACGTTCGACCATTTGCGAACACATCATGCCCGGGATGGCCCAGCCACCCCGGGCATGCTTTTTGAAAGGGTAGACCTTGGATATTATCCGCGTTGAGGGTGGCCATGCCATCGGAGGCTCCGTGCCCGTTTCGGGTGCCAAGAACTCCGCGCTCAAACTCATGGCGGCAACGCTTCTGGCGCCGGGCAAGACGACGCTGCAGAACGTGCCCGATATTTCCGATGTCCACGTGATGGGCAAGGTGCTCAAGGGCATGGGCGCTACGATCGATGTTCTCGACGAGCACACGCTCGAGATCGATACCTCTCAGGCCGATTCTTGGGAGGCCCCCTACGAGCTCGTTGCCAAGATGCGTGCTTCCACCGCCGTCATGGGACCCCTGCTGGGTCGCTTCCATCGCGCCAAGATCGCCATGCCGGGCGGCTGCAACCTGGGTGCTCGCAAGATCGATATGCACATTCTGGGTCTTGAGGCCCTGGGCGTAGAGTTTGATACCGCCCACGGCTACATCAACGCCAGCGCGCCTCAGGGCCTGCGCGGCACCACCGTCACGCTCGAGTTTGCCAGTGTCGGTGCGACCGAGAACCTCATCATGGCCTCTGTGCGTGCACAGGGCACCACGGTTATCGACAATGCCGCCCGCGAGCCCGAGATCGTCGATCTCGCCAACATGCTCAACGAAATGGGCGCCAAGATTGTCGGCGCCGGTACGCCTGTCGTGACCATCGAGGGCGTGGAAGAGCTCCATCCCGTTACCCATCGCGTGGTGGGCGACCGCATCGAGGCCGGTACCTTTATCGTCGCCGGTGCGCTGATGGCTGACGATCGCGGTGTCGACGTCACGGGTTTTTGCCCCATCCATCTGGGCATGGTGCTCAAGAAGATGGAGCTCATGGGCATCGATTGCGAGCGTACTGACGACGGCGTTCACGTGAATCGCGCCGAGCGCATCAAGCCGGTCGACATCCAGACGCTTCCGTTCCCCGGCTTCCCGACCGACATGCAGGCACAAATTATGGTGCTCTCCGCCCTCGCCGACGGCAGTTCCGTTATTACCGAGAACATCTTCGAGAATCGCTTTATGTTTGCCTCTGAGCTGGTGCGCATGGGTGCCGACATTCGTATCGAGAGCCATCATGCCATGATTCATGGCGTCAAGGGCTTCTCGGGTGCACAGGTCACCTCGCCCGACCTTCGTGGCGGCGCGGCGCTTGTGGTTGCCGGTCTTATCGCCGACGGCGTTACCGAGGTCTCTGCCATCCATCACATCAAACGTGGCTACGAGCAGTTTGTCGAAAAGCTGCAGGCGCTTGGCGCGCATGTCGAACATGCCACCGTCCCCGATCCCGTCATCTACTAATGCAGGTTGCCTATGTTTAACAAGAAGCCCCTGGCGGATAACACCCGAAGACCCTCGACTGGTGCGCAGGCCAAGATCTACAGCCGCGACAACGTCGCTCGCTATTCCGAGCGCGCCCGCCAGCGCCGTCGTAGCCACACGATTCGTCACGTCGCGCTCATTGTCGTGCTTGGCGTGCTGCTGAGTGCCACTACCGCTGCCGGCCTGTGGTTTGCCACCATTATGGGCAAGCTCGGCGATTCTAATGTCATTACCGACAATCTGCGTCGGGTTCTGGTTGACACCGATGAGGCAAAGGATCCGTTCTACGTGCTGCTTCTTGGCACCGACGGCCGTCCGGGCGAGGATACGTATCGTGCCGACTCGATTATCTTGGCACGCATCGACCCCACGCAAAAGCAGGCGACGCTCATTTCCGTTCCGCGCGATACCAGGGTCGTGTACAAGGGCGAGACCATGAAGATCAACGCCTGCCATACCGTTGGCGGCGCCGAAGCCATGGTCGAGGCGGTCAACGAGCTGTGCGGTGTTCAGATTTCCCACTATGCCGAGGTCAGCTTCGACGGTATGCAGGCGCTGATTGATTCGGTTGGCGGTATCGACATTAACGCAACCGATGATGTTGACGACCCCGAGCACCTGGATATTAAGATTACCGCTGGTCAGCAGCATATGGACGGAGCTACCGCCCTTACCTATGCCCGCTGCCGCTACATCTATGCCGACGGCGATTACACGCGCATGCGCCACCAGCGTCAGGTGCTTGGCGCCCTTGCCAACCAGATTCTCAATAACTTCGATGCCACGAAGATCTTTGGCCTGGTTAATTCGCTGTCCGATATGCTCGTAACCGATATGAGCGTTCAGGATATCGTGTCTACGGTCAACGCCATGCGCGGTATGGATGTCGACGGTATCTACTCGGCCAACCTGCCCTCGTACGCCGACGACAGCACCATGATCGACGGTGTGAGCTACGTCTTTGTCTACGAGGACGAGCTCAAGGAAATGATGGAGCGTGTCGATGCCGGCAAGGATCCCAAGGGTCCCAACACCATGGGTCTTTCCGACGGTTCCAGCTCTACGATTGGCGACCTGAACAACAATACGTCTGACGACTACGCAAACGGTACCGCAACCTCATCGGTCAGCTCTGACAATTCCGATGACTCAAGCGATTCGAGCGATTCGGACTACTACGAAGAGCCCACCGGCGACGGTAACGGCTACGAAGCCAACTACTAAGTTACGGCGTTTTACCAAACGCCGTAACGGCTCGACGCTGCGCGCCGCCCAAGGCGACAATTTGTCATTCAAAAGGCAGGGCATGACCAGAAGGTCAATGCCCTGCCTTTTTCATGCCAACTTGTTCGCCTTGGACGTCGCTCGCTGACGTTGGCTCAACCTGCGATGTTGACTACTCCCCTTGTATCAAAAACCGCCCCGTTCTCTCTAGAGGACGGGGCGATTCGTCTTTTGGGCTTATGCGGCCAGGCTTATGCGAAACGGGCGACGAGCTCCTGCAGGACGTCGGTCATCTTGACGAGCGAACTGACCGGGACAAACTCGTTGACGCCGTGGTAGCAATAGCCGCCGGTGGAAAGGTTGGGGCAGGGCAGACCGCGGAACGACAGCTGCGCGCCGTCGGTGCCGCCGCGAATCGGCAGCACTTGGGGCTCAACGCCGCAGGCAAGGTAGGCTTCCTTGGCAACATCAATAAGCTCGGGATAGTCACGAACGATCTCGGCCATATTTCGATACTGCTGCTTAATCTCGACCGTCACGCGCTCCTCACCCAGGCGCTGGTTGAGCATCGAGGCGGCGGCATCAATAAGGTCGAGTTTCTGCTGGAACTTGGCGGCGTCATGGTCGCGGACGATATAGCGCGCTGTGGCGTGATCGACGGTTGCAGATACACCCTCAAGGTGATAAAAGCCCTCGTAGCCTTCCGTATACTCCGGGCGCTGCATGTAGGGGAGCAACGCGTTGAAGTCGCAGAACAGATTGCCTGCGTTGACCATACGGCCCTTGGCGTCGCCCGGGTGGATGGACTGGCCCTCAAAGCGGACGGTCGCCTCGGCGGCGTTAAAGCACTCCCACTCCAGCTCGCCGATGGGGCCACCGTCGACCGTGTAGGCGTACTTGCAGCCAAAGGTATCGATATCCAACAGCTCGGCTCCGTGGCCGATCTCCTCGTCAGGGCAGAAGCAAATGCCGAGTGCGGGATGGGGCAGAGAAGGGTCCTGAGCGATACGCGCGACAAGCGACATGATCTCGGCGACGCCTGCCTTGTCGTCCGCGCCCAGCAGCGTGGTGCCATCGCTGCAGACCAGGTCCTCACCCGCGAGGTCGTTCAGGGCGGGAAGCTTGGCGGTACTCATGGCAACGGACTTACCGTCAACCGTGCCGCAGACCAGGTCGCCGCCTTCGTAGTGCACGATGTGCGGCTTCACGCCGGCGCCCGGTGCAACTTCGGTGGTGTCGAGATGGGCGATCAGGCCCAGGGCGGGCTTGTCCTCAGCGCCCACACTTGCGGGGATATGCGCGCAGACATAGGCGTGCTCGGTCACGTGGGCATCTTCCGCACCAAGCTCGCGCAGCTCTTCAGCCAGCATGTTGGCAAGGTCAAACTGAACGGCGCTCGAGGGTACCTGGTCGCAGTTTGCATCCTCGGACTGCGTGTTGATCTGGACGTAGCGCAAAAAGCGCTCGAGGACATCGGGGCTCGTGGTGGTGTTTTCCATAAAGACCGCTCCAATCTTGGTCGTCGTGTGCAACAAGAACTCTAGCACGGTATGCCACGGCATACCACGACGCTTGGATGGGGTAGAATCAGCCATTGAATGCAGAAGGGACGGAAGATCATGGATACGACAAATAGCTCGCGCGAACTACATCTGACGGTGGCGAACGAAGACTACTTGGAGTGCATGGTTCGCATTGAAAGCGAAGAGGGGGAAACCAACGGCGTGCGATCGGTCGACATCGCGCAGCGCCTTGGCGTCTCCAAGGCATCGGTCAATAAAGCGGTTTCGGCGCTCAAGGCATCCGAGCTTGTCGAGCAATCGCACTACGGCAAGGTGATCCTGACCGATCGCGGCCGCGAGGTTGGCACGGCTATCTGGTACCGTCATCGCCTCATCCGCACGTTTTTGGTTCAGGAGCTCGGTGTCGAATTTGAGCGAGCCGATTCCGAGGCCTGCATGATGGAGCATGCGCTATCCGAGGACACGATGAGCCGCTGGCTCGCCTATCTCGAAAAGCAGGGAATCAGCGTCGAGGAATAGCGGGATATATATGGATACGAGTTATTACAACCGCTTTGGTGCCGAGGAACTTACGCGCCGCTTGTCGAGCGAGACCTTGTTGGCGCAGGGCCCCATGGGCAGTGTTCTGTTGAGTGAGTACGATGCCGCCGACATTCCACCGGCGTTTTGGAATCTGGCAGAGCCGCAGACCGTTTCTCGTATCCATCGCTTGTATGTCGCCGCCGGCGCGCAGGTGCTCATTACCAACACCTTTCAGGCATCGAGCTATGCCCTCAAGCATGACCAGATTGCGCCGTCCGTGACGGAGGTCAATCGCGGGGCCGTCGACGATGCCCGCCAGGCGCACCCTCAGCTGCTGCTGGGCTCGATGGGCCCGATCGGTATTGAGTGGTTTGCCGAGGACTCTGCCGAGTATCGTGAAATCCGAGGCATTGCGCGCGAACAGGCGCACGCCTTGCTCAACGCCGGCGTTGACGGTCTGCTGATCGAGACGGTGACGTCTATCCGTAATTTGCAGCCCATGCTTGCCGGCGCCCGAGATGCCGCCGATGGCATGCCTGTTCTGGTGAGTTTTGTCGTTGACGATAAAGGCGACCTGTTGGGCGATGGCCTCAACATCGAGGCAGCCGTTTTGTACGCCGAAAAACACGGCGCAAACTCGGTTGGTGTTAATTGCTGTTCGCTTGCGGCCGCGAACGCGGCGGTGCCCAGGATGGTTGCATCGGCGACTACTCCCGTCACGGTGCGTCCCAACGTAGGCGATCCGGTCCAGACTCAGGATGGCCCCGTATGGCACGAGAACCCCGAAGCTTTCGCGCGCGCATGCATCGAATGGAGACATGCCGGTGCCGCAATGGTGGGCAGTTGCTGTGGAACCACGGCAATCACTACGGCCGCGATGGCCGAGGCGCTCGATATATAAAGGGCAAAACCGCTCCATACGGGGCGGTTTTTTTTGTTGCTTGCATGTCCTCGGCAGCATTTGCCCAAATGGTGAATGCTGGTGCCGGCAGGTTGCCGAGTGCATGTTGCGGGTATACCCCATGCGTACCATGATCCAAACACTGTGAGGTGTCTGCGCGTGTGCGCGATAATTCATTTTGGAACTGACGGTTGGCGCGCTCGCGTTGATGAGGACTTCACTGCCGATAACGTTGCCCGTATCGCCGATGCCGTCGGCGAGTTGTGGCAAAAGACCAATCCGGGCAAAACGGTATATATAGGGTTCGACACCCGGCCCCTGGCGAGCGAGTTCGCTGAACTTGCGGCGGGCGTGCTAGCAGCGCACGGGCTGGACGCCGTGCTCGCTTCGCGACCTGTTCCGACCCCTGCCCTTACGTGGGCGGCGGCTTATGACGGTGAGGCGTGCGGCGCGCTCATGGTGACGGGGTCCCATCATCCGCAGGGTTATCTGTGCCTCAAGATTCGCATGGGTGACGGCTCAACCGCCAACCAGGATGTCATCGAAGAGCTCGAAGAGACCATGGCTCCCGAGCCAATGGGGATCGAGGGGCAATATCGCACCGCGGATATCATTCCTGACTATATGCAGGCGGTGGCATCATTTGTCGATGCCGAAGCCATCCGCGCCGCGCACCTGCGCGTGGTTGTCGATCCCATGGGCGGCGCGGCCCAGGGCTATCTAGCCGACTTGCTGCGCGAGCTTGGCGTTGAGGTGCACGAGATTCACGCCGGGCAGGCGTCTGACCAAGAAGATATCTGCCCCGACCCCGTTGAACCGTGGGTGGACGCTTGCGAGCGCACGGTTATCGAGGACGGAGCTTGCGCTGGCCTGGTGACCGACGGCGACGCCGACCGTATCGGCGCGGTTGACGAGCGCGGCAGATATATACATCCGCATCAGATCATGGCGCTCGTTTTGGGCGACTTGGTTCAATTTCGTAATTTGGAGGGGCGCGTCGTCGTCAATCTTTCATGCTCGACGCTCGTGCGTCGCATTGCCGAGGCGCTTGGCTGCCGCGTGACCGTCAAACCAGTCGGTTTCAAATATATAGCGGCGGAGATGAAGAAGGGCGGCGTCCTCATGGGCGGCGAAGAAGCCGGTGGTATCGGCATCGCCGCGCATATGCCCGAGCGCGATGGAATCCTCGCCTGTCTGATTCTGTGTGAGCTTATGGCAAAGACGGACGCGCCTTTGGGCGTTCTGGTCGACCAACTCGAGGACAGTTTTGGTAAGACGAGTTACGGTCGACGCGATTTGCGCCTTGAGGCCGAAGATGCCGAAACGTTACGAACCCTGCTGCCGGGCGTAAACCCCAAGTCGATTTGTGGCAAGGTGCCGCAAAACGTTAGTCATATGGACGGCTTGCGTCTGTCATTTAAGGATGACACGTGGCTGCTGGTCCGTCCTAGCGGGACCGAACCAGTGGTGCGCGTCTACGCCGAGGGGTTCTCGGTGGAAGAACGTGATGAGTTGCTCGATGCTGGCTGTGCGTTAGCTAGGGGGACGTATCCGCTTTAACCATGAGACTGCCTTATATAAAGAGATGCTCGGCGAGCGGTAGGTAACGGCTGGCAAACGTTAGTCGGATCACAAGATATGTAGGAAATGTGTACGCCCAGATTCCCGCCCCCGGGGCCCCTCCGGTCTGGCAATATA